>JAYZVA010000136.1:0-35876 GCA_036156175.1 Myxococcota bacterium
TCCGGGTTTCACCGTCTCGGGCTCCTGTTCGTTCTCCACATACTGGGAAAATGACCCATTGGTTGCAAATCCGTTTAGAACCCGGAACCCAGTAGGTGGAGGAATTCCTGTTCTTCTGGTTCAGGAACTTCGTCATGCAACTTTCGCTCAAATCTGCCGGAATCTGCCAGTACGGTTGTATGATCTTTCAGTCTCGACTCGCAAGCGCAGCGGGCCGCAAAGGTTCAAGAACACTCCGCTTCTGCCCATGAGCGCAGGGATGAGCTGGCGGAGGTTCGCAGCACGAGAACCTGGCGAGTGGCGGCGCGATGGCTGTGCGGGTTGTGCGGGTTTGAACCCGAAATGGATGGATATGATCCGCACTGCGGGGTGAGAGGGTCGCCTAAGTGCCTGTATGTACGGCGTTCTTAGGTGGGATTACACATTGAACCGAAATGTAATCTGCTCCGTAACCATCGGTAAACCCACGACTTTCAAAATCACTCTCACCGTTGATCACCAAGTTTCCGCTGGAACACGCCGGCATCCTCGGTTGTCACAGATGAATAGCCCACTTGGAAACCACACCATCTGGGCCGGTCAACTGCCCATGGCTGACCGCAGCATCGATTTTGTCTCTGACCATTTCCAATTCATCTTCTGGGGCATTGAACTCAACGACCAGGCGATGATGCCCACCAGTGTCGGGGCTAATCGAAGAAAAATGGGGCCAGCGACATGGTCCCTCGTGGTCCCAATGCCCACAGAGAGCGACCGTTACCGCACCTCCGGGTGCACGTTCATCGTATCCGGGTTCGAACCGAATTCGGTACTCGCAGCGATGGGAGAAGGTACATTGAGTCATTTGTAGAAACCCTATACATTGAACCGGAAGTGCATGACGTCGCCATCCTTCACTTCGTACGCTTTGCCTTCGATTCGCAGCTTGCCCACCCCCTTCAGCGCGGTCTCGCTTCCGTGTTCGAGGAGGTCGGGAATGGCATACACTTCGGCCTTGATGAAGCCGCGTTCGAAGTCGGTGTGGATCACGCCGGCGCACTGCGGCGCCAGCCAGCCATCGCGGAAGGTCCAGGCCCGGATCTCTTTGGGGCCGGCGGTGAAGTAGGTGTGCAGCCCCAGCAGCCCGTAGGTCTCGCGGGCGAGGCGGTTGAGGCCGGGCTCTTCGAGTCCCAGGTCTTCCAGGAACGCAACCTTGTCGTCTTCGTCCAGCTCGGAAATTTCGGCTTCCACTTGCCCGCAGATGACCACCACGCCGGCGTTTTCGCTTTCGGCACGGGCGCGCACAGCCGACACAAAGGCATTTGTGCCGTCGAGGCCGCCTTCGTCCACGTTGCAGACGTAGAGCACGGGCTTTGCGGTGATGAGCTGCGCGTCTTTCACGCTCAGCCTTTCTTCATCGGTCCAGTCGCCCGAACGCGCGGGCTTGCCCGACTCGAGGATGGCCACCAGTTTTTCGGCGACACCGAGGTGCAGCTGGGCGTCTTTGTCGCCGCCCTTGGCGGCTTTCGCGAACCGCTTGATGCGTTTTTCGCAGCTGTCGAGGTCGGCGAAGATGAGCTCGGTGTCGATGGTGTCGATGTCGCGGTCGGGGTCGACCGACCCGTCCACGTGCACAACATCGGCGTCGTCGAAGCAGCGAACCACGTGGAGCACCGCATCCACGCTGCGGATGTGGCCGAGGAATTGGTTGCCGAGGCCTTCGCCTTTGCTTGCACCTCGAACGAGCCCGGCGATGTCGAGAATCTCCACGGTGGCCGGGATGACTTGTTGGCTGTTGATGACGCCTTGGAGCAGGTCGAGGCGCTTGTCGGGCACGGGCACAATGCCGGTGTTGGGTTCGATGGTGCAGAACGGATAGTTCGCGCTCTCCGCTCCGGCCGCCGTGAGGGCATTGAAGAGGGTGCTCTTGCCCACGTTGGGCAGTCCGACGATTCCAGCTTGTAGTGCCATGGGTCGCTCCTATGGCTGAGGAGCTATCGCCTGGCTCGCACCACCGCCAACGGCGACCGCGGACAAATGCGTGACGAAGCCGGGGCTACTTGGCCGCGAGCCGCACGGCTGCCGGGAGTTGCTCTTCCAGCAGGTCGGCCCAAGCCTCGAAATAGGCGATGGCGTCCGTGCGCGCGAAGTGAGCGACACCGGACGGATGGCCCGCCATGCGACGCCGGACCTTGGGGTTGCTGAGCCGTTCAATGTCCCGGATGTCGGTTCGCGTGAGGCCGAGCCCGAGCAACTGCTCCATGATGTGGTCCATCTCCAACCCCGTCTGCCCGCAGTACTCGAGGGCCTGTTGGCCCCAGTCGCCCGCACGCTGCCGGGCGGCGTCGTGGATTTCTTTCGGACTGAGGTGCGTGACTGTCTGGGCCAAGTGCCCGCAGTTGCACAGTCCGTAGTTGGACCACTTGTAGTCGCTTCCCGAACGCAGTCGGTCGGCGGTTTCGCGGAGGGCGTCGATCAGTCGTGGGTGAGGAGCGCTCATGCACGAACGTTAGCCCAGTCTTGGAGGCCGCCCAACCGTTTTGTGCTGCGGGTCAGTTCCGAAGCGCGGTGAGGTCCAGTGCCACCGTGCACGGATCCGCATCGAAGAGCGGGCAACGGTCGTCGTCGCCGCGCGGGTTGGACACGTCGATGGTCGCCGACCCAAACGCAGTCGACTGATCGCTTGGTTTGAAGTCGGCGTTGACGACGGCAGTGATGGTGCAGTCGCCGTACGACGCAAAGCCCATTGGCAGGTCAGTGACGGTGTCGCCGCGGAGCTGAAACGCGACGCCATCGTCGGTCTCAGCGGTCACGGGCATGGATAAGAATGGGGCACGGAGGTCCATCGCGTAGGCATCCGGGAGGTCGGCGTAGCCGGGGAGCCGAAGCGTGTAGTCCAGTGTTTCGGGTTCCGCGGGGCCGTCGGGCATGAACAGCGCCTCGAACGCGCCCCCCAAGCAGTCGTCATCGACGGCGACGACATCGACGTCAAAGTCGCCACCTTCCCACGCGGCCGGGTCGAATGCCGAGGCATCCGAGTCGGGGTCGTTTCCGCCGCAGGCGAAGAGCAAGAGGAGCGCAAGCATGCGGGGCGTCTATCGTCAATTGCCGGCGTTGCCGACCCAGTTTGCTTCGCGGAGTGCGGCAACAATCCCCGCGCTGAGTGCCGCGTGCCCCGCCACGGTTGGGTGCACGGGATCCTGCAATGCGGCGTTGCCGGACAACCCGGCAGCCACCACAACGGCGGGGCCGTCCACCAGCAACGAGCCCGTTGCCCGCGCGACTTCGGCCATGCTGGTGCGGTAGTCGGTCAGCCGCTTGCCGGGCGCCTCGGGCTCCGGTTCGCCGTAGAACGGTGAGTCGGGAAAGTCGACCTCGGTGATGGGGACGACGAAGAGGGTCTTTCCGCCGTGTTGGCGTTGGGTGTCGGCGAGCGCGGTCAGGCACGCTTCGTATTCGCTGCGGTCCAGGTTGGAGCCGTTTGTCCGCATGCGGTTCCACAACATCCCCGCGCTGAGCAGGCGGCCAATACCGGTGTCGCGGAGCATGCCCATATTGGCGGCAACGATGACCCGGTCTTCGGAGCTGGCGCGGCGGAAGTCCGAGTGTTGGTTGTAGGCGATCAACACGTCGGGTTGCAGCGTCGACGACAACCGCTCGATCAAGATGCGGCTCTGGCGACAGGTGTAGCCGGGAACGCCCCCGTTCTGCACATCAACGTCCGACCCGAGCGCGCGGCCCATTTGGGCAGCGAGCGTGTCGCGGTCGGAGACGCCGTCGCCGAAGATCGACGAGTCTCCCACGATCAAGATGGTCTGCCGGGCATCGGGTCGGGGATCGGGTCCGCGCAAACCCAGCCGATTGATGGCCGCCGGTTTGTTCCGCCACACCATGGTGGTGGATGCGGGCAGGGCCCACCCCAACACGGGGTCGGCTGCGAATCCGTCTTGCCGCATCTCGGGAGGCGGCGGCACGGCCACCCGCCCCACGATCTCAAGGACAACGACGACCGCGAGGAGGCTGGCGAGAGACAACAACGGTTTGGAGCGGGTCATGTGCAAACCACGGGTGGGCGGGCAAGGGCTTCGGAGCATCGCTTGAGCGAACGGATGTGCCCGGAGACCTGCGGGTCGTATCCGGTTCTCGGCCCGTGGGAAATCGACAAGTCGCCGGGTGGGGGCTGTGACAAGGGCGTGAAACCACTGGAGAGCGGGCGCCATGGAAGCCTTCGCGCTGTACGGTGTGACCATGATGTATTGGATTGCGTTCATGGCAGCGTGCGGATCTCCCGAGCCCAGCGACGAGGGCGTTGCGGGGAGCGATGCACCCGTGAGTTCCACAGCAGACACGCCTCAGCTGTTGATCGAATACCCGGAGCGGGGAAGCTTTGACCCCCGGGGGTCGGGCACCGTTCGCGGATCGGTGCGGACCGACGGTACGAGCGTCTCCGGCGTGGTGATCAACGGCGATTTCTTCCCCGTCGGGGAGACCGGTCGCTTCGATGCCGCCATGGGGTGGACGCCCGGCATTCAGATCCTGGGAGCGAAAGCGCAGGCCACCAACGGCGAGCGCGCCATCGATGGTCGCGCCTTCCACGCCGGGCCGACCCACGAGCCGGCGGCCTGGATTGAACGCGCCATCCGCATGGAGATTGACGGCGAAGTCCTCGACGACACCGACGACGAGCCGGACGACATTGCGGGCTTGCTCGAACTCGCATTGGCCGACACCGAGATCATCGACACCCTGATCGGTGAGCAGGTGATCACCGATTCGGCGATCTTCACGCCCACCCGGGTTGAGTTCGGACCGAGCGCAATCGACTTGGCCCTGGCCAGCGGAGCCATCGACGCCAACGTGGGTGTGACCGGCGTTGAAGTGGACGTCATCATCACGGGCGTTGACTGGTACTCGGGCATCGAGATCAACGCCACGGCGGTCGCTGAGTCGGTCGATTCGGCACTGACCCTTGCCATCGAGTCGGATGGCGGCGTGGTTCGGGCGCAGACCCTCGCCGTGGACGTCGAGTTGACGGAGCTTGACCTGACGGTCGACTGGGTCCCCGACTTCCTCGAAGGGAGTCTCAGCGGATGGGTTTCGGATTTCATCGAGGGCGCTGTGGCGGATCTCATTGAGAATGAACTGACCCGGTTCATCGAGAGCTCGTTGACGGCATTTGCCGTGGGCGCAACCCTCAACGACGACCTCGGGATGGACTTGCGTCTCGCCAATTTGGAGGTCGCCGAGAGCGGCATTCGGTTCGAAGTCGATGCCCGCATTGAGCCGACCAACTCGGTGGTTCTTCCGCGGAATGCCGGCTCGCTGAAGACCCCAGGCAGCGTACCGGAGTGGCCCGAGTCCAAGACGCAGCCATTCTGGGCCGCCATCGACGATGACCTTCTGAACCAGCTGGGGTTTGCGTTTTGGGCGACGGGGTTTGCCAAAGACGTGGAGTTCGATGGCGTGTTGATTGGCGGGTTGACGGGCGCACCTTTGCCGCCGCCGCTTGGCCCCGCAGACACGGTCGTGATGAGCCTGAACCTGCCGCCCATTCTCGGCCCAACGGTGGATGACGATTGGGCTGCACGGCTGTCGATTGGCGAGTGGGACATGGTGTTCAATCGCAACGATGGTGAAATCGTGCGGTTCTCGATCAACTTTCATGCGCTTGTGAACGCGGAAGTGGACGAAGGCGGTGCGGTTCGCGTTGCCGTAGACAATCGCCCCAGCCGGATCGACCAAGCCATTGGCGTCGTCGATTCGCCCGATGGCGTCGACCCCGGTGATTTGGCTGCACTCCTGGAGTTGCTGCTTCCGCCGTTGCTGGGCAACTCCAGCCAGTTCGCACCCGAGATTCCGATTCCCGACTTGGCCCTCGAAGAGTTCATCGACGTCGAGGCCACTCGGGGCAAGATTTTGGTGGTTGACCAACCGCAGATCAAGCTCGGTGATGACGGATGGCTGATGCTGCAGGCGGGACTCGCCGTCTACTGAGGCGGGCCTTTGGCGAGCTCAAGGGCCCGCTCGTAAGCCGCTTTGGCTTCGGTTGTTTGCCCATCCTTTTGCAGCAGGTTCGCCTGAAGCATCCAGCAGCCGGGGTACGAGGCATTCAGCTGGATGCACTCGTCGACCAAGGGCCTGGCGTCGGTGTAGCGACCGAGGTTGAACAGGGCCTGGGCCGTTGAGTGAAGGGTCAGCGGGCTCGGTGGCTCGACGGCACGAATGGCCTCCAGCTGCGCGAGTTGCTCGGTGTAGCGCCGCTGCTCGGCGAGCATCTCCACCATGGTGCGGCGGGCCGGTACGGCGGGGGGGAACAATCGAATTTCCTCTGTCAAGAACTGCTCTGCCTTCTCCGCATTGCCGCGAGACCGTTCGATGAGTCCAAGGCTGTGGTTCACGAAGGGTTGGTTTGGGCTCTCCGCGAGGACGGATTCCAGCAAGGGGTAGGCCTGGTCGGTCTTGCCCTTCATCACCAAGACGATGCCTTCAAAGGTCCTGACCACAGTGGCATCGGCGTGGTACCGCTGCACCCGCGACACCGCCCGGTCCAGCCGCGCGACCTGGCCAGTGAGGAACAGGCTTGTCAACAGTCCACCCCAGCTGTCGATGAGGTAGGGGTCGACATCCACAATGGACTCAAACGTGTCTGCCGCTGCCTCGGTTCGGCCCAAGCGCATCAAGGCGCTCGCCACCAAGCTCTTGTGGTTGGTGGACGGGTGTTCGTCGTCGAGGGCCTGCGCTTCGGCCAGCGCCGTATTCATTTCGCCCTTCCGCATCAGCAACTGGATGCGGAGAGACCGCATGTTCACGAAGCTGGGTTCGTCCTTCAGCACGGCATCGATTTGTTTCTCGGCCGCTTCGAGGTCGCCGCCTTGAAACAGCCCCCGCGCCCGCTCCACCTGCTTCAGAACGTGGAGTCGCGAGGCGGGATCGGGCAGGTTGTCCGTCGGTGCACCTTCGTTCACGACGGTGGTGATGTAGCCCAGCGCGGCGAGCTGCTGGAGCCGTTCATCGCTGAGTTCCGCGCGGCCGGCGGCGCCGTCATCGGTCACCAAACCTTCCGTGAACTGTTGAAGCTCGGATTGAAGGGTCGCCACCTCTTCGGCCTTCGAGGGGGCGAGGTCGGTTCGCTCGGCGATGTCCCAGGCGTCGTACAGCTCCGGGGTGGTCGAGTCGATGAGCTTGCGGGCATCGGTCACCCAGGCCTTCTGCGGTGCCCAGCCATAGTGGCGGTATGCATACAGGCTCTCGAGGTACACCTCGCGGTTCTTGAGCGGCTCGGCTGGAGTGGGCGACAGCCATGGGGCCAGCGAAATGCCATCGAGGCCGTCGGGGACGGTCAGTCCCGCAAGCTGCATTGAGGTGGGAAAGACGTCGACGAGGCTTGTGGGGAAGTCAATGCGGCGGCCACCGCCGTCTCGAGTGGGGGGCACCACGATGAACGGGATGCGCGTCGTCGAGTTGTACAGCAGCGCGCCGTGCAGCTGCTCGCCGTGGCTTCCTCTGCCCTCGCCATGGTCCGACAAAATGAAGATCCATGTGTTGTCGAGGGCCTTTCGCTTCTGGAGTTCATTCAGAAATTCGGCGACCACCGAGTCGGTCCAGGCGATCTCACCAAGGTATGGCCGATTGGGGAATGCGCTCTTGTGTGGCTCGGGCGGCTCGTAGGGGTGGTGAATGTCGAACATGTGCAGCCATGCGAAGTACGGCTTCGAACCATTCCACTCGGCATCGAACCAGGAGAGTGCGTCGGCCGCGACATCGGGGGCGGGGCGTTCGACGCGCCAGCGATTTTTTTCCGTGTCGCGGCTTGAGCCCATGTCGTCGAAGTAGGCGTCAAATCCTTGGGCAAATCCCCAGTGATGCGAGGTCACTTCTGCGCCGACACTGGCCATGGTTTGGTAGCCGTTGCTCGACAACAGTTCGGCCAGGGTTGTGGCGCCCTCGTCGAGGAAGAAGTCGCCGTTGTCTTGCACCCCATGACGCGGCGGCAACAAGCTGGTCCACAACGAGGAATGCGCCGGGATGGTCAGCGGTGTGACGGTGTAGGCCCGGGTGAATCGGTACCCCTGCTGCGTCAATCCATCGATGGTGGGGCTGGGAGAGGGGCTCTTTCCGTACGCACCGAGGGCGTCCGCCCGAAGGGTGTCGAGTGTGAACACGAGGATGTTCGGTGCCGGATCGCTGGTCGAGGCGGTCGTCCCCGGCCGGTCGTTGGAACATCCGGACAAGAGTACGAAGAGGGCAGCGGAAACGATCACGGGAGAGCCTCCGGGTTCAACGACCCCATCGAGCGGTCAACCGCGAAGAATGTCACGGATTGCCTGGAGGTCCGCTGGTGCTTGGATGGGGGCATTGGCTCGATGGATCTCGATGCCGTCCAGCGAGCCGGTGTGGTAACCCACTACGACATCCGGGTCTTTCAACAGGTGCCCAGTCAACACGCCAGCCACGGTGGAGCCCCGGGCGATGACGCCCTCGTCGATCAGGCGCCTCAAGCCGGCAAGGGTCGCGCAAGAGGCGGGCTCCGCGCCGATTCCTGCCGCATCGACCCAGGCCTTGGCGTCCATGATTTGATTGTCGTCGACTTCGGTCACCACCCCGTCGAGCGCCCGCAGGCCGCGCATCGATTTGCGCCAGGATACGGGCGAACCAATCTTGATGGCCGACGCGATGGTCTCGGCGGAAATCGGCATCACATCCGTACCCGTGGACCACGCTCGGTACAGCGGATTGGCGCCAGCCGCTTGCACCACCGCCATGCGAGGCAGCGCGTCGATGAGGCCGAGGGCGTGAAGTTCGAGCAAGCCCTTGGCGATGGCGGTGTTGTTGCCGAGGTTCCCGCCCGGCAGAACGATCCAGTCCGGGACTTGCCAGTTGAGGTCCTGCAGGATCTCGTAGCCGATGGCTTTTTGACCTTCGATGCGAAAGGGATTGACCGAGTTCAGGAGGTAGATGCCTTCCTCGGCGCACACGTCCTGAACCAAGGCCATCGCGTCATCAAAGTCGCCGTTGATTTGAATCGTCTTGGCGCCATACGCCAAAGCTTGGCTCAGTTTGCCGTATGCGATCTTGCCTTCGGGAATGAACACCACGGCGCCCATGCCAGCCCGAGCGGCGTACGATGCCATCGACGCGCTGGTGTTGCCGGTCGAGGCGCAGGCGACTTGTTTCATCCCGAAGTGACGGGCCATCGTGATGCCCGCCGTCATGCCGCGATCCTTGAACGACCCAGTTGGGTTTTCACCTTCGTGCTTCAGCCAGAGTCGGTCGAGCCCCAGGGCGGTCCCAATGGCGCGCGCATCGTACAAGTGGGTGTTGCCTTCGCCGCGAGACACGACCGCCGAGCGGAGTTCGTCGTCGTCGAGCGGCAAGATCAACTCGCGAAAGCGCCAGACGCCGGACCGGTCCAGCGGATCGGCGGAGTTGCGGCGCTGGTCGAGGATGTCGGTGGTCAATGCGACCGCTTCGAGGTCCCGTCGGACATCGAGGGTCCCGCCGCATGCGCAGCGGTATCGCTGATGGTAAATCGGGTACTGTTGGCTGGAGCTGGCGCAGCAATGGCGGTGGTTCTTGGGTTCACCCGGCGGACTCCCGGGCAGTTCGCCGGGCTGATGTGGATGGATGTGGCGTTGCCGTGGTTGGCCAGCGCTGCGGCCATGGCCGACGCAATTGTTCGCGCACTGCGTTCCGAGCGGCACATCGCGAAGAGGCTGGGGCCCGCGCCGCTGATCGAGGCGCCGAGCGCCCCTGCATCCAGCGCGGCTTCCAAGGCCATTGCACCGCCTGGAATGAGGCCGATGCGGGCCGGCGTGACGACGGGATCGGTGAGGCTGCGGGAGAGCAGGCTCAGGTCCGCGGAGTAGCAGGCGCTCACCAGGGCACCGACTTGAGCGGTGGTTTCGACCATGGTGGTCAAGGGGATCTGCGCCGGGAGAACCGCGCGCGCTTCTCGTGTCGGCAGCTCGAGGTCGGGGGTCACCACAACCAACGTGAGTCCATCTGGAATGGGCAGTCGGATCAAATCCAGGGGATCCACCGATCGCACCAAGACCAGTCCGCCGAGCATTGCGGGCGCCACGTTGTCGGCGTGGCGGCCCGAAACGGCCTCCTCAGCGTCGATGCAAGGTTCGATGAGGTCCTGCTTTCGAAGTGGGTTTCCGATGAGAAGGTTGGTCGCGAATGCCGCGGCGGCGGCGCTTGCAGCCGAGCTGCCGAGGCCGGAGCAAAGCGGCAGACCTTTGTGCAAGTCCAGCGAAATGTTGGCGGTGATCCCTGCAGCACGGAGGGTGGCCTCCGCAGCGATGGCGGCGGTGTTCTGCTGCGGCTCGCGGGGCAACGCGCCGTTGTCGCCCGTGATGGTGGCGATGGTGACGCCGGGCGCATCGGAAAATCGGGCGGTCACCGTGTCGCCGTGGTCCGCCAGGGCCAGACCGAGCACATCAAATCCGGGGCCGAGGTTCGCGATTGTCGCGGGGGCAAACGCCGAGACGCTCATGGTTGACTCCGTTGGGCAGCGATCCGAAGAATGTCTCCCAGGACACCCATCGCAGTGACGTCGATTCCTGCGCCCGGACCCGTGACGACCAAGGGCCGGTCGTTGTAGCGGTCGGATTCAAAGACGATCATGTTGTCGCTGCCCTGCAAGCCGCCCAGCGCACTGTCCTTGGGCACGGCGACGGGGCCGACAGCAATTGACTCCGCATCGACTGTCGCAACAAATCGAAGCACATTTCCGTCCGCTTTGGCCGATTGGACGCGCGCCGCAATGTCGTCATCCATCGTTTCGAGGAGGGTCATCAAATCGGCAAGCGGCAGTCCCGCGTGAGCGCTGTCGACCAGTCCCTCGAGCGCAACCGGCTTGGACGCGCTGGGCAGATCGGCCAGTCGCGCGAGAATGGTGGCTTTTCGCGCCACATCAACGCCCGATAGGTCGGCCACGGGGTCGGGTTCGGTGTAGCCGAGCTGCACCGCGGTGCGCACGGCAACGGAGAACGGCACGCCCTGCTCAAGCTCGCTCATGAGATAGCCGAGGGTGCCGGACAGACAGCCTTGGGCGCGGTGGAGTCGGTCGCCGGTCGACAACAGGATGTCCAGCGAGTCGATGACCGGCAGGCCCGCGCCGACGGTCGCTTCCGAACGAATGACGCGACCATTGGACGCCGCCGCGGTGCTCAGCGTGCGGTAGACGTTGGCGTTGTCGGCGAGGGGCTTCTTGTTTGCCGTCGCAACGTCGCATCCCCGCGCGAGTGCCGAAAGGAATGCCTCGTGGGCGTCGTCCGAATCCGAGACGTCGACCAAGATGGGTCGAGAGAGGCGGTAGGATAAGGCGGCCTCAACCATGGCCGCGGGTTCCTTTGCGGCCACACCCCCTGGCAGCGCTGCCACTGCTGTGCCCGCCGACTTGGCCGCAACCACGCCATTGATCTGCTCGGCAGTGAGTCCCGCCGGGTTGAGAAGGAAGCCGCTGCGGTCCGCGATGGACACGATCCGCACGGACAAGCCGAACCGCTGGGCAATGTGGTCTCGTCGCTGCGCCAGTTGGCCAATCAGCGCGCGGCCGATGGCGCCGCAGCCGAGCAGCATCAAATCGAGTCCATCGAGCTGGTTGGTCCCGGTATCCTTGCGGTGCAGTCCAAACTCTGCGTGAAGCGTGCGAACGGCGAGCGGAATTTGGTCTGCTCCCACGGCCAGCGAAATGTTGAGCTCGCTCGAGCCCTGGGCGATGGCAAGCACGTTGACTTTGGCGGCACCGAGCGATTGGAACACGCGGCCGGCGACGCCGGGTGCTTGAGCCATTCCCAAGCCCACGGCCGCCACCAAGCCGACGTGGGGTTGAAGGGTGATTTCTTCAATGTCGCCGTGGCTCAGGTCGGTGCGGAACTCCGCCTTGAGTGCGGCCGCAGCGGCATCGGCTTGGGCTTCCGGCACAACCAAGCTGATCGACGACTCCGAACTGCTCTGGCTGATCATGGTCACGGAGATGCGCTCTGTGGCAAGGCACTGGAACACGCGTGCCGCCACGCCGGGTACACCGGACATGCCCTTGCCCTCGATGCTCACCAGGGCTTGACCGCGAACGGCGGAGATCGCCTTGACCGGATGAGACCCGGGTGTGAACCGGTTGTTGACCAATGTGCCCGCTGCTTCCGGTCGAAAGCTGTTTCGCGTGCGCACCGGGATGCGCTTCTGAGCGACGGGAATCATGGTGCGCTGATGCAGCACCTTGGCGCCATAAAACGAGAGCTCAGCGGCCTCTCGGTAGTTGAGTTGGTCGACGCATCGAGCCTCGGGCACCACGCGTGGGTCGGCACTGAACACCCCATCCACATCCGTCCAGATGGTGACCTCATCGGCGTCAATCGCGCTGGCAATCAGGGTCGCGGTGTAGTCCGACCCGCCCCGCCCCAAGGTGGTGGTCGAACCGTCTGGGGCGAGTCCGCAGAACCCCGTGACCACCGGGGTCGATCCGGCGCTCAGCACCGGCCGGATGGCGGCCGCGATGGTTCTGTCGGCCACAACGCCGAGCGGGTTTGCTTCGCCGTGGCGGGCGTCGGTTTCCAAGAATGCATCCGCATCCATCGGGGTGGCTGAGAGACCCACTTTCCTCAGCGCAACGGCCAACAAGCGGATGCTCAGTTTTTCACCGCTCGCGATGATGCGGTCGCGGACCCGGTGGGTGAGCTCTTCGAGCACGCCAATGCTGTCGACAATGGTGTCAAGTTCGGCGCAGATCTCCGAAATTGCTTTGCGGACGGCAGCCGACTCCGGACCCGCACCGTCCAGTTCGTTGAGCGCATCGAAGTGGCGCTGTTGAATGCCCGCAATCAGCGCGGATGCCTGCTGTGGCTCGCCGTTCATCGCTGCACTTGCCGCTGCGATGAGCTCATCGGTCACGCCCGTCATGGCGCTGGCAACGACCACGATGGCAGCCTCGCTGGCCGCCGCTGCAATCAGGGCCGCATCGTGGCGCATCCGATCGGCATCTCGGACAGAGGTTCCGCCAAACTTGTGGACTTCAACTCTTGACATGCCTATGGACTAAGGCTGTACCTCTGGTCGCGCCACCGTCCTCGGCAAATGCTGTTGCGTGCCGCGAAAAGGGCGTTCATGCCCACGATTCGACTGTCACTCGTCGCCCGTGCTCAATCCCGAAAAGTCGAGCAGAACCACGCATCCCTCGGTCACCTGGGGGCATCGCTCGCCTTGAAGGTTGTCCACTCCAACGGTCGCGGAGCCGGTGATCTCGTCGTCGGACACCAACTCCATTGTGCCGTCCATTGTCAGATCGGTTGTGCAGTCGCCGTGGGCGTCGTCATCCAAGGCGACGTCTTCCTGAGCGCCGTCGCTCAGCAGTGCATCGCCTTCGGCGGCGCCTTGCGCAATGGTCATGGTCATGGGCTGGAGCGCGGCATGCAACTGGAACTCGATCGTGGTTCCACCTTCCATCTCCGACCATGAGGGAATCGTCACGGGTTCCGCCGATTCATCGGCTCCCCCCGATTCGGGGGGGGTGAACAGCCCAGCGAACACCCCGTTTCCGCATTCATCGATGACCGTTGTGGTCTCGAATAGGAAGTCTCCGCCGGCGAAGTCGTACCCTTCGATGACGGTGTTTGTTCCAATGGGGGTGCAGGCGATTGCCGTCAACGCGATGAAGAGTGTGCGGTGCATGGGCTCCTCCAGTGAGGTTCTTCGGATTTCGGAACGGTGCGTACCGTGTTCGGGGGATGTAACAAGGTTTTGGACTGCATTCGGGCGGGTTGCAAGTGTCTGGATGCGGCGTGGGTGCGAAATTCCCGGCTTGCGCCTGGCAGGGGCACACGGCCATCCGGAATCTCCGATGAGATGCTGGGCTTTCGGTGGAGGGTTATCGAGAACGCCTTCCGAGGTGTCGCGTGATCCCGCTCTTGATGACATTGGCATGTGCGCCCAAACCGCCCGCAGCGATCGACGTGCCGGTGGTCGACCCCGGCACGCAGCCCATCCTTCCCGCGTCGATGGCGCCGGTCTATGCCACGGGTCATGCGCTTCCGAAGGATGAGTTGGTCGCTCAAGTTGCCTTGGGGCTGGCGTGGGACGAATCGCTGAGCGGGGCGGCTGCAGCGTTGGCATTGAGCGACCAAGCACTGGGGATTGAGCGGGCTCAGTACGCAGCTTTTCGCGCGGGGTACCCGTACTTGGTCCGCATCGTTTCATCGGGGAGTGTGCCTGCGGGAACGCACCCCGATGCGTTGGTGCGGACGCTTCATACGGTGATGAACAAGACGGATCGCCTTGGTTTGGCCCGGGTGCGGTCTGACGCGGTCGATCGATGGGTGGCGCTCGTTTCTTCACCCAACGGCGCTCTCGAGCCTTTCGAACGCGAGCAAGCGCTGGGTGCCGAGTTGACCCTGAGCATGGACGTGCCCGGCACATGGATGGCCGTTTCCCCGTCGGGTCGGGTTCAGTCGGGTCCGGTCCCCGGGGCGGTGTCGCTTGACGAAGAGGGGGAATGGTGGCTTGAGCTCGACGGAATCGACCGGACGGTTTCGGCACTGCCGGTTTACGTGGGCATGCCCACACCCACCGGCACCGTCATTGAGTTGCCTGGTGATGAGTTTGCGGGGCCCGTTGAGGCGGCCGATGAAGCGATGTTGTTGGTGTCAGACGTGCGGGAGGCGTTTTCGATGGCTCGACTGCGCGACGACGGCACCCTGGAGACCTTGGCGCAGTACCCACTGAACCTCTTGCTTTCCAACGATTGGGACCGCGAGTCGGGTGAAGTTCGCCTGCAGGGTGCTGGATTTACCGGTGGTCCAGTGGGGCAGATTCAGTGCCAGGGAACAACGGTTGCGACGTGCGTCGACTCGATGTTGAGGTCGGGGCGGGAGCGGGCCATTCTGCTCAACCCCTCCTTTCGAATTGGGGGTGCGGCAGCTCAGGTCTCCACGAATGGCGTCGCCATCGTGGTCAACATGGCAACAGAATGAGCTGGCTGATGTTGGCAGTTGTGGCGTGTACCGCCACGGGCCCCGGAACGGGAACCCGGGTCGATGGCGCGGTGGCCAATGTCCACCGTCGTCGGGGTGGGTTGGTCAAACGGATGCCGTCCATCGCCTACCGACCCCTCGAGGCAACGACGCCGCTGAGCGAGTGGGCTGTTGGTGCGGTGGCCGGTTCGCAGTGGGACGGAGGTTTGGCCGCCGCTGCGGGTGAGTTGATCGGAACCCTGAGGACCACCACCCGATTGATGACGCCCGAAGCCATGGCATTGGCGACAGCACGAACGGGATTTCCCGGTGCCGCACGCTTCGGCAAGACCGTGACCAACGGCAGCTGGCCGTCCTCCTTGGTCGCTTCAATCGTGAACAGTGCTGCAGGGCGCCCCGTGGACATTGGCGTCGCGCGAAGGGACTTTGGGGACGGGCGCGTCTTGTGGGTGGTTGGCTGGGCTCCCCGCATCATGGAGATGGACCCCGTGCCTCGCGTCGTGGAACTGGATGCGTCCGTGATGGTGCGGATTGATCGCCTAACCAGCGGCGATGCTCGCTTGTTTGTCGCGCCGCCGGATGGACCGGTCCGCGAAATGTCGCTGACGGATGGTGTGGCCCGTTGGGTGGACGGGTTCGATGTGCCCGGCGAGTACCGGTTCGAAGTCGTGACGGAGGACGATGGAGTGGGGGAGCTTGCCCTGCTCTTCAGTGTTTTTGCGGACCAACAGCCCAGCGACATGCCCCCGGCTCCGCCGGCGCCGAAGACCACGCCCGACCCAAGGTCCGCGGAGGTTTGGCTGTATCAGCAACTCAACGATCTTCGGCGGGAACACGGCTTGCGGCCGGTCGCACCGTTTCCGTTGTTCGATTCCCTGACCCGAGAACATTCGGCGTTGATGGGGCACACCGGTATTGTCGCGCACAGCCTCCCGGGGCGGGGAACGGTGGAGCGCGCCGCGAGAACGTTGGCGCATCCTCGGGCCGAGCACCATCAGAATGTTGCAGCGGCACCGAGTGCGCGGGGTGCGATGGCGATGGTTGCGCTCAGCCCCGCGCACCTCAAGAACCTTCTGTGTGAGCGGTGCACGCATGCATCGATTGGCGTCTCGCTCGAGCCCGTCATCGACCGGATTCCCCGGCTGTTTGTCACGTGGGAGCTGCTTGCGTTCCCACAGGGTGAGCCGCAGGAAATCGACGACTACAATCGGTAGCCGTGCCCTGGTGGAGTTGCGTCCCGGTCAGGGCTGACTCAAATACGCTTTCAGGGACGCGGTGCGGTCGCCCGGCTTGAGGGCGGCGAGGCTCTCGGGAATGCTGCGGCCGCTTCGGATCAACTCGGTCTTGATCAGCTCGCCCACTTTCGGGTTTCCGATCGGGTCTCCAACGGCGCCGCTGATGGCATCCCACATCCACGCTTCGGTCATCGCACTGAACAAGTAGTTCTGGCTGTATGCGGGATAGTTCCACAGAATGGCGCTCAACAAGGCACTGTCGTAGGTGAGACCGGATTCGGTCATCGGGGCTGCCGGTGCTCCGGTCAGCTGTTGCCGGGTCTCGGCAGCGAACCGCGTGATGGCCTCGAGGCTGTTGGGGTCCTCGTACAAGCGTTGTTCGACTTTGGTCTGCACAATGCTGGATGCGATCGACCGTGCCATGGATTTCACGCGCCATGACGCAAGCTTGGCGCGCAGTTCCTTTGGCAGCTCGGGCACATACCGGGCGTGAAACCCCGGCTCGTAGGTGAGCCGTTGGAAGAACGCGGCAAAGCCTTCGAACCAGGGAGGGGTCGGTTCCCACATGGGGGGGCTCAATGCGGCTTGGTCGTCGATGGATTGCCACCAAACGGCGCCCCCACCCCCATAGGCCATGGCCTCGTACTGCCACAGGGTCCAGCGGCGATCGTTGCTCATCACGATTGCGATGGAGTTCGGCGGTCGAACCGGAAACCCGTAGACGCCCGACCGGGTGTAGCGGGAGGGGCCCGTGTACACCTGCCATCCATTTGTGGCGATGCCCATGTCGTTGAGCGCCTGCTTGACGCGTTCTTCCGCAAGGTCGGCATCAAAGAAGTTGTCCGCATCCTCGCGTCCGGCTTCCAGGCCGAGCTTCCGACGAATCATCATCCGGTTGGCGAACGTGTTCGCGATCCCTTCGGCGTCCGCGTGGGCCGCGACTTGCGCTTCACTGGCCGAGACGATGGGCTGGACGATGGCAGCAAGTTCATCGGTCAGGGTTGTGACTTCAGCGGCCGTCAAGCCCTGACTGGCCAAACCCAGTTCCCAGTAGTTGTCGAACCCCGCACGGCGAGCGACGCTGTTGCGCAGGTTGATCAGGGCCTGCAGGTCGGCCCCCACCACCCGCATTCGGTGCTCGACATAGCTGCTGGCGAGGTCGGCACGGTCGTCTTCCGACAGCGAGTCCGCGGCTTGGCTCGCCCTTCTCCAGCCTTGGCTGATCGCGATTTCGACGCCCCCGTCTTTGTTGGACCACGTTGCTTCGATCCCGTCGAGTTCGTCCAGGCGGGTGAGCAGCTGCGATTCTTCTTTTCGCTCATCATTGGACCAGCTGCTCGCGATCAGTCGGTGTCGCTCGTACGCGGTCAGCTTGGCCTTGACCGTCGGATCGTTGGACTCGCTGGCTTCGCGAATGATGTTCTGGATGCGCTGCGAATCAAAGAATTTGGCGCGGGCGCTCTCGGCGGCCACCTTTCGCTTGCGTGCTTCTCGGTTGCGAATGTTCCGCGTGCTGTCGCGATCGGCCGCGGCCAGGTCGACCATGATCTGCGTGTATCGTTCGTCGGCCTCTGCGAGCGGGTCGGCGGATTCGCCGCACCCCACGAAGAGCAAAGCAAGAAGCGTCCAGCGACGATGAGCGGTGGTGAGCATGGCGGTTCTCCTGTGTCGAGAGGTTATCACTCGATGTTGGTCGCCGGGTTCCAGCAACTCGGATCGTCGTGGCGGACATTGTTGACGCGCTTGGAAACCGGTCGCAGCTGAATCGCATTGTTCGGTGCACTGCGGAACAATGGCCGGAGTGCATCGGGTGCTTTGGTCGCGCAATCGAGCCAGATGTCGGCGCCGGCCTCAGAAAGGAGCACGGGCATCCGATGGTGAAACGGTGTCATGGTTTGGTTCGCTTCGGTGGTCAGGATGGTGCAGGTGTAGACCAGTGTGCCGGCATCGTCTGCCCAGGCGGACCACAGGCCGGCAAACCGGAAGACTGGGGCATCGCTTGGTGTGAAGAGCGTGGGCATCTTGCCGGCGGGCGTGTCCCGCCATTCGTAGAATCCGCTCGCGGGAATCACGCATCGTTGGGTCCGGGCAAGGGCCGAAAACGACCGCTTTTCAAATACCGTCTCTGAGCGGGCGTTGATCAAGGATGCCCCGCGGCTGAGGTCGGGCGCCCAGCTGGGGACCAAGCCCCATCGGGTTTGCTGGAGGATCCGACCCTGGGTTGTTTCGCGAACCACCAACACCGGTTGGGTGGGTGCCAAGTTGAACCGCGGGCGAACGGCCACACCCGATGCAATGCGAAACAGTCGAATCAGGTCATCGCTCGGCATGGTTTGGGCAAATCGTCCGCACATGCCCTTCGGGGTAATGGGGTCAGTCCCATCGGCAAGCGGGGTTCGTACCTGCCGGGTTGGAGGAAGCCGGTTTCCGGCAAAAGTTTGCACAAACCTGCAGCGAACATCCGGCCGCCCAGTGGTATGGTCGCCTCCATGACGGGAACATGGTTTATTTGGGCGGGATTGGGGCTCGCGAACGGCGCTCCGGCTGCCTTGGTTCCGGACGGGCTCGACCGCGACGTTCCGCGGCGCCACTTCGACATCGTGGCATTGCACCTGGACTTGGCGCTCGACATCCCCAATCGCGGCATCGGCGGTACGGCCAAATACACCCTCGAGCGCCTTGGGGACGGCGACTTCGTGCTCGATCAAGTCGCCCTCGACATCGAGTCGGTTTCCGTGGATGGCGAAGCCGCGCTCCACAGAACCCCCGGAAACAAACTGATCATCGAGATGCCCAAGCGAATTGTCCGAGGCGGTCAGGCCGATGTGACGATCCGTTACTCGGCGAGGCCACGCAAAGGGCTCCATTTTCGAGAGCGCCGAGCCCCCGACAAGTACGCGGAAGTCTGGACTCAGGGTCAAAAAAACGACAATCGGTATTGGTTTCCCGCCTGGGACCACCCCAACGACCGGTTCGAATACACCGGCTCGGTGTCCGGGCCAGACGATTGGAAGATCACGACCAACTCGGGCAACAACGTTCCCTCGTACCTGATCATGATCGCCGGGGGGCCCTACAAGGAGGTGGGGGGGCCCAACAACCGGGTCTGGGTGGGGCCCGATACGCCCATGGCGGCAATCGAAAACGTGTGGAAACCCGTCCCTGACATGATGGAGCACTTCACCGAGCGCACCGGAGTCGCCTACCCATGGTCCGAGTATCTCCAGGTGTTCGTCCAGCGGTTCATGTACGGCGGCATGGAGAATACGGCGGCAACGATCAACACAGACGCGGTGCTGACCACCGATGACGTGCTGCAGACGCAAGACTTCATTCAGAGCCTCGTGGCCCACGAGCTGGCGCACCAATGGTACGGGGACTACCTCACTTGTCGGAGTTGGCGGGACCTGTGGCTGAACGAAGGCTTCGCGACGTTTTTTGCCGCCGACTGGATGGCGCGACGCGACGGTCCAGAGCGGTGGGCGCATTCGATGCTGCGCTATCAGCGCTGGAGTCAGTACGAGGAATCGCTGGCGGGTCGGTTCTTCCACGGTGAAGACGCTCCCGACAACGCCAATGTCTACTCCAAGGGTGCCACTGTGCTCCAGATGCTTCGGGTGATGTTGGGCGAGGCGGTCTTTTGGGAGGGGATTCGGCATTACACGAAGACGCACGCCCGTTCCCTGGTTCGGACGCACGATCTGCAGGAAAGCATGGAGGCGGTCAGCGGTCGGGAGCTGGGGTGGTTCTTTCAGCAATGGGTCGAGCTGCCTCATGTGCCTCGGGTCACCGTGTCGACGCGTTGGGCCGATGGCGTTTTGACGGTCACGGTGCGGCAGAAGACTTCGGAAGAACGCCCCCGGTACACCATTCCGTTTGAAGTTGAGATCGGCGGCGATGGGGGCGGCATTCACGCGGCTGTCCTCCGCGATGAGAAGCTGCAGATTCAGATTCCGCTGGAGACCGCGCCGCCCTATGTCGCGTTCGATCCGAAGGCTGGGGTCCTCGCCGAGTTGGAATACGAACAAGAACCCGAGGCGTGGACGGCGCAGCTGCAATCGGATTCGCCCGCCGCGGTATTCCGCGCCATTGAAGCGCTGTCCGAGACCGATCATTCGGAGCCTCTGGCGGCATTGCTCGCGGACACCACTGCTCATCCGTTGGTGCGCTCTGAGGCGGCGGAGGCGTTGGGGGAGCAACGCCGCACGGACTTGTTGCTCGCCCATGCCGACGATGGCCATGCACGGGTGCGACGGGCGGTGATCTTGGCCCTCGGTCGCGGTACGGATGGCACCGCCATGACGGTTCTCGAGCGTGCGTTCATCGGCGATCGGAATCCGGATGTCCGCGCGGCGGCTTTGGATTCGATCGAATCCCTCGCGAAAACGCGCAGCGTCACGTTGGCGCGCAGCGCAGTTCGGAGCAGCAACGCGGCAATTGCGAACACGGGTGCCCGAGTGCTGGGCAAGCACGGAGAGCTGGCTGACATCGACTCACTTCGGTCGATGCGCATGCGTCGCAGCACGCGCATGGGCGGGATGCGCGCTGCGGCAAAAATTGTGCGCCGATTGCACGATCAGAGCGGAAGCGATCGGGCCGCCGAGCAACTGACGGGGACGCTGGTTGGATTGCTGACCGACCTGGACATTCGGGCACGGCAGGCGGCGGTCCGACTGCTTGACGAGGTGGGAACGAACTCCGCGATCGCCGACTTGGAGGCCTTCCGCCGCGAAGAGACCGTTGCGTCCCTCTCTCGTTCGGCCCGCGAGGCCATCGACAGCATCCGCGCAAGGCAAGGGAAGATCGAGCCGATTGCAGGCGAGAACAAGGCCGAGGCGGCATTGCAGTCACTCGAAGAGCGGATCGACGAGCTGGAGTCTCAATTCGGCGAATGGAAAGACAGCCACTGACTTTTTTGGTTTGGGGGTGAAAGACGGTTGACTCGGCCTGCGTTGCGATGGGGCAACTCAACCGGAGGTCACCATGATTCGCACGCCCTTTGTTCATTCCCCCTCATTGTTTGCATGCCTCGCGCTCAGCGGGTGCTTCGCAAAGGAAGCGTCGGTCGATGAGCCGTCCATCGCGCATTCAGCCAACGCCGAGGAGCCGGTTCCGGAGTCGTCCGGGCCCGAGACGGCGTCTGCTGGTGAAGGGCGCTTGGTCGTCCGGGAGGAGGAGCGGCTCACCCGACCGCCCTCGGGCATGGTTGATGGGCTCGGTGGCAGCGCAAATGCGCTCGATTTTGAGGCGCTGACGACCGCCGATGGAAACGGCGGTCTGGTGGGAGCCAAGGGCCCCCAAATCGGGTTGGGTAGTCTTGGAGGGCACGGTACGGCTGTTGGGCGGGCCGGTGCCAAAGCCACGCATCGGGCGCCTGTGCGTGGGACCATGCGGCGTACTGCTCCCCCGTTCGTCCGACACCAATTGTCGTCGGAGGAGTACACCGACCACGGTGTGAATCCGTTTACTGCGGTCGCAGACGATGCGAAGTCGACGTTCTCCATCGATGTGGACACCGCGAGCTACACGCTGGCGCGCCGAAAACTGCAAGGCGGGGCGTTGCCAGCGTGGGAAGGCATACGGGCAGAAGAGTTTGTGAACTTCTTCGACTACGACTACGCCGACCCGCGTAAGGGACCGTTCACGGTGGATATGGAGGCCATGCCCGACCCCTTTCGAAGCGGCCACCACATCATGCGCGTTGGGGTCCAAGCCAAGCGGTATTCGCCGGCGGAGCGGCCGCCGCTTCACCTGACTTTCTTGGTGGACGTGTCAGGGTCCATGTCGAGTCGCGACAAACTCGGGCTGGCCAAGGCGTCCATGCACACATTGGTCGACAACCTGAACGAAGGCGACACGGTGGCCATGGCGACCTACGCCGGTCGCACCGCTCGCATTCTCGGTCCGACGGATGCAGCCGACCGCCGGCGCATTCATGCGGCCATCGATTCGCTTCATTCGGGTGGTTCGACTGCGATGGCGTCGGGGATCGACATGGCCTACGAAATGGCGGACGAGGCCTTCGAGCGCGGAGCCGAGAATCGCGTCATCGTGTTGAGCGATGGCGATGCGAACGTGGGTGCCACGTCATGGGAAGACATGCTGCGTCGGATCAAAGGGTACGCCGATCAGGGCATCACCCTGTCCACCATCGGATTCGGCCAAGGCAACTACCGCGATACGTTGATGGAGCAACTCGCCAACAACGGAGACGGCAACAATTTCTACGTGGACACCCAGGCGGAGTCGGACCGGATCTTCGGTGAGAAAATCGGAGGCACCATGATCACGGTCGCGCGGGACACGAAGATTCAGGTGGAGTTCAATCCCGATGCCGTGGAGTCGTACCGACTGATTGGATACGAAAACCGCGACATCGCGGACAAGGATTTTCGCAACGACCGGGTCGACGCCGGTGAGGTCGGCTCGGGCCACAGCGTCACGGCGTTGTATGAGGTGGCTCTGGCGGAAGACCCCGCCGACGAGCTGGCCACGGTGCGGATCCGGTGGGAGCACCCGGGGGCCGATAAGCGCGGTCTTGAAGCCGAGTTTTCCTTTGAATCCGATGACATGGTGAAAGATGCGCGCCACGCGTCGACCGATACGATTGTGGCGTACTCGGCTGCATCCTTTGCGGAGGTCTTGCGCCAGAGTCCCCACGCCGAGAAGATCGACCTGGGGGCACTCAAGACGATGGTGTCCGCCGTGGATGCGGACAAGGACGTCCGAGAACTGGCGCGACTGATCGGCGACGCGGCCCGGCTGATTGGTTTCCAGGACCGAGCCGAGGAGGGGTGATTCGCTCGGACGTTCGTGCCATCCGGCGGCGGCCCCTTGGGGCCGCCGTTAATCGTTGCGCTTCAGCAATGATTCGTACATTTCTCGAACTTGGTACCTGTCGGCCCGAGCCATGCGGTCGATCGCGGACCGGGGGTGGATGTTGAAGAAACCCGAGATGGCATAGGGGAGGTGGTAGCCCCATCGCAAGTTGTCACGCATCGCGGCGAACTCTTCCACGAGGTCCAAGATGGGCCGCACGTTGTATTTGGGGTTGTCGAGGTAAAACAACAGCAGCTCGAGCGGGCAGTTGCCGGCGCCGCGCCCAATTCCATGAAGCGTCGCGTCCACGAAGTCCACGCCTTCGTCAATGGCCGCGATGGAGTTCGCGAAGGCTTGCTGTTGATTGTTGTGGAAGTGGACTCCCACTTTGATGCCCTCCCCGAGGTAGTTCATGTATTTATGAACGAGATACCGCACGTGGTAGGGATACAGCGCTCCAAACGAGTCCACGAGGGCAACGTTGTGTACGCCCGAACCGGCCAATCGTGTGAGGAAGGTGTCGACGTCGTCAGGCGACAGGGTTGAGACTGCCATCACGTTCATGAAGGTCTCGAAGCCCTGTTCCAAGCATCGCTCCAGGAGTTCGAGGGCCGAATCCATTTGGTGGGCATAGGTGGCAATGCGGATGACGTCGATGGCGGTGTCATCGCTCTTTGGGATGTCGGCCACCGACACCCGGCCGATGTCGACCATCGTGGCGACTTTGAGCGGGCTCGGCCGCACCACGTCCGCCAAATCGGTCTCTTCGCAGAAGCGCCAAGGCCCCACATCGTCCCGACTGTACACGCCCTGTTGCGTTTTGTAGCCGATCTCCATGTAGTCGATGCCCGCAGCGACCAACGCTTCAAAGACGCTTCGTACAAACGCGGAGTCGAAGTCCCATTGATTGCAGATGCCGCCGTCGCGGATTGTGCAGTCGAGTACCTTGATTCGCCGCTTCCGATCCGTGACCAAGCCGTCTGGACAGCAGTTCACTCGTGTGTCGAGACCCATGGCCCCCTCCCTACACGCCCCTAGACCAGTTGGTCTGCAATTGCCACTATTTAGAAGCGGATTTCGCTTGCCGAGGCCGGGGTTACGCTGATGAAACCCGAGAAACCCAGGTAGGCTTCCCGTTCCGCAGCAGTTGCGTCCGTCGCAACGCGGATGGTGTAGGCGGAAGAGAGGCCGTCACTGTACACGGTCACATCGGTTTCGATGCCATTCTCTGTGGCGGTCCAGCCGGAGGTCGTGATGGATTGACTGGTGGAGCGGAGGGCGTAGAGGTGATGATGAACGCCTGCGCTGCGAGAGTTGGCCACGGTCAGTCGCTGCACCCACGGTCCGCTCGGTCGGTCGATTTCCTGAATGAGTTGGTCGGAGCTCAGGCTGCCCCCGCTCAGGGCGTCGATTGCCCAGGTCTGACCATCGGGTGTGGTCAGTGTTCCGGTGGTTCCGGACACGCCAAAGCCCGAAGTCGTGGACGTAAAATGCGCGTTGTGAACGAGGTTTGTGGTGTGATCCAGTCGGTCGATGACCAGCACAATGTGTTCCGGCAGCACCACGATGGTTCGGTTGAGCCGCTCGAGGCCCAGGTCGACCCACCCGTCGAGGGTGTTGAACTCGGTTGGGTACATGCCGCCAAAGTCACCCGCCATGACGGCAATGCCGCTGGCGTTGTCGACCAAGTGAATCGCTGCGGAAGAATCCTTCAGCGACTCCTCGGGCCCATAGTCAAACTTCCACTCGCCGACTTGTCCGACATTTGTGGCCAATCCGACCTGATGGGGAAAAGTCGATGGGCTCCACCACTCACTGGTGTCGTCGGGGCTCCACCCGGGGTCGACGGCGTGGTCGGCCTGGAACGTGTAGGTGTTGGCCAATGCCGTGCGTTTGGGTCGCGTCGTCCGACCGATGGTCAAGACGGGTTGGCCGTTTGGGTACCACGCAATGCTGCCCGCGTCGGGATGAAGGTGTTCGGTGCCGACGGATGCGGCGTCGGTGTCGCCATCCCTGACCGATTGCCAGATGGCATCCGAGACCGGGGGGCCAGCCTTGAACAGCAGCGCACTGTCGGTGGCGGAAAACCCCGAGTGCCATGTCGCCACGCCCCATTGGTCAAAAAGATGGGTGGGGGAGGAGGCGGCGGTGGGCGGAGTCGGCATCCACGAGGGGTCGCACCACAAAAACTCGAGCCAGAGGTCGTGTTGGCGACTTGTGCCCGTTTCCACGAGCAGATGTTGTTCGCGCAGCCAGGTGGCTGCGCGGGCGTCGCTGTGTGCATCGACGAAACAGGTCTGGTGTTCAGGGCCACGCTTCCATTGGTCGGAGCCATCGCCGACCGCGAGCACACCGGTGAAACCGGGCACCGCAAGGCGCAGCATTGCGTCCCCGCGGGCGTGGAGCCACGGCGAGTCCGCGAGGTCCAGGCCAAAGTGCCGCTCCATGATGCTCAGGGATTGGAACGCGTGGGTCAATGTCGATGAGGCGAGGCTTGGACCTTCCGGCCAGCTTCCGTCCGCGATGATGTCCATCTGTTCCGCAGTTCGATTGAAGAATCGCCGAGCTTGACCGAGCCAGATGCTCGAGGTCTCGTAGTCGTGTTCCGTCACCACGCCGGCCATCAGCAGCGCCGTGTGGACAACGTGGCTCTCGTACACCGCCCAGGGGTCGGAATCGGTGACGGTTGACGACAAGTAAACGGCCTGTTCGATGATGCGCGCGCGGGTTGCCACGCGCAGGGTGGGGTCCATCTTGTCGTGCAGCATGTCGTACGCAATGCAGATGCCTTGGAGGGTCACAGCGCGACTCACGTCGGACTCGGACCAATCATCCAGCGCGATGACCCGCGCAATCCATTCGAGGCTGTTGGCCACGATCTCTGCGTCATCGGTGAACAATGCGAACATGGCCAAGGAGGGAAGGGGAGCAACGAGTTCGGACCAGCCCTCATCGGTCGTGGGGGGGGAGGTGCCTTCGCCCAGTGGAATCGCTGATGGGCTGCGTCGCTCGGACACGTAGCGGTCCCATGTGGTCACCACCTCGGCGCGCTCAAAATCGTAGATCTGGGCCTGCAGTCGAGGGACGTCTGACAGCGAAAAGAACATTCGGGGGTGGCTCGAGGCGATGGGTGCGTCGGGCTCGGGATCGCCACTTGGATTCGCAGTGTCGTCCACCCCGGCGGGGTCCCCGGTGTCGGCGGGGCTGGGCACCGCGGCGCCGGAGTCGGGCGATTGCTTGGTTTTGTTGACGAACGAGGTGCCGCACGCAGCAAGCATGGCGGCCAAGATGGTCAGGCGTGGATTCATGATGATGAAATCGTACACTGTTAGCGGAAGTCGCGGCTGGTCAAATTTTCAAGATTTCCATCCTGGATCGGTTCAAAGTGGAACGCGAGAAGGCTGACTGATTGCCCGTCTCGCTGAACACGGGCCGTGATTTTCAGCAGGTTGTGCTGCAAGATGACTCGGCGTTGGCGCTCAAAGGTGTCGGGTTTAATCACCACATTGAGGAGCCCAGTTTCATCTTCAAGCGTCATGAAGACCACACCCTTGGCCGTCCCAGGGCGCTGCCGGTGGGCGACCATGCCGGCCACTTTTACGGTTCGTCCACCGTTCAGTGCGGCGACCTCGTCTGCCGTGATGACGCCTTCTTTTCGAAGCTGCCCGCGGATCATTCCAACCGGGTTGTGACGCAAGCTGAGTCCAAGGCTTCGGTAGTCCTCGTGCATGCAGTCGTTTGCGCTTGGAGTCGAGAGTTCAATCCCATCGGGTCGAGCGAGTCCACGAAACAGCGGCAGGTCGTACAGGCCGCGAACCGACCACAGCGCTTGCCGTCGGTTGGAGGACAATTGCTGAAGTGCATCGGCACGCGCGAGCTTGCTGAGCATGCCGCGGTCGATGCCCGATCGACGTTGAAGATCCGCAACACTCGTGAACCGGCCGTGGTCCCTCCGCGTCGTTTCGATTTGCTCTGATGCGGGACGGGAGAAGCCTTTGATTTGTCGAAACCCGAGTCGAATCGCCTTTGAACCGGTGGGGGATGGCTCGAGGGTGTTGTCCCAATGGCTGCACTGCACATCAATGGGGCGGACCTCAACTCCGTGGCGCCGCGCGTCGTCAAGCAGCGATCGAGGCGAGTAAAACCCCATGGGCTGGCTGTTGAGCAGAGCGGCGCAAAATGCAGCGGGGTAGTGATGTTTCATCCACGCGGAGACGTACACAAGTCGCGCGAAGCTGGCCGCATGCGACTCGGGAAATCCGTACTCTCCAAATCCCTGAATTTGGTTTCGAATTTGCTCGGCATAGTGGCGCGTGATGCCATTGGCCTGCATGCCCGTCATGAGCTGTTCAGCCAGCGGCCCGAGCGTCCCTTTCTTTCGCCATGCGCCCATCGCGCGGCGCAGTGCATCCGCTTCGCCCGGAGAGAATCCACCCACGGCAATGGCCATCGCCATGACTTGCTCTTGAAAGATGGGCACGCCCATCGTTCGCGCCAAGATGGGCTCCAAGCTTGGGTGCGCATAGGTGACGGGTTCTTCGCCTCGCCGCCGCCGGAGGTATGGATGAACCATTCCGCCCTGAATGGGGCCCGGTCGAACAATGGAGACTTGGATGACCAAGTCGTAGAAGCATCTCGGCCGCAGCCGAGGAAGCATGGACATCTGCGCGCGACTCTCGATTTGAAACACGCCCATGGTGTCTGCACGGCAAATCATGTCGTACACCCCTGGGTCATCGTGGGGGATGTTCGCCAGGGTGAACGATTCCCCCCAGTGGCTTTCGATCAGTTCAAATCCTTTTCGAATCGCCGTCAGCATGCCCAGAGAGAGCAAATCCACTTTGATGAAGCCCACGGTGTCAATGTCGTTCTTGTCCCACTGGATGACGGTGCGGTCGTCCATGGTGGCCGGCTCAACGGGACACAAGTCGATCAGGGGTCCATCCGAGATGGTGAATCCACCGGAATGGATGCCGACATGGCGGGGCAGACCTTGCAGCGCGCGGGCCATGCGGATGGTGTGCTTGACACGGGGGTCACGGGGGTCCAGCCCTGCTTCGGTCAAGCCGGGATCCATGTCGGATGGATTGTCGAACCACTGAACACCCTTGGCCATTCGATCGATTTGATCGGGATTGAGCCCCAAAGCCTTTCCAGCATCGCGAATGGCGGATCGCCGGCGGTACGAGATGACTTCATTCACCATTGCAGCCCGATGCCGGCCGTACCGATCGTAAATGTACTGCAGAACCTCTTCCCGGCGTTCATGCTCAAAGTCAACATCGATGTCGGGAGGTTCCCCCCGTTCCTCAGAAATGAACCGCTCAAACAGCAGTGAAGAGTGGGCCGGATCGACAGCCGTGATGCCCAAAGCGAAACAGACGGCCGAGTTGGCGGCACTCCCCCGGCCTTGGCAGAGGATGTTCCGCTCTCTTGCGAATCGAACGGTGTCGTAGACTGTCAGGAAATAGGCTGGAAAGTCCAGCTTTTCGATGAGTGTGAGTTCGTGATCGATTTGCTGTTGGACGTGTTTGGGAACGCCATTGGGGTACCGCCAGACAAGGCCGTTTTGCGTTTCATGCCTCAGCCAATTCATGGGCGTCCAACCTTCGGGCACCACTTCTCGTGGATAGAGGTAACGGAGGTCGTCCATGGAGAATGTGCACCGTTCGGCGACCTCTCGTGTTCGCTCAAGGGCTGAAGGCGCTGCTCGAAACAGTTCCGCCATTTCAGTTGGACTGCGCAAGCATCGCGTGGCATTGGAGGAGAGGCTTGTGCCCGCCTGATCGATGGTGCATTTGCGGCGAATGCAGGTCAGCACATCGTGCAGGGGTTTTCGAGAGGGCGCATGCATCACCGCATCGCTGGTGGCCAACAAGGGCACTTGAGTGGTTGCAGAGAGGTGGGCGAGCCGATCCCAGCGGTTCACATCCAACCCATCAAATCGCCGAGTCAATGCGATGGACGCATGCCTTCCGAAAGCATCGCGAACATCATCCACGTCGCACCGCGTCCATTCTCCCATCAAGATGGCATCGAGCCCACCGGACTTCTCCAAGATGCTGACCAACGGGAGTTGACCCCACCCCTTCTGAGTGTTTGCTCGCGCTGCTGTGAGCAGTCGGCTGAGGTTGGACCATCCCCCCACATCACGGGCAAGCAAGGCGATCCCGGGACCACCTTCGACGGTGACCAATGCTCCCGGAATGATCCGAATTCGGTGGTCTCGAGCGGCTCGATGAGCCCGCGGCAGTCCGTACACACCGTCTCTGTCGGTGATTCCAATCGCACCGCACCCCAATTCAGCGGCATGCTGAACGACCTCTTCGGGCGTGGATGCCCCCTCCCCGAATGAGAATGCGGTTCGGCACACCAATTCAGTGAACGAGCTCACCGATCCCACCATCCGTGCAGCCACCAGCGTTCATGTTCGTTGTACAGCCAGCAGCGGCGTCCATCGGCCAGCTGCGTTTGCCAGTAGATTCGCTTGAATGGTCGAGCCCACCACTCTCCCGAGATGTACTCGGGGCCCGTGCAGTGGGTGACTTCGTGCCACCGCCCGTCAACGTGCAGCGCTGTCGGGATGCCGTTGGGGCCAGTGTCGATCTCCGTGGCTTGCGGTGGAGACAACAAAATGGGGGGGCGATCAGGAATGGCCGATTTGGGGTGGCCCTCCCAGGCCATCACAGGATCCGGACCGTGTGTTTCTGCCCGCTCGGCCGCTGCCGAGGCGGGTCCCGAAGGGATGGAAGAGCCGAAAGGGACGGGACGCCACGCCCCTTCCGGCCGGTGGCGGGGAATGGTGCGTGCACAGAGCACGCTGCGACTGCCAAGGGCGTCCTGCAGTCGAGCGCTGACATCAATGATGGCTTCATCTCTGCGATGGGGATCGCGCAGATCGAGCTGACGACCATCAAAGGGAGCAGCAGCGCTGGTGGTGAGGGAGATGGCGACAACGGGCCCGCCGAGTTTGATGCCGTTCGTGCGGTGGCGAATCCGATTTAGGATGGCCGTGCTGTCACGAGTGGGGGCGCCGAGTCGAAGCGCGATCGACTGCGAGCGCCCATTCGACAATCGAAGCCCCAGTTCGATTTGAGTGGCGGCATGTCCCTTTGCTGTCAGCCGAGCGGACAACTCTCGAACCAGTGCACCGACCACAAAAGTCATCGCCTCAAATTCGACAATGGGGGCCGGCAATTCTTGAGAGATGGATGCCGTGCCTGCTTCTGTCCACGGAGTCATGGAAGGACGCGCGGCACGACCACAAGAGAGGGCGTGTGCCACCAGCACTGTGGCCGAGAATCGGCCTGTCAGGCTCGCTGCAGGGACTGCCGCGAAGTCGCCCACCGTGTGAATTCCCAGGCTGGTGAGGAGCGTTTGTTCTGATTCTGGGATGCCCAATGCGTGCAGCGGCAGCGGTGCGAGTGCGCGTGCGCTCCCGCCCGGTGCGACGATGATGCTCTGTTGTTGCCACCGCGCCACGTGCAAGGCGGTCGTGGGCTCGTCGGCGATGACCACATGCGCCGCATGCCCAAGTTGGCCCATTCGAATGCGGATTCGCTCCATCATGGCCCGCTCGGAACCCGCATTTTGCGTTCGAGACACCTCGGCGACCATCGCGTCAGGTGGGAGGGCCGCGATGCAGGGAGAGACCCGCAGCAACTGCGTCGCCAGCGCATGAAGGTCCGCGGACTCGGCTTCGGGGTCCAACAACTCCGTCTCGAGCTCGGGCAATCGTGCCCGAGCTGCAGACACGCTCATCCCCTTCCGGATGCCCGCGCTGTGTGCGCGGGGCGTGCACGACTGAACCCGAAGCGCATTGCGTTCTTCTGCCACCAGCACGGCCGCCTGGTCGTTGGACCAGCCGCATCGATCGAGGCGAAACGTGGGTGCGTATGCGACAAGGTATCTGAACATGTGTTCAGTGTAGTTCAGCCCCGACCATGAGACAATGATCAAAGCGGACATCCGGTGTCCGGAGTCGTAGAAAGTGGTCGATTCCTCTAAGGTGGGTGCATGAGCCTCACCCCATCCAATGCGGCGCGACCCATGCTGGTCATCGCCATGCTGGTTGTCTTTCTGCCGCTCTTGAGTGGTGAGTTTGTCTGGGATGATCACTTGCTTGTGGTTGAGAACAGCTTGACGGACTCGCTGCTCAACGCGGGTGCCATGTTTCGCAGTGACCTGTGGGCTGGCACACCGGTTCCCGAAGCCGATCCGGGGTACTACCGCCCGCTGGTGGTGTTGGACCTGGCCGTTACCCGCGCCATCGCTGGACTGAGTCCGTTCGCGCATCGTCTGCACAACTTGCTGTGGCACGGATTGGCGGTGGCATTGCTTCTGCGTTGGTTGCAGGCAGTGCTCTCGAGTCGGCTCGCTGCGACGATGGGGGCGGCCGTTTTTGCCGTGCACCCGGTTCAACTCGAAGCCGTTGGGTTCGTCTCCGCCCGCAACGATCCAATGGCGGTCGCGTGGTTGCTGATCGCGTTGTTGTGGTTGGCCGACCGTCGGCCCTCTCGGCGGGCACTGTTTGGCGGAGCCGTTGCCGCGTGTGCCGCAATGTTGTGCAAAGAGAGCGTCGTGTTTGCACCCGTTTTGTTGGCGTGTGCCGCTCGCGTGCAGGGCAACGGGTGGGGTTCAATTCGCGCCCATGGCGCGATCGCCACCGGGTTTTCCGTGGCGGCTTCGCTTCGATTCGCCGCCGGCGTTGGGTTGCCCGCCCAAGCCGATGGCGAGCGCCTGTGGGCTGTGCTGGGCCCGTCTGTTGGTTTCTACTTGGACAAGCTCGTGTGGCCCCTGAGCGAATCGCCCGTGATTCACTTGGGGTGGAGCCCGCCCGTTCCGTGGTGGACCGCTGGAATCGCGGCCGCGGGTGTTGCCGCGATTGCCGTGCGGGGCGGGCCGATCGCCCGCTCCGGAGTGTTGATCGCCGTGTTGGGTTTCTTGCCTTCTCTGGCAGCCATTGCCCACGTCGGCGCGGTTGTGGACCGCTACCTCTATTTGGCGATGGTGGGGGTCGCGTGGATGGCCGCCGGCGCTGCTCGACACGCTGCGGGTCGCGCTGCGATCGCCACTGCTGTTGCGGCCATGGTCGTCATGTCCGTCATTCAAGCCCCCGTCTGGGCAAACGACCGGGCGCTGTGGGCGGCGGCGATCGAACGGGCTCCGAGCGGCTATGCAAAGGGGGCCCTGGCGCGCACCTTGGAAGACACCGGTGATGCAGTGGGTGCCGCGCATTGGTATCGCGAGGCGGTCATTCAGCCGCCTCAGCCGTTTCACGAGAGCTGCTTCAACGTGACCCGCATCCATCTCAAGCTTGGGGATCCGAAGCGCGCCATTGCAGTGGGCAACGAGGCCTTGGAAGCGGGGTGCGACGCGAGTGCTGAGCTCGTTGCGCCTCTGGCCCTGGCGTATGCGCTTGAGGGAGAGTGGGCGTCCGCCATCCGCACCGCCCGGGTCATCCCGACCGATCCGACCGGCAAAGCGTTGGTGGCTCGGCTTGCGGCCGCCGCAGCCATGGGCGATTTGGAGCCCCTTGAGCGTGCCCGGGATGCAGAGGGGCCGGGCCTCGTTGACCAGGTGATGGTGGTGTTGGCTCGCGGCGGTGCGGATGCCGAAGCCATTCGCGCCCGGCTCAATCGTTAAGCGCCGGTATCGCCCGAATCGTCTTCAACCGCCACATCGACGGCAACGCTGGCTGTGGCGGTCATCCCATCGGTGTCGGTCACCGTCATGGTGATCAGGTGACTGCCCTCGGACAACGCGCTGGTCGCGAGTGTGGTGTTCCCAATTGTGTCGACGGACGACTCACCCAGCGACCCATCGGCGCTGGAATCCCATCGAACGCTCAGCACATCCGCGGGGTCGCGTTCATCCCCAACGGTTGCTTCGAACACAATCAGTGCACCCGGATCGAAGCGCGCGCCGTCGGCCGGTTCCATGATCGCGGCGGTGGGTGGCGCCGCCTCCGGGAAGACCCGAACCATCACCTCATCGCTTGATTCCCGCCCACTGGTGTCGGTCGCCCACAGGCGGATCACGTGGGTCGCGGGCTCCAAACGGGTGCTGCCTTCGACCCGCCCGTCGCTGGTCACGGTGTCGTTCATGTCCAGCACACCCTGCTGGTCCGACTGCCAGACCCGCCCAATCCCTTCGGGTCGGTCTTCGCCATCGGAGACCTCTGCCGTGAAGTAAATCAACTCGTTGGTGCGGTATTCGGCGCCGTCCTCGGGGCTGGTGATGGTGACCCGCGGAGCTTCCGCTTCCTCGACGACCACATCCACGGTGTCGGATGCCTCCGCACCCTCGGGATCGGTCACGATCAGCGTCAACGATTCGCGGTCCCAACCAAACGACAGCTCGCACGTTGTGTTGCCTTCGGCGTCTGGGGCGATGGGGCCGCACCGCTCTTCGCTTTTCATGACCCACCGGACCGTGAGCGCTTCGGCATCGTGATCGGGGTCCGATACCTGGCCGCTCGCAACGAAGAATGCGCCATTCCGCACCACCTCGCCCACAAACGGCCGCGTGATTTGTGCTTCGGGGTCCTGATTTCCCGGAGGTGCGACGGTCTTTTCATTGTTGCAGCCGATCACCGGCCACGCAATCAGTAAGGTGCGTTTCCATGACACGTGCGCGTTCCCCCAAGCTGCTCCCATACTACCTCAGGCCGCCATGTTTTTTGCGTGTTGTTTCACCGCAGCCCGCGCCAATCCCACGGAAGCCAGCAGGATTGCCCCGCTGGCAAAGAACGGCCACGCGGCTCCGCCCACGTACAACCAGCCTGCGAAGGTCGGTCCCACAGCCCGCGCGAGGGCGCTCATCGACTGATTTGTGCCCAAGATGAAGCCCTGCTCTTCCGGGGCTGCGCCCTTTGAAATCAAGCTGTTCAGGCTGGGGCTCGCGATGCCTTGTCCCATGGCCATCAACATGAACACCAGCACCATGGCCGTCGGGGGAGGGGCAAAGGGCAGGGTCAACAGGCCGATGGCCAGCATGGCCACCCCAACCGGAACGAGGGGCCGCTCGCCAAATCGCTTCACCAGCCGTCCGATCAGGGTGCCTTGAACCAAGATCATGGTCATGCCGGCGATTCCGAACATGCGGCCGACGGCTCGGGCGTCCAGGTCGCGCACGTGCTCGGCGAACAGCGTGAAGCTGCTCTCCATGATGGCGAAGGCCACGGTCATCACGAACGTGAGCGCGATGCAGAGCCCCACAACGGGGTGGGTGAGCACCCGCGCAAAGGCCGCGGGGCGAATCGACCGAACGTGGCGTTTTGTTTCGGGGTTCCGGGTTTCTTTCAGCCAGACGAACGCGAGAAACAAGTTGATCGCCGACAGCCCGGCTGCGAACCAGATGGGTGCAGCGAGTCCGTGAACCGAGAGCTCTCCACCGATGAACGGACCAACCGTAAACCCAAACCCAAAGGCGGCCCCAATTAAGCCCATGCCTTTTGCACGATTCTCCGGCGTGGTGACATCGGCCACACACGCTTGCGCTGTCGAAATGTTGGCGGCTTCAGCACCGTGGAGCGTGCGGAAGACGAACAGCAAGGCGAGGGACTCGGCCCAAGCAAAGCCGGCCAGGCAGACCGTGGCCATCGCGATGCTGAACAACATGATGGGGCGGCGGCCGTAGCGGTCGCTCAACGCCCCCCACACCGGAGCCATGAGGAACTGAGCCAGGGAGTAGACCGCCATCAACAGCGTCACAGCCACCGGCCCGGCTCCGTATTCCTCCGCGTAGAAGGTCAGGAGTGGAATGACGATCCCAAACCCCAACAGGTCCAGGACCACGGCCATCAGCACGGGAATCAGGGCCTTCATTTGGACCCCGCAGGCCCGGCGATGGTCAGGGCACCGATGGCCTGGTCGTCGTTCAACAGCGCCTCAACCTGGGCTGCGGTCTGCATCACGATCTCTCGGCTGACTTTGACTCGCTTCGCGACGTCGACGACTGCCGGATTGTTTCGCACCAACGCAAGGGTCTTGCCCGCGAGCAGCATGGGCAACAAACAGAATCGTCGCAGGGCCTCGGCGGAAGGCGGGATGGCCAAGACGTATGCGACAGCATCCGCGAAAAAGCGCTGCGCATGGGCGTTGACCTGGTTGACTGCGGCCAGGCTTTCATCCATCCCCGCAGGGTCGAGCAGCCGATCCGTCGTGGTCCCGGCTTTCGCCAATACGGTTGCCGGGATGAAGCACCAGCCGCGGGGCCAGTCGTCCGTCACATCTTTGACGATGTTGGTCATCTGCAGCAACAAGCCAAATCCCATGGCGTGTTTGCGAAGCCGTTGCGCGTGGGGTTGGGCTTCGGGCGTGCCCGCCAAGAAGACATCGGTCAGCAGGTGACCCACGGTGCCCGCCACGAAGTAGCAGTAGCGCTCGAGGTCCGCCAAGTCGTGAAGCGTGGTTCGGCCCGAGCCGGCGGCGTGGCGGCGTGCGTACACCGCCATGCCGCCGCTCATTTCGCCGATCCAGGTCTTCATGGCATTCTGAACCGGCTCTGGGAAGGCTTGCATGGGGCCCACGATGCGGGCCAGGCCACGGGAAAGTTCGCCATCGGCAGTGTCATCGAAGGCGTGGTGTTGCGTTTCGAAGGCCGCGGTGTCGCCGGTGATCAGCGCTTCGTCGAAGGCATTAAACAGCCGGCGGCGGGTGGCCCAGTCGATGCCCTGCGTGTCTTCAACGGTATCGACGACACGGCAGAGCAGATACCCCACAGTCAACCACTCCTCGAACGGGGCGGGGAGCATCTGAATGCCCAATGCAAAGGTTCGAGACACCTTCGGCAACATCGCGCGGCACCAGTTGAGGTCGTTCATCGGTCCATGATCTCCAGGATGGATTGATGAATGCGACCGTTCGAT
>JAYZVA010000137.1:0-9433 GCA_036156175.1 Myxococcota bacterium
CGATGAGCTCCAGGTCTACGAGTTTTCCGATAGCGACGACAAAAATGCGCAGTTGGTGCTCGACCGGCGCGACGCTGTTGCCGCGTTCACAAAGCAGTGCGGAGAAATGATCAAGGCGTATCCCGACTTCGATTATTCCAGCGCGGCGCAGTACTTGTGGGGCGCCTCGCAGTTGACGTTTGCCAAGCTGCTGTTCGAAGTCCCCGAGCCGCAAGGGTTCGACGATGAAATGCTCGACATTTACTACGAGCAACTCGACGAGATGCGGATTCCGGTCGAAGACCGTGGCAAGGCTCGCTTGGTCGGAGTCCTGGAATACGCCCAAGACCAAAAGCGGTGGAGTGAGTGGACGTCCAAAGCTTTGGACTACTTGGCGGTAAACTTCCCGACCGAGTACGCGAAAGAGGTCAATGAGGTGCGCGGCGTTGGCGACTCGACCCTGGTGCCCACAGCCGGACCGATCGCGCCCACGCTGACGGCTCCGCGCGAGGCTCCAGAAGCGCCGGCGGACGAGGGTCCAGCGGTGCCGTCGGGCAGCGGGGTGTGGCAATGAATCGTGTTGGGTGGACATTGGTCTTCGCCATGGCGTGTGGTGCGTCGAAAGAGCCGACGGCAACCGATGCCGTTCAGACGGCAACGGAAGACGCAGCTGCGCCGGTGGTATTGAGCGTCGATGAGCGGGTCGCGCGGGCCGCAGCCTGGCTGACAACCGGCAATCCTGCAGACTCGCAGCTTGCCGTTGCGGAACTCACACCCTTGATTGTGGAAGCACCCGAGCGGGCGGACATCCCGTACAACCTTGGGTTGGCGCATCACCAACTGGAAGACGGCCTCAATGCGCGAAAATACTACCTCCGGAGCACGGCGATTGACCCGACTCTTGGCGCGGCGTGGCTCAACCTCGGCGCGCTCTCGGAACAAGGCGGGCAATACCGTCGTGCGCTGCAGCACTATCGGGCGGGGATGCAAAACGACCCGGACATGCCCGAGTTGGTGGTGGGCACAATTGGGGTGCTTCGGCGGATGGGGCGCCACGACGAGGCACTCCGTGAGGGCAAGGCAGCGCTGTCGCGGGATGCCAACAACATCGATGTCTACAACAACCTGGGGCTTGTCTACATCGATCAAGGCAAACCCGATCTTGCCAAGTTCATCTATCAAAAAGCGCTGAATACGATTGATGGGGCAGACAACAACGCCACGCTTCACGCAAACCTCGGTCGCGCGTATTTGGCGAAGGAAAGTCCTTACAATGCGAAGCGGCAACTGGAAAAGGCATTGGACCTGGACCCGGACCTCGTGCCGGCCATGCTGTACCTTGCCGACCTGGCTCTGAACGACCGGGATTGGGCCGAAACGGCGCGCTTGCTGGAGCGTGCGGTCACGCTTGAGCCGGAAAACGCCGCGATTCACATGAACCTGGGGATTGCCTACCGAGGATTGAAGGAGTTCCCAAAGGCGCGTCAGTCATACGAGACGGCGTTGAAGCTGGAGCCCGAAAACCCGGACGCCTACATCAACATTGGGTTGTTGCTGGGGCAGCACGAAAACGACTTTGAAGGCGGCATTGCTGCAATCCAGCAATACCGGACTCGAGGCGGAGATCATTCGGCCACGGCCGACGCACTGTTGGGCGAGTTTCAGCAGCGGAAGGAAAAGTTTGAGGCCGATTTGGCTCGCCAGGCCAAGCGCGAGGCGGACCGCAAGAAGCGGGAAGAGGAGGCTCGCCTGGCCGCCGAGTACGAAGCCATGCAAGCGCAGTGGCGCGAGGAACAAGAGGCAAAAGAACGGGCCGAAGCGGAGGCGAGGCAGCGGGCCGAAGCGGCGGCTGCAGCGGCGTTGGGCGCCGCACCAGCCGCACCAGCAGCCCCTGCTTCTTCCGCCCCCGTTCCGCCCGAGCCGGCGCCCATCGCGCCCGAGCCGGCGCCCATCGCACCCCAGCCGACTGTTTCCCCGTCCACCCCCATGGTGCCTGCAGCGAGCCCGGGCGGTGGAGTCTGGGGAACGGCGCCCGTTGCCGCTCCCGCTGAGCCCGTGGTTGTCTCGCCCTCACCTCCAGTCACCGCGGAACCAACCCCGCGCGTGCCTTCGGTTCCTGCTCCGGAGCCGTTGACACCGCCTGCGTCGGCACCTTCGGCGGAACCCGCAGCTGCGGGCAGCGTCTGGGGGGCACCCGCCGCTGAATCAGTTGCCGAGCCGGCGGCGGTTCCCGACGCGGCTCCCGCATCCGTTCCCGTCGCAGCTCCGGTTCGCGGAACACGCCAGGCTGGCGCTCCCTGTGCCACCGACAATCAATGCATGGATGGCTTGGTTTGCGGGGGGGGAGTGTGCACCGGCGGCGCCGCCCCGGCTGCCGCGCCGGTTGAGACCCGAGGCACGCGGCAAGCGGGCGCGCCCTGCAGTTCCGATAACCAATGCGCAGCCGGTCTCGGCTGCACCAACAACGCCTGCGCCGCAACCGCTTCCTCGGGTGGTGATGGGTCCTGGGGAGGGTGGTAATGAGAGCGCTTACAAGCATCGTGGTTGCGCTGGCCATGTTGGCTTCAACCCCGGCCGATGCACAGACCAGGCGGCTCGTGTTCGAGGACATCAGCGTCGAAGGGCGCGTGCAAAAACCAGTGATCGACATTTTTATGCGTCGCCAGAACCTTCACACCGATTACAAGTTGGAACTTAGGGAATCCTTCCTGCCCAAGATCATAGAGAGTGTAGAAAAAAAGCCTTTTTGAAGTTGTCTGACAACGACTTGACGTTGCCAATGTGACAGCATCCCTTGGGTCCGGTAAGGTCCCAATCGACCCCTCAGTGCCCGGCGTGGTTTTCGGGCGTTTCACCCAAACGTTTTTTGAACAAAACAGCAGAGGACCGAAGATGGACTTCATCGTAGACGCTATCCACAAAGGTGGCCCATTCATGTGGCCGATTTTGCTTTGCGCCGTATTCGGCTTGGCAATCGCATTTGAGCGCCTGTACTTCATTATGTTCCGCGCCAACATCAACGGCACCGCCTTCATGGCTCAGGTTCAGAAGTTGATCATGGCCAACAACATCGACCGGGCAATCAAGCTTTGCAACGCTGAGCCCAACGCGTCCTTGCCGCGCGTGCTGAAGGCCGGTTTGACCCGGGCGAACCGCAGCGAGATTGAGATTCAAAACGCCGTCGATGAGTCGGTGCTTGAGGTCTTCCCGCAGTTGAATAAGCGTACGGCATTCCTGCCGATGCTGGCCAACGTGGCAACGCTGACCGGCCTCCTCGGAACCATCCAGGGACTGATTCAGGCGTTCGAAGCGGTGGCCCACGCTTCCGCCGAGACCAAGCAAACGCTTCTTGCAGCCGGTATTTCGACCGCAATGTTCACCACCGCGGGCGGCCTTGTTGTCGCGATTCCGATTCTGGTGCTCAACGCCATTGTTTCGGATCGCACCACCAAGATCATGGACGATGTCGACCAGTTCGCGCTGAAGACCGTGAACCTGCTGGCGGCCCGCCGTCGGGGCACGCTCAAGGAGGACGGTGCAGCTGGCTAAGCTGACCGACCCTAACGGAGTCGCGGGCGTCCGCCCGCGACTCGCTTACCTCCTGGAGTAGCCCATGGCAGTCAAACGCCGAACCAAGAAGGACGAGGAACTGAACCTCGTACCGATCATGAACTTGGTCACAATCCTGATCCCGTTCCTGATCATGGCCGCGCAGTTCGTTCAACTCGCTGTCATCGACTCCACGCTTCCCGCTATCGGTGCCCCACAACCGTCGGATGAGAAGCCCGACAAGCCCCCACTGAACCTCAGTCTTGCGATCACCGACCGCGGGGTAACGGTGATGGGTGCCGACGCGGTGCTGTACCCCGAAGGCGCTCCAGAGGTGGCGGAAGGTGAGGATCGCCCCCCGACCATCCCGTGTCAGAGCGGCGGTGTTTGCACCAGCGTGGAAGACTACAACTGGGTCAAGCTTACTGCGAAGCTTAACTTGGTGAAGGACGAGTACCCGGACGAGGAAGACGCCAACGTCATCCTCGTTCCAGACAACCAAATCAAGTACGAAGTACTGGTGAGCACGATGGATGCAGCCCGCAACGACCCCGGAAAGCCTGGAGCTGACGGGAAGGCGCGGATGTTGTTCCCGAATGTCGTGATCGCCGGTGGTGCAATGTGACCTGGGTTCGGAGCTAACGATGGCATTAAAGAAAGCACGACGTCGCGAAGCCGAGGATGGATTGAACATCACGTCCATGATGGACATGATGACCATCATCTTGGTGTTCCTTCTCAAATCGTATTCGACCCAAGACATCTCAGTCGCCCCGAGCGAAGACCTTGAACTGCCGGTTTCCTCTGTGAAGAAGGCGCCAGAAGTCGCGGTCAACGTGGTGGTCAGCAAGAAGAACATCGTTGTTGACGGTGTCCCTGTGCTGAACCTTGAACATGTCCCCGATGAGGACAATCCCGGGCAGAAGAAGCTTCAGATTCCCGAGGACGAGCGGAACGGGCAACTCATCGAAGCGCTGCTTGACGAACTGAGCAAGAAGGCCGAAACCGCGAAGGATCTCGGCCAGCAGACGGGTGCTGACGACCACGCCTTCAAGGGGCGCTTGCTGATTCAATGCGACAAGAAGCTTCCATTCGAAGTTCTCCGACAGGTCATGTACACCGCGGGACAAGCTCAGTTCAGTGAGTTTAAGTTCGTCGTTTACAAGCAAGAATAAAATAATAATGGGCTTTCTCGCTGCATTTTTGGATTCTGCAGGGGAGGGCCCATTTGTTTGGTTGCATGGCGCCCACACTGGGTCTATGCTGGTGACCGGCGTAGCGACCGCGCACCACCATCGGGGCGTGAAATCGGCCGCCAAACCGGGCCCTTCGGCCAAGTCGGAACTTTTTTCATGACAGCCCTGCAAGTTATCACCGCGTTGATCCGATCCTCCTCAAAGGAGGGGTCAGTCTTGCACCCGAAAGTGACCGCCTGGGCCGCAAGTTTGGAGCGCAACTGATGTTGGGATTTGGTGGGACGCCTGACGCATCCAAGGTGCTTCGAATCGGTGTTGTTCGGGACGGAAAGGTTGTCCACGAGCGTCTGATTCGTCCGGGTCAGAACGTCACGGTCGGGGAGTCGCCCCGCAATACATTCGTTTTTCAGAACGCGTCGCTGCCCAACCGGTTCCTCTTGTTCCAGGCGAAGGGCGGCAAATACAGCCTGAACATCACGGAGTCGATGAGCGGCAAGATCGCGCTCGAGTCTGGCCTCCAGGACATCGCCAAAGTCAGGCAGTCTCCCGACGTTGTTCGCAAAGGTGACACTGCCATCCTTCCATTGGGCGATAGCGGTCGTGGAAAGGTTGTCATCGGTGACGTAACGGTCCTGTTTCAGTTCGTTCCCGCACCACCAGAATCGGCGCGGATGGTCAATCGGCAGGACTTCCGACCAAAGCTCTTCGACGAAGACGATCCCGTGTTCGTTGGCGCATTGTCGGTCTGCTTGGCGATGGCCGCTGTGTTGATGATCTGGGCATGGAACACTCCGCCCGTGGAGACCACGTCTCTCGAGGAGATTCCCGACCGGTTTGTCGAGATCATCAAAGCGCCCGACGAGCCTGACGAACCGGAGGTGGTCGAACAGGCCATCGAGAATCCGGACGCGAAGCCGGTTGAAACGGAAGAGAAGAAGCCGGAAGAGAAGAAGCCGGAGAAGAAGCCTGAGACCGCCAAAGAAAAAGAGGCTGCTGAAGCGGCCGCCAAGGCGAAGAAGCGTGAAGACGTCATGAAGAAGTCGAAGCTCCTTGCGGCCCTCATCGGAACTCGAGGCGACACGAAGAGCTCAGGGACTGTGGAAGACTTGTTCGCGGATTCGGATGCTTCGATTGGCAGCATTCAGGACGCACTGCAGACCGCCGGCGGGGTTGAAGTGGCCACTGCCGACAACCTTGGCGTCAAGAAAGGCGGTTCGGGAAGCAGGGAAGATGCGAAGATTGGTGACCTGGCCAAGAGTGGTGGCGGGTCGGCCGACGTGGGTGCGGGTCCGGCCACTAAAGTCGTGGGCAAGGCGTCTTTGGGCGCCGTCGACGCGGGCAGCTCCGAGCATGCCGGAAGCATCAAGAGCGTCGTCAACAAGAAGAAGAACCAAGTTCAGTACTGCTATGAGCAACGCCTCAAAGAGAACCCCAACATTGGCGGGCGCCTTGCAATCAGCATTGACATCGCCGCCGGCCGAGTCACCAACGTGCGCATCGATGAGAATGCCACCGGGGACAAGGCGATTGAGGGTTGCGTCCAGAGCAAGGTTCGTCGGTGGCGGTTCTCGCAGGATGTGACCGAGAGCATCTTCCTTCCTTTCGCCCTCTCGGCGAGCTAACCCCCAACCCTACGCAAGGAGGTAGTCATGAAACGATGGACACTCGCCATTGGACTGCTGTTTGGGGCCGCGCCAGGACTTGCCCAGGAAACAGGTCCGCAAATCGAAATCGCTGGAACCACGGATCCGAGAGAGATGTCGCAGTATGTGCGTGCCGCCCTTGAGGAAATGATGACCAGCATGAAAGCAGTTGCGAAGCTGCAGGATGCCGCCCGCCGCGAGAACGATGAGGAAATGATTCGTTGCGTCCAAGTCAAGCTCTCCAACATTCGGGCCTTGATGATGGTGTCTGAGCGCGCGAATGGCGCCATGAAGGAGGCTCAGGCTTCTGCAAGTTCGCAGCGTGCCGAGCATGAGTTTCGGAAAATCGTCGTGAGCTTGGCGAAGGTTCGGCAGTTCGTGGCAGAGGCCGATGCGTGCATGGGCGATGCCGGCAGTGCTCCGGGAACCTCGGATGTGCAGGTGTCGCAAGCCGGGTTGACCGAGGGTGACGACTCCCAAGCACTGGATGATTACTTTTTGGTTGTGGGTGTGGACCCCGCCGATGTGAGCCCTTTCAATTAGCACCAGAAGAACCTTGCGTGTTTCGTCCAAACCTGTGAGAAGAGGCACGCTTGCATCGCTAGGGCAGAACGGATTTCCATGACGTCGAAAAGGTCCATGATTACTTCAGCAGCAGTCGGGTTGGCCTTGGTCAACTGGGCTGGTGCGAGTGCGTGGGCTGCGCCGGGCGATCACATACGCGCTGGGAACGCCGAGATCATCCCAGCAGTCGAGTTGCGAACCGTTCGACGGTCGAATGTTTACTTGACCGAAGGCACGTCTACCGACGCGGATGGAGCGACAACGGGCGCGGAGGAGCAGTCGGGAACGGCGCTCCGCATCCACCCGAGTTTGTCGATTGGCTTGGATACCGAAGACACGACGATGAACTTCAACGTGGACTACAACGCGGTGAAGTATCTCGAGTCCGTGCATGCGAATCTCGACCGATACAAAGACGTGGAGTTGGGGTTTGGGCTGCAGGCCTTGAACAACTCTCCGGTTGGCATCAAGTTGAATGAACGGTTCAACATTTCCGGTCGGGAGATGGAGGCTGAATACGCGACTGATGCGTACATCAACCACATCATGAACCACACAAGCGGACGAATCGGACTTCGTCCCGGTTCTTCGCTCGAGTTCGATGTTGGCGGTCACTACAGCTACGACAAATACGATGTGTCGTCTGGGTCGGGTCGCGAAGGAAGTCCGGGGCTCAATAGTCGGGTTGGGTTTGGACCGGCAGCCGACCTGAAGTGGCGGTTCTTCCCCAAAACCGCCATTGTGGGGTCGTACAGTCAAACGACGTTCACGTGGGAGAACAACCTGGTTGACACCCGCGGCGACGGGCTGACCGAGACGGAGTTTGGGGACAGCCTCGGCATTCCCAACGGTACCGAGTGGCGCACCACCTTGGGGCTTCGCGGGCGGTTCACCGAAAAGCTGGTGGTGGGACTGATCGGTGGCTACGGCCAAATGGACTACGATGAGTCCTCCGTCAGCGGGCAGGACACCGAAGGCTCAGCCAGTGAGCAGGGTTACGACCGCGACTTGACCGGATTCCCCGAGGGGCTCATTGCCATCGTCGAGTTTGGCTATCTTCCAGCGGAACGCCAGTCGGTCACCATCGGCTATCGCAAAGCGTTTCAGGACGTGTACTTCACCAACTTTGTGGATTTCCACAATGCATTCCTGCGCTACGAAGGCATGTTTGCAGACCGGGTTGGTGCAAAGCTCAACCTCGGGTACCGCTACGAACAGTACTTGGGTGAGGTGACCCGCGACGACCACCTGGTCACCGTCAATGCGGATCTTGCGTACCGAGCAACCAAGTTTTTGGACGCCACATTTGGCTTGGGTTGGAAGCAGCGCGGAAGTGCGGATGGCGACCACCCCGACATCGAATACGACGATACGGTGCTGAGTCTTGGTCTAACGGCCACCTATTGAGGGGCGCTCCAAGGTCACGACTCGCCGGCTTCAGTACCGCGGGGCCTTCGCCCACTTGACTGCAGTGTCGACAATGGAGTCGATGTCCGTCCACTGAGGAACCCACTCCAAGTCGCGGCGGATCTTGTCGGCTGCTGCGAAGAGGGCTGGTGGGTCGCCGGGGCGTCGCTCCGCGATGGCGTGGGGCACTTCGGTGCCGAGCGACCGACCGATTGCAGCCAGCACTTCTCGAACGGTTGTCCCGACACCGGTACCGACGTTGTACGCATCGCCGGGATCGCCCGCGAGAAGTCGGCGCAAGGCCTTCACATGCGCATCGGCGAGGTCCAGAACATGAATGTAATCTCGGATGCAGGTGCCATCACGGGTGTCGTAGTCGGTTCCGAACAGCGACAACGGCGGACGATTGCCCATGGCTGCGGCAATGGCCAGTGGGATCAGGTGGGTCTCTGTTTTGTGAGACTCCCCCAATGAACCGTCGGGCATGCATCCGGCGGCGTTGAAGTACCGCAAGGTTGTTACCCGGAGGTTCTCTCGCTCTCGACACGCGGCGAGCATTTCTTCCACCATTTTTTTGGATGCGCCGTACGGGCTCACAGGCACTTGGGGGTGCGTTTCATCCAGTGGGAGGCGTTGCGGGTTGCCGTAGACCGCACAGGTGGATGAGAAAACAAGGCAGTTGACCCCGGCGTTTTGCATGGCGCACACGAGGCTCGCCGTTCCTCCCACGTTTACGTCGTAATATCGGAGCGGATGGGCCACGCTCTCGCCAACGAGGGACTTTGCTGCAAAGTGCATGACTGCATCGAATTTTCCGTCGGACAAAACCGAGGTGAGCAGGTCACGATCCCGAATGTCTCCCTCGATGAGCTGACCGACAGCGGCTTCGGCGTGTCCGGTTGAGAGGTCATCGAATGTGACCACTTCGAATCCGGCTGACGCCAAGACGGCAGCCGTTACGCTTCCGATGTAGCCGGCACCACCGACGACCAAGACCTTCGCAGACATGGGCTCTCCGATGGGCAGTGTATCCCGTCCCTGGGTATCGGGGAGACTTAATGTGATTTATAAGGTACACTAATGACACGTCAAGAC
>JAYZVA010000138.1:0-22359 GCA_036156175.1 Myxococcota bacterium
GAGCCTGAGTCCCCACTGGTTCGCCAACATGTTCCCCGCCTGGTTCTTCATGAGCAGCATGTGGAGCGGGCTGGTGGCCATCGGCATCTATTCGCTTGTCGCGGGACGATTCTTTGGCGTCGACCACCTGTTGACGCCAAAGGTATTCCACGACCTTGGGAAGCTCATCTTCGCATTCTGCATGTTCTGGGGCTACACGACGTTCGCGATGTTCCTGGCCATCTGGTACGGAAACATGACCGAGGAAACCGGATTCATCCTGCTCCGCACACAGCTGGACCCGTGGGCAGACGTGTCAAAGGTGGTCGTGCTGACCTGCTTCTTGATTCCATGGACGCTGCTGTTGAGCCGGGGCATGAAGAAAGTTCGCCTCAGCTTCTTGTCCGTGGCCACCGTGATCTTCATCGGCATCTGGACTGAGCGATTTCTCACCGTCGTGCCGAGCGTGTGGACGGAGTCCACCGTACCCATCGGCCTGGGCGAAGTGCTGATGCCTCTCGGATTCGGTGGCACCATGGTGCTCATCGTCAGCTGGGCACTCTCCAAGATTCCGGCCGTTCCGGTCACCGACAAAATGTTCGCGGACAACGACCTCGAAGTCCACGTTCATCCGACTCACGGGCATGCGGCGAAATAGCCGGCTCTGCATCGCGGTCTTGAATTCCGAACGCCGGCCCAACCAGCCGGCGTTTTGGTGCGATGCACCACCGGCCACGGCGACTTCAACATGAATCAATCCACCATCACCGTTTACTCGCCCTCCACCGGTGAACCCATCGGCGCGGTGTCCGTCGACGGTGTTGAAGATGTGGATCGGGCGGCGGCGGCGGCACGTGAAGCGCAGCAGGAGTGGGCAAGCCGGAGCCTGGATGACCGGTGTGCAGTGCTTCAAAACGTGAAGAACGAGCTGCTGAATCGAACCGATGACGTCTGTGCACTGCTCAGCAAAGAACAAGGAAAGCCCAAGATGGAGGCCCTTGTCCACGACGTGATGAATCTCGCCGGGTTCATCGACTACTTTGCATCCAATGCTGCACGCATCTTGGCGCCAGAACCGATCCCATTGCACCTGTTCAAGCATCGCGCCAGCTACCTCCACTGGACGCCCCGAGGTCTCATCGGTGTCATCGGTCCGTGGAACTTCCCTTTGATGTTGTGCAACGCACCCGCCGTCACCGCACTGATTGCCGGCAACGGTGTCCTCATCAAACCGAGCGAATTCACCCCGTTGATTCAGGACCTCGCGCGAGACATCTTCATCGCCGGCGGCGTGCCAGAAGACCTGTTTCAGGTCGTTCACGGCCATGCGGAAACGGGTACGGCGGTGATCGACCGCGTGGACATGATCGAATTCACGGGCAGCGTGGCCACCGGTCGCCGAGTTGCTGCCCGATGCGGAGAACGACTCATCCCTTGCGTGGCCGAACTGGGTGGCAAGGCACCGGCCCTGGTGTTGGACGACGCAGACCTCGAACGCACGGCGGCCGCGCTGACCTGGGGAGGGTTCGCCAACTGCGGCCAGGTATGCGCCAGCGTTGAACGCGTTCTCGTGCACCGTTCAGTCTTGCCTCAACTGCTCGACAAGCTCACTCCGCGGGTGCGGGCTCTGCTTCCCCAAAGCGCCCCCCAAGGCGCGGAGATTCAGATGGGCCCCATCAACAATCGGCGCCAGCTGGACCACGTAGAGCGCGTCGTCGCCGATGCAGTCGCGAAGGGTGCAAACGTCATTCTGGGGGGCAATCGGATCGAGGGCGCCGGCACATTTTTCGAGCCGACCCTGTTGCTCGATGCAACCCCGGAGATGGATGTCATGAACGTCGAGACGTTCGGCCCGGTCCTGCCATTTATGGTGTTTGATGATGATGATGCCATGATCGCCGAGGCCAACCGCATCGACCTCGGGCTCGCGGCGTACGTGTTTTCATCGAACGCCGTTCGAGCGCAGGCGGTCGCCGAACGGATCGAGGCGGGCACAGTGATGATCAACGACGTTTTGGCGACCCATGGCATGCCCGAGACCCCCTGGGGCGGGGTCAAGGCGAGCAGCATCGGGCACACCCACGGCGATGATTCCCTGCGCCATATGTGCCAACAACGGCACGTCAACTACGGCCGGGTCAATCTGCTCAAGAATGAGCCGCTGTGGTACCCGTACACGGCGAAACGTCAAACCTGGATCCGACGACTCCTGAGCTTTCTGCTCGGCACGGGCATCCGCAATCGCATTCGCTGGCTGATGGGTCGCTGAACTAAATCGAGGTGGCTCGCCGAAGCCCATCCCGAAACGACGGTTCCCCCGGCACCAGCTCGGCAGCCTTCGCGAACGCGCCGCAGGCCTGGGCTCGGTCTCGGCGCATGATGGCCATCTCTCCTTGGCGACCCAGCATTTCGGCGCTGTTGACGATGGCATCCTTCTCGATGACGTCCGCCCGGTAACGGCGGCGCCCCGTATCGTTTTCCAGCACCGCATAGGCTTCTTCAATGCGAGCGCTGATGGCCTCAAGGTCGGCGATTTGTTTTGCATCCAGCCCCGAAAACCTCTCGGTACGAAACTCCGTTCGGAGCCGCTCGTAGCTCTCATTGACCTCGGACTTCATGCACACCCAATGCAACTCCAAGACATCAAAATGATTGCCCTGCAGCGACTTCTTCTTTCGTTCAATCCGCTCGGCCACGCGCGCCTTGGCACGGCTCTCGTCTTCTTGGTCCGCCATGTCGAGCAACGCCAACTCCATCAGGGACCACACCAGTGCGCTGGTCTGCCCTCGCCCGAGTGGCGACACGCTGTATGCCTCGCGAAGCCGCCACGAGTTTGATTGAACAACGTCGATGAAGCCGTTTTCTTTTTTGCTCAACATCAACTCGGCGAACACGTGCTCGGAACCCGGAGCGATCGACAAGTACCGATCCATGTGTGGTTGAACATGCTCCATCAACTCCGACCCGGGCATTTCTCGCGCCATGCTGTACAAAGCCCGGAAGAGCAACGCAGGAACCTTCAGCGGTGGGGTCAAAAACTGTTCGGGCAAACGACCCAAGACGTGAAAGGTCCACTCGCCTTTGCGGTCCTTCATGACCCGTTGCAGGATGTATTCATTCTGCTTGCCGAGCACGCGAATCAACTGGGCGAAGTCCAGCACACCCATCTCCACAAGCGCCTCGCCTTGCCGGCACCCCTGCGCTTTCATGACCTCGAGGCTTTCCGCAACCTGACCCTTGGTGATCTGTTCCGCCTTGTAGAGCAAGACACCCAGCACTTCCTCCTCACTCAATGGCTCCGTGCGCCACCCCACCGGTCCTCCCCGGAGCCAGTAGCCATAGCGCGTGGTTCCATCGGGGTATTTCACCGTGAGCAAACCCGTGGACTTTTCAACTGCGAAGCCGACCATGGCATCCCGCAAGGAGCGGTCCGTCATGGTGCCGCTGAGGGTGGGAGCCATTGACGACACGTCGGGGATTGGAATCCCTCGGCCGCGGCGCTTGGGCGCCGCTTGGGGTGCCTCCGCCGGTCCACTGTCGCGCGCCACCCGTTCCGCGACGGCGAGCTGACCCAACACTTTGGCATGGCTGGCTTTGTCGATGAACTCTCCGCTGGCCACAAGCATGGCCTTGATTTCCTCAACGCATCCCAAGAGTTCATCGAAGGCGGACTGCACGCTCGTTGGCATGGATGGGATGTGGAGCCCGATGCTGCCATCCGGTCCGCGGTGGACCACCTGCACCGGAATCGGGCCCTGACGGCCGATGAGCGGACAGATCACATCGAGCTTAAACTCGTTGGCCACGTCGGTGTCGATGCCGCCGGGTTCAATGAACATCGACGACTGGGAAATCGACTCTCGATACGCGGTCAAGAACGCGGTCAGGTCCTTGAACTCATAGCTGGCGGAGCGAACGGCCAACGGTACCTCCCTTGCGCTGCTATCGTACCGAACGCGCGTGGTGTTCGGCCACTGCTACCTTGCCCGTCCCATCCGGTGGGTCGATCACATAGCGAGGAAGTGCGATTCCGCTCACGCGCTGTTGGAGCGCGGCATGCAACTCCAAACCCTCCTCGGGGGTGACCCGAAAACCGCCGGCGCCGGGCACCGCATCGGGATGATGCAGGTAGTACGGTTGCACCCGCAACTCGACCAGGCGTTCCACCAGGCGGACCAATGAGTCGACATCGTTGTTGACCCCGCGCAACAACACCGACTGATTCAATACGGGGATTCCGGCATCAACCAAGCGCCGCAGGCCCTCCACAACGTCATCCGCCAGTTCATCGGCATGGTTGACGTGCACCACAAACCAAATCGGGTTTCGGGCGGCCAACACCCCAACCAGCTCCTCGGTTACGGCCGCAGGAAAGGTGACCGGAGCACGACTGTGGATGCGGATCATTGGAATGTCGGGGCGCAGGCGATCAATGATGTGGGCCAACTTGGTCGGCCGCACATGAAGCGGATCGCCCCCCGATAGGATGACTTCCCTCGCACCGGATGTGCGGGCGAAATCAATTGCGGCTTCCAACTCTTCATCCGTCGGGTCGGCCGCGCCCTCCAAATCCCGACGGAAGCAGTACCGGCAGTGGACGTGGCATCTTCTCGTCACCAACAGCAACAAGCGATCGGGGTGTTTTTGAACCACCCAGGGTACGGGCATGCGCTGCTCTTCACCCACAGGATCTGGAACATCTTCGGCGTCGGGGAGGAGCTCACGCCCGGAAGGAAACACCTGCAGCCCAAGCGGGTCGGATGGGTGACTCAGTCGTCGCATCCAGCTGCGGCTGATCCGGACTGGAAACACCGACGCGAGTTGCTTCCACGCACGTCGATCGGTCTCTGGAAACCGCTCGACGGCTTCATTAAGCGACACCATTGGGCTGCATTGGTTATGGGACTTGTTCACAGCAACCCCTGTATCGCACCAGAACGAGGATTGAATATGGGACGGACCTATCAGACGTCGGATTTTCGCAACGGGCTCAAAGTGGAGCTCGATAACGGACCCTACACCATGGTCTATTTCCAGTTTGTAAAACCGGGCAAAGGAACCGCGTTCACACGCACGAAGCTCAAGCACATGGTGACGGGCAGTGTCATCGAGCGGACATACCGCACCGGCGAGACCCTCACGGCTGCAGACGTTGAAGAAGAGACGATGCAGTACCTGTACAACGATGGCGAGTTCTACCACTTCATGAACGAAGAGACCTACGAACAGGTTGCCATCCCCGCAAAATCCATCGCGGATGAAGCCGACTTCCTCGTTGAAAACGATTCCGTCGACGTCCTGTATTACAAGGGCAACCCGCTCAACATCACGTTGCCGAACTTCATCGAATCGGAAGTGGTGTACTGCGAGCCCGGTGTTCGCGGAAACACCGCACAAGGCGCAACAAAGCCCGCAACGTTGGCGTGCGGCGCCACCGTCAATGTCCCCTTGTTCATCGACCAGGGCGAAACGCTGAAGATCGACACGCGAACCAAGGAATACGTGAGCCGGGTTCAAAAGTGAAACCCGCGCGGCTGCGGGAGCGGGCCGCCATCACCTTGGCACTGCGGCGGTGGTTCGACTCCAACGGCTACTTGGAGGTCCACACCCCAGTCGTCGTTCCCTGCCCGGCCATGGAAGAGCACCTCGAGCCTGTCGCCGTTGGCACTCGGTTTCTGCACACGAGCCCCGAGTTTGGGATGAAGCGAGTGCTCGCAGCTGGGTTGTGTCGGATTTACCAAATCGTCCCGTGCTTTCGCGCCGAGGAGCACGGCATCCATCATTCCGAGGAGTTCACCATGATCGAGTGGTACCGCGTCGGTGCCGGGACGGCTGAGCTGATGGACGACGCAGAGGCACTGATTGGAGCGGCGGCCCGTTCGGTGGGGTGCGAGGCTCCGCGCTTCGAACGAGTCAGCGTTTCCGAGTTGCGCGCTCGGGTCGGTCTGGACGAGCCAGACGATGAGGATGAATGGTTCCGTGGGTGGATCGACCGTGTGGAGCCCACCCTCTCGGGCCCCACCATTGTGTACGACTACCCCAGTTGGCAAGCCGCCTTGGCTCGGGAGCGAAATGGTCACGCCGACCGGTTTGAGGTTTACCTGGGCGGAGTCGAAATTGGAAACTGCTTTGCGGAAGAGACAGATCGCGCGGTCTTGGCGGACCGGTTTGCCGAATCCGCGAGGCGACGGGCCGCCATGGGTCGAACACCCCATCCGGTGGACGAAGACCTCTTGAACTGCACGCCAACCATGCCACGCACCGCGGGTATGGCCATCGGGCTTGACCGACTGGTTATGGTTCTGACCGGCTCAGCCAACATTCGCGATGTTCAAGCCCGATAAACCATGCGCCGGAGTCCAGCATGAATCTCACCAACAAAGTCGCCATCGTCACGGGAGCTAGCCGCGGCATCGGTCGCGCCATTGCGCTGGAACTCGGTCACTCCGGGGCCAAGGTGATCGTCAACTACAACCGCAATGCCGAGGCGGCCCAGGCCGTCGCCCACGAAATTGGCGGTGTCGCGGTGCAGGCCGACGTGGGAACCGTGGATGGATGCGACAAACTGATCGCCGCAGCCGCTGCCCAAGGATCGCTCGAAATATTGGTCAACAACGCCGGCATCACGCGAGATGGTCTGATGGTGCGCATGACGGATGCGGACTGGGACGATGTCCTGCAGACCAATCTCACGAGCACCTTCCGATTGTGCCGCGCGGCCACCGAGATCATGATGCAACAGCGCCGCGGAAGCATCATCAATGTCACCAGTGTGTCGGGGATTCGCGGCAATGCGGGTCAGGCAAACTACGCGGCGTCGAAAGCCGGCGTGGCTGCAATGACGTCATCGTTGGCGAAAGAAATGGGTCGCCGTGGGATTCGTGTCAACTGCGTTGCACCCGGCTTCGTGGCGACAGACATGGTCGACGCCATGAACCCAAAGGTGGTCGAAGGGGCCAAGAACTTGATCCCCATGCGCCGCCTGGCGCAGCCCGAAGAAATCGCGAAGGTTGTGCGTTTCCTCGCATCCGACGATGCATCGTACGTCACCGGCCAGCAATGGGTCGTCGATGGCGGTCTGGGCAGCTGAACCACCCCGCACTCAAGCCAATGCGGTCAGCCGGGCCTCTATCGCTGCCGTTTCATCCGGACTCAGTTGGTACTCGATGCCCATGCCGGGTTTTTGATCCGGCGCGAGCGTCTCCAAGTCCCGACTGGACCAGGTCACCTCTCCCGGGATCGAAATGGGATTGTCTTCGATGCCCGGAACGCGCACTTCAATGAGGACCGTGCGACCGACAGCCAGGGGTTTCGGCGTCTTGATGAAGCAACCCCCTTTTGCCAGGTTTGAACGATACTCTCGAACCATGGATACCGGGTTTTTGTATCCGAGCTTGAGTCGAGCCCGCTTCCGAGCGGGCGACGGGGTTGGCTCGGGCTCCGGAACGGGTGGCGGGGTCGGCTCATCGGCCTGCGCAACGGCTGGAGGCGGGGGCTCCGCGGCGGGAGCCGGATCGGCCGACGGCTCATCGTCGGCTGGAATCGGGTCGGTGGAGGGTGCCTGTCCCGATGGGGGCGTCAAATCCACGGGTTCCGTGGCAGCCAAACCCGGCGGAGCGACGTCGCCCCCGAAGTCTGCCTCGCTGCCCGAAGACTCTTCCACTGCCGCAACCGGGATCGCGACTGGTTCAGCGCTGGACTCATCGGGAGCCTCCGGTGCAATCGGCTGGAGATCGGCAGCGTCGAGCGCATCGAGCGCTTCCGCACCCAGTTCAACCAGTGCCTCGGGCTCCAGTGCGGGGATGTTGATGGGTGCAGGCTCATCCATGTCCGGCTCAAGCGCTTCCAGCCCTGTCGGGTCGATGGATGGCAGCTGGATTGCCTCGGGGCCGGCTTCTGATTCCGGCGTCAAGGCCTCTTGGGGAAGCGCCTCTATGGAATCGGCTGACGACTGGGCCTCTTCCCGTTCGGCGACGACTTGGTCGATGATCGACCCACCGTTGTCCGGCGCCTTGACCTCCGGAGTCTCGGGCGTCGCTGATTTCTTCTTTTTGCGGCCAAACAGGCCTCCCAAGAATCCTCCACCGGTCGCATCTTTTGGCTTGGCCTCTCGCTTGGTCTTGGCTTTCCTCGGCTTCTTGGGAGCCTTCGCCTTTTTCGCACCCGCTCCGCGTTTGGAGTCCTTTGACGACGAAGCGGGCGGCAGGGTTCCCGAGGACCCTTCCATCGCGCTGGCTGCGACCACATCTTCCACCGGATCTGCGCCCGGGGCGCGATCCACTCGTGCCTTGACCGCGCCTTTCGATTGAGCCACTTCGGAATAGTTTCGGACTGTGATTTCGGTCTGTTTGCCGGTCGCTGGCTCCATCGCTGTGACCTTCAGCATTCCGTTCGTGTCGATCTTAAACGTGACCTCCACCTTGGTTTCCATGCGGGGCGCCGGCGTCAGTCCACTCATCACGAACTCGCCCAAAAACTCGTTTTCCGAGGCAACCCGGGACGACCCCTGACGGACCGTGACCTGAACCGTTGCCTGGTTTGCCTTGGCCGTCGCAAACACGCGCGAAGCGCTCGTCGGAATCGTGCTGTTTCGCCCAATGATCGGCTGAAACATGTTGCCGGCGACATCAATGCCGAGATCAAACGGCGTGACGTCAATCAACACGGCTGGGGGCAGCTCGGAATCCACGTCCAGCGACGCTGCGTGCACTGCTGCCCCCATCGCCACCACCTCTTCAGGATGGACGCTGCGGCTCGGTTCTCTGCCAAACGCGTCGGTGATTGCAGAACGAATTGCCGGCATCCGGGTTTGGCCGCCCACCAGGATGACCTCATCGATTTGGCCCACCTCCAGCCCGGCATCACGAACCGCATTCAGGCTCACCTCCAGCGACCGTTTCACGTAATCCTGAACCAACCCGTCCAAGGTGGCCCGATCCAGTGATTCATCCAGGGACGCGTCTCCCGAGATGTATGGAATTTGAATCTGCGTCGTCTCCGCGAAGGACAACTCGCACTTGGCGCGTTCGGCCGCCTCCTTCAGGCGGTGCAGCGTGATTCGGTCGTTCCGCAAATCCGTGCCGGTCTCCGCCAAGAACCGTTCTGCGAGCCAATCGACGATGCGGTGATCGAAGTCTTCTCCCCCGAGGTAGGTGTCACCGAGCGTCGACAGAATCTCATACACGCCGCTCGACAATCGAAGCACACTGACGTCGAATGTCCCACCGCCAAGGTCAAAGATCAGCAGCGTCCGGTCGATTTCCTTGCGGAAGCCGTAGGCAAGGGCAGCAGCGGTCGGCTCGTTCAACAAGCGCTCGCAGCGAAGCCCCGCCTTTGCAGCGGCTTCCATCGTCGCTGCACGTTGCGCATGATTGAAGTAGGCCGGAACCGTGATCACGGCTTCGTCCACCGGGCCGCCAAGCGCGTTTTCAGCCATTTCTTTGGCGGTTTCCAGAACCTTTGAGCTGATTTCCAAAGGGGAAAATGTACCGGAGGTGAGCTCAACCAAGCAGCCACCGTCTTCCGCTTCGCGGATTGCATAGCCGGTGCGCGCATCCGCATCAGCAACTTCGGGACTGGAGAATTGCCGCCCGAGGAGTCGTTTTACGGCGAATGCGGTGCGCTCGGGCTCCGTGACCAGCAGACTCTTGCACTGCTGACCAACCTTGATTGTGCCGTCGTCGCCAACCCAAACGATCGAGGGCAGAACCTTGTACCCATGCGAGTCCTCGAGCATTTTTGGACGCCCATCCACCACCACGCTCACCGCCGTGTTCGTGGTACCCAAGTCAATTCCAATGACGTTGCCCATGTCCTTCCATGTGTGATGCCGCCGATTCTATCAGCAATGACTGGCATGCTTTCAACACAAAATCCCATTTGCACCTTGGCCCCACGGTGGGAGCGAACCGCAGGACGGACGACGTCGACGCAGCGCAGCGAACCAACGTCGAAATTGCGAGGGCTTCTTCCGAATGAGTTCTCTGCGACCTGCCTGCATTTTCAACAGGCCGGCGATGGGCGCGTTGAACGACTTTTGGCCCGGTCGAAGCGGTTCGACATTGGTGCACATCGGTCTCGCTGACCGGACTGAGCCCCGCGCCAAAGCGGCGATGGCGCCGCCGCGATACCCCTTTTGGGTATGGTCCGGAAACCTCACCGAATCGCGCTCGCGGCACTGATCACAATGGCGGCATGCACACGACCCGAGCTGCGTTCGACCATCTCCACTTCAGGGGACCACTTTTTCGACAGCACGTGGCCCAATGATGCACGAACGATCAACGGTCGTCCGGACATGCAGGGGTTTCCCCAAGCGGACCAAGACGACCTCATCAACGAGTACATGGTTGAGGTGGAAGCCCTCGACGGGTTTGGCACCAATGCGCCCGTCTACATTCCGATGGACCAGCGTCCCGCGTACCTTCCGTCGCCGGAAGAGACCACTCACCCGGAGAGCCCCATCTTGCTGATGGACATCGACCGCAACAGTCCCGAGCGTGGCCGGTTGGTGCCCCTGGCGTTTCGATACCAAACCGAATCCACGGACTGGTATCGACCCCATTTGCTCTCGGCGCGCCCGGTTTGGGGGTTCCCGCTTCGACCGCGAACAACCTACGCCGTCATCTTGAAAACCGGTCTGTTTGTTGAGGTGGATTCGTCGCCCATCTCTGACCAGCTCCTCGAAGCGTTGGTCGACCGTCGCATTCCAACGAGCGACGTCGCATTCAGTGTCGAGTTCACCACGCAAGATCCCGTTGGAGAGATGGCGCGATTCAGCCATCGCATTGTGCACGATCTGAGTGACCAAACACTCGACCAGGTGCTGCCGAGATTCAACCAGACCGATGCCTTCTCCGCTTACGAGGGCACGATGTGGGTGCCTCTGTGGCAACACGGAACGAAACCGTACTTTGCATCCGGCGGCGGGTTTGAGTTTGACGCAGACGGCATGCCCCAGCTCGCGGGGTGGGAGCGGGTCCACTTCACGCTGTCCGTACCGGAAAATCAAACCATGCCCGACGAGGGCTGGCCGGTCGTCATCTATGCACACGGCACCGGGGGCAACAACCGCGGGTTTGCATCGCGATCCGATTCCCTGCGCCCGGCGCATGTCTTTGCCGAGGCCGGTATGATGGGCTTTGGCATCAGCCTTCCCCTCCATGGCGATCGCGGAACCGGCATCGACCCCGCCTTGGTGTCCTTCAACTTTCTCAACCCCGCGAGTGCGCGAGCGTGTTTTCGGCAGGGTGCCCTCGATCAACTCTATTTGGCCCGGCTGTTGAGCAATCAGTCCCATGCCTTCGAGCTTCCCGACGGCACCATCGTCCGGAACAATCCGGACCGCCTGGCTTACATGGGCCATTCTCACGGGGGATTGGTCGGAGCCATTGCCGCCCCGTTCTTCGGCGAGAGCGTCCAAGGAGTGTTTCTGTCGGGCGCGGGGGGCGGACTGTCCATCTCCGTCATCAACCGGGATGCTGGCGACTTCGACATTCAGGGCATCTTGCAGAGTACGCTCAACTTCGGACCGAACGACGACCTCGTGACGTCGCACCCCGTGGTCGGCGTGGTGCAGACTTTGGCCGAAGCCACAGACCCCATCAACTACGCCCCCTACTGGAGCGACCGTGAGCCGTTTTGGCCGACTGCACCCCAATCCGTGTTGATGACCGAAGGCCTCGATGATGCCCAGACTCCTCCGCAAGCCGCGGAAGCGTTGGCCGCTGCTGGGCGACTGCCGCTGATCGCGCCGGCAGCGCGGGTCCCCATTGCGCATCGCATCATTGGCGGCGGAACCGATGCGGCACCCGTGCAGCAAAACCAGCCCGCATGGTCGGGAAGCCGCGTCACGTCGGGCCTCGCTCAGTACGCCAACGAAGGCCACTTCGTGGTCTTCAATCGACCCGAGGCCGCAGCCCTTTACCAGACCTTCTTGTACACTGCGGTGGAGGGCCACGGTCCATGGATTCAGGAACTGCAATGAAAATCCTTTTGGGTGTCACAGGTGGCATCGCCGCGTACAAAGCCGCGGACCTGTGCAGCGGCTTGGTCAAGAAGGGCCACAGCGTTCGGGTCGTGATGACGGAAAACGCGACCCGTTTTGTCGGTGAAGCGACGTTTGGGGGCCTGACGGGCTCGCCCGTCATGACATGCACCTATGCCGACCCGATGGCCCACATCGAGTGGGCAAAATGGCCCGATGCCGCAGCAGTTGTGCCGTTGACAGCCAACACCATGGCAAAACTGGCCATGGGCATTGCAGACGATGCGCTGACCACGGTGTTCATGGCCATCCCCGCCCGCACTCCAATCCTTCTCGCTCCCGCGATGAACACGGAGATGTGGGGCCACCCAGTCACCCAGCGAAACCGCCGCTGGCTCGACGAGCTCGGGCGGTATCGGTTCGCAGACCCGATCAGCAAACGCCTCGCATGTGGCGATACGGGGGTCGGGGGCCTCCAAGAAGTGCCCGACCTCCTTTCGGCGATCGAAAAACTGAGGCGTTAAGGCTTATCAATCAGCCGTCCGGAGGTTCGCTTGATTCGTTTTCATGCACTCACTCACCGCGGGAATGTTCGCCCTCACAACGAGGACGCAATGCACGCCGATGGCGACAACGGTGTCTTCGTGGTTGCCGACGGCGTGGGGGGCCGAGCGGCGGGTGAAGTGGCATCCTCCCTGACTGTCGACACCGTGCGCCTGGCGTCTTCCAAGCTCGTGTCGTTGCTTGACGCGTACGAGGTCGACGGCGATTGGCATCATCGCAACAAGGTCTTGTCCGCGCTCGAGGCCGTCTGTCAGGACGCCTCCCGCACCGTCTACGAAGAAGCAGAGAAACGAGGGAAACGGGGCATGACCACCACAATGGTGATGATGGCCGTGCGCAAGGGAACCGCGTTTCTGGCTCACGTCGGCGACTCGCGGGCCTATCTGATTCGAGAGGGTCTGATTCAGCAACTCACCGAGGATCATTCCATGGTGAACGAGATGGTGCGGTCCGGTCAGATGACCCTCAGCGAGGCCAAGCGGAGCCGATACCGAAACGTGATCACCCGAGCGGTGGGCCTCTACCCAACCGTCCAAACAGACGTCATGTCCATCGACATTCTGCCAGGGGACCGAATCGTTCTCTGTTCGGATGGACTCTCCGACCCGGTCGCTTCGGAGACCCTCGAGGCGATTGGTTGCCGCGATGACGTCGCCACCGCCACGGCCACGTTGCTCGAAGCATCCCTCGCCGCTGGTGCACCCGACAACGTCACGGTCATGGTGATCGAACCGGATGCAACGCCTCAAGCCGCAGCGGCGCGTGCGCGCGCCCAGGTCATGGCCGATCTCTTTCTATTCAAGGACCTGCCCTTCAATGCTCGGCTGCGAGTGGCTCGAATCTGCGAAGTTCGAACCATTGAGCCGGGCGAGGTCCTCGCGCGTCAAGGCGAACTTGAACATTCGATGTGCATCATGGTCCAAGGGACGGTGGACGTTACCCAAGGAAACCGACGCCTCGCCACCCTGGAGGCCGGCCAACACTTTGGTGAGATGGCCCTTCTGGATGAGGCACCGCGGTCCGCGACCGTCACCAGTCGGGAAGCCGGAAGCATGATGACGATTCGCAGAGACGCCCTGATGGCCCTGTGTCAACGGGAACCCGGTCTCGGAAACCGCGTTTTGCTTGCCCTGGCCACGAGCCTGGCCGACCGGCTCCGCGAGACGAACCAGGCCTGAGTCGCCCCGCCACCAACGGGGACACTGAAGGTTCGAAGACCCGTCACTCGGGCCGCCTCGCCCTGGACACAGGTGTTACACCATCACCATGCTTCGTTGGACTGCTGCTGGTGCTGTATCGACGCCAACCTGGGTGCAGATCCGCGTCCAGCGCAGCTACCCCGGTCGCATTCGTGCCGGGGCCCCGACGCCAACGAGGAGCATGTCGCCCGAAGAACTCGCGGAAAACATTCGGCATTTCACGCAAGGGCTGCAGGGCACGCGGTCTGTTCCATGCACGGGCCTGGTGTTGTCGGGAGTGGGCGTTGCGCGGCGCGAAGATGTGCCCAAAGCCGTTGAGTTGGCCCGAAGCCTGGGCATCCAGAACGTGGTGTTGCATGCCGGTGGTGAGGACATCCCGACCTTGGACCCAATCCGCTTCGCTGGACTCGTCGACCGCCTGGTTGTCCCCGTCCAGCCGGAGTCGGGTCAACTGGCTGCAATTCCGCGAATGGTGGCCGGCGTCAAGGCGGTGGGGCTGCAGCTTTCGGCAAACACCGTACTGACGTCGAATGCGCTCCAACACCTCGCACCCGCCGCGCGAGTCCTGGCGAAGGCCGGCCCCGACTCGTTGACCTTTACCTACCCCTTTCCAATCACGGGAAACGAGTCCACATCGGCACCGCTGCCAAAGCGCGTCATGACGGCCCTGCGTGGGGTGCTGCCCGCTTTGGACGACGCGGGAATCGACGTTCAAATCAAGGGTCTTCCCGCGTGCCACCTGGAAGGCGAAGCGCACCGACTCGCAAAGACCCAGAATCGCTACTACGTGGACGCCGACAACCAAACGACGGACGCACTGCTGTTCTTCCCCGATGTGGTCCGCTTCCACAAATCGGAGGGGTGTCGTCACTGCGCCGCGGACAATGCCTGTGATGGATTTTTCGCGACCTACCTCCGTCGACCGGGCTTTCCGCGCCTGCAACCCATTCCGGCCTCCGCGGAGTCCGATCCGACACCGTGAACTTTTATTGACGCGTCCATAGATGGAATCGCTCATCCATGCGATGATTCTAATACCCACCTGCGCCGTGTCCGTAATTACGACCAGACCTGCCCACCCCTTGGAGCCCCATGCCCGAATCCGAGAAGCCGGATGCACCCACCTTGTTGGTGGTGGACGATGAGGTTGCCGTGCGACGGTCCCTCGGTCGATTGCTGTCGCGGCAGGGGTTTGCAGTCATCGAAGCGGGCACACTCGATGACGCCCTCGCGGCCACTGCCGAGCATGACGTTCACGTTGCACTGGTCGACTGTCCGTTGAAAGGTACCGAGGGGACCGCGGCCGTCCAGGCGATTCATGCCGCATCCAACACCACCGAGATCGTTGCGTTGACCGCCATGGGCTCCAGCGAGACGTCATTTCACGTGATGCGCTCGGGCGCCTGCGATTACTACGAAAAACCGATCAGCGACTGGCATCGCTTCTTCCAGGTCATCAACAAGGCGTTGGAGGTTCGGAACCTCAAGGCGGAAAAAATTCGCCTCTCGAAGCTCCGAAGCGGTGAAGCGATCGAGCAGCTCATCGGCAACAGCCCGGCGATGCGCGATCTCGAGGCGTTGATTCGCCAGGTCGCGCCGACTCCCGTTCCCGTCTTGATCATGGGCGAGTCGGGCAGCGGCAAGGAACGCGTGGCGCGTGCGGTCCATGCCGCCAGTTCGTGCAAGCACGGTCCATGGGTCGCCATCAACTGCGCAGCCATTCCCGCAGATCTGTTGGAGAGCGAACTTTTTGGGTATGAAAAAGGCGGTCACAGCCAGGCAGACCAACGAAAGAAGGGCCTGTTCGAGCTCGCCAATGAAGGCACCATTTTCTTGGACGAGATCGGTGAAATGCCGATGACCATGCAGGCGAAGTTGCTTCGAGTGCTCCAAGAACGGGAGGTCCAACGGATCGGTGGCACATCGCCAATCGCGATCAACTGCCGGGTGCTCGCAGCGACCAACCGAGACCTCCGCCAGGCCATCATCGAAAAAACATTTCGAGAAGATTTGTTTTATCGCCTCCGTGTCGTCGAAGTCCGCGTGCCCCCACTTCGCGAGCGCCGCGAAGACATTCCGCTGTTGTCCCACTACTTTCTCGACAAATACCGAGCGGAGTTCTCAAAAAGCGTCCGCAGACTGCACCCCGCCACCGTCACCATGCTCCAGGCGATGGATTGGGCCGGAAGCAACGTGCGGGAGTTGGAGCACGCGATCCAGCGCGCCATGGTGCTCTGCGAAACCGATGAACTCACGCCGGATCTGTTTGAAGACGGCCCCAGCAACGTGGTCAATCTCCCATCTTCCGACGGCATCCGAGCGGACGAGGCATCCGATGCGTTCGGCGACGGCTTGAGCTACCAATCGGCAAAAGAACACGTGGTGAAGGTGTTCACCGTTCAATACCTGCAGCAGCGTCTGCGAGAAGGCGGCGGGAACATCACCAAAGCGGCCGAGCTGTCGGGCATGCTGCGACCCAACTTCAAAAAGTTGATGAAGCGCTACGGGGTCGAAGTGGACGACGCGCTGGAAATCCGAATCCAAGGATAGCGGCTCTTTTTTCCCCTGGAAAAAGCTGGTTCTGGAGTCGATAATTTTCGATTTATCCACCAGCCAATGCCCGGTAAGCGGGACCATCCGTCCCCAGCTTGATACAGCCAGTGGTGCAGGAGGGAATGATGGCAACTTTTTCGGATATGTCTGTTCTTGGCCACGAGCAGGTGGTGTTCTGCCGAAACGATGATGTCGGTCTCCGAGCCATCATCGCCATCCATGACACCACGCTGGGCCCTGCGTTGGGGGGATTGCGCCTGTACAACTACGGTAGCGAGACGGATGCCCTTCGAGACGTGCTTCGGTTGAGCCGTGGAATGACCTACAAAGCGGCCGTGGCGGGGCTGGACCTCGGGGGCGGCAAGGCCATCATCATGGGAGACCCTTCCATCAAGTCCGAGGCACTCTTCCGCACCTTTGGTCGCTTCGTCGAGAGCCTCAACGGACGCTACATCACCGCCGAAGACATGAACACAACGGTGGAAGACATGAACGCCATCAGCCGAGAAACGGAATGGGTCATGGGTTCCGGCTCGTACCAAGGCGGTCTGGGCGACCCATCGCCCGTGACGGCATGGGGCGTCTATCAGGGCGTCCGAGCGTGCTTGGAAGTCGTGTATGGCAGCCCAGAGGTTCGCGACCGAACCATCGCCATTCAAGGCGTCGGCAACGTTGGGTACCACCTGGCACGGTATGCAGCGAATGATGGGGCCAAGCTTCTCTTTACCGACATCTCAGAACGCAAGCTGAAGCGAGTCATGGAGGAGTTTGGGGGCCGTGTGGTCGAAGAAGAAGACTACTACGGCACCGAGTGCGACGTCTTGGCGCCTTGCGCAATTGGGGGAATCCTCAACCGGCGCACGATTCCGAAAATTCGGGCCCCCATTGTCGCCGGTGGCGCCAACAACCAGCTCGACGATGAGACCGCTGATGGCGCGGCACTCGACGAGGCGGGAATCACGTACGCACCCGATTACGTGATCAATGCCGGCGGACTGGTGCATGTGTATGCGGAGTTGAAGGGCTTCCCAGAAGAAAAAGCGATGAATGACGCGACGTCGATTTTTGACACGGTCAAGCGGGTCATCAACGTGGCCAAGGCCCAGGGCATCACCACAACCGAAGCGTCCAACAAAGTCGCGGAACAACGAATGGACCAGGTCGCCCGGCTTCGGCGGTTCCACCTGTAGACGCAGTCCGCATCTGATTCGCTATCGAATGGCGATTCCCGCGTCGGCATCCCACACGAATCGCCCGCCCGTTGAGCGCAGGTCCACCAGGTTCGGCGGCAGTTCGCGCGCCGCGCGCGCCCGGGCAGTCATCGCATGGCGGTGCCGCTCTTGGCCGCGCTCATTGAATGCACGCCAACTCTGCAGTTCGCTGGCCGAAACCAGCACATCGGTTGCTGCAGCGGCGCCGGCGGTGGACGTTGCGAGCCATGCCCCGATCCAGGCGGTGTCTTGGAACGAAGGTCGGTAATACCGGAATCGTACCCGCCCGTGGGCTTCGCCTCCAGGCTGGACGTCAAATGCAAGGGACTGCAAGGCCCCCACCGCGCGCTGTCGGTGCGCACCATCCACAAAAATGGGCAAATCATACAAATCGCCACGAATGTCAATGATGGCCTCGACCACCTCGACACCCGCATCGACCTGATGCGCCCCCGGGACCACTTCGATCTGGATGTCTTCCACCAGCAGACCCGCCCCGGACCCGGCGAGCGCCAAAAAGCTGGTCACCCGCAGCACATCGGTATCGCGGAGTGCAGTCGGATTCTCGACCTCGCTGAGGGCCCGCTCCACGGCGGCCGTGGCGGTCGGGATGTCCAATGCAAGCAACCGTTGCTCCAGATCGGTGATGGCGGGTTCACTCGGCGTCGCTGTGCTCAACGCCATCCATGCCAGGGTTCCCACGATCAACGCCTGAACGCCCATCAATGTGGGCCATGCTGGAGCGCCGGGGGATTGCTTTGCAACGTGTTCCATTCGCGACCAGCATAGTGCTCTGCCGGTCCATCGTGCAACCCCTCGTTCTTTTCGCTCACCGCGATTCGATCTCTAGTTCGCACAAACTGTCAAGTTCCCCTCCGATCTTTACACGTCAATAGACAACATGTGAGACCGAGAAAACTTAGGTTTATCGCTACTTTGTGACAGATCAGAAAAACGCAAAAACACCTCTTGCTTCGGCGATCCGCGCCCGATATCGTAGAGGCCTGCCCACCCCGTGCATTCATCCCACCGCGCGCCCATCTCCCCTCCCATCCCCGAAATGACACTGCTCGCTGCTGACGCCAATACTGGTGCGGTCCACACCGAAGAGTTCGATGGACCGCTCGAATTGCTGTTGTTTCTGGTCCGTCAGCACGGGGTGGACATTCGCACGGTGCCCATTTCACCCATCACCGACGCGTACCTCGGGCAAATCAAGCTGATGGAAGCCATGGAGCTGGACACTGCCGGCGAGTTCCTCGTCATCGCTGCGACGCTGTGCCTCATCAAGAGCCGCGAGATGTTTCCACGGACAGATTTGTTCGACGGGGAGGAAGACGAGGAAGATCCGGCGATGCTGCGCGACGCCCTGGCTCAACGGCTTCTGGAATATGAACGATACAAAGAAGCCAGCGAGAGCCTCGCGGAACGACCATGGCTTGGACGCGATGTCTTTGCGAGACCGGCATTCGATGGCGATGAATCCAACCGTCCGGTCGAGCCGGGCGTCGATGCCATGGGCCTGCTTGAAATCTTTTACGAAGTCCTTCAGCGGTCCGCCGCTGCGCCGCATGTGCACGAGGTTGAACGGCAGTCCGTTTCGATGGAAGAGGTCGCCGAGTGGATGGTGCGCCGTCTCCAACACGGCCCACGCGAACTCCAGGACCTGATGGGTTCAATGACGACACCGGGACAGCGCGTGATGGCATTCATCTGCACCCTTGAAATGGCGAAGCTTGGGATCGTGACCGTAGAGCAAGGCCAGCATCTCGGTCCGATTGTTCTCGAGGCCAACCGAACCCCTGACGATGCCGACTTGATGCTCCTGATGGGGAATGCCGGATGAGTGACGACCAGCGACCGCCTTCCGATGATGAGGCCCCAGCAGACACCGCTTCGGATGCTGTTGAGCCCGACACTCCGACCTTCTTTGATGATGGGCTCGAGCAGCTTCCCAGCATGCATGCGGCGGCCGACCGCGCGTCGCTGACCATCGCTCGCGACACGGGCGATGACGACGAGTTGCCCGCTCCATCGGTGTTTCCGATTCCCATCGAGTTGAGCCTCTTCCAGGGCGCACCTCCCCCGCTGCCCGCGGAGGCGAGCGATGAACATGAGGAAACCGAACCGACCGACTCCGGCAACGATGCTCAGGTGATCAGCTTGATGCCGATGGTCGCGGCGACCGGAGCCGTCTGGGACCTCAATCCGGCGGGTGAAGAAACGGTCCGAGATGCCTTCGATGACACCGATGAGCTGCGTCCGCCAGACCCGCACATGCTCGAAGGCACAATCGAAGCACTCTTGTTCGCCTCCAACGAACCGCTGACCACCAAGCAGATTCATGCCCACTTGGCGCACCCGGGGACCGCAATGGTCAAAGAGGCCCTGCTTCGAATCAAGTCCCGATTTCAGCGTCCCGGGAGCGGCATCCGACTGGTTGAAGTCGCCAAGGGCTGGCAGTTCAGAACAGACATGCGGACATCGCGGTACGTCTCAACGATGCGCGGCGTTCAGCCGGTCAAGCTGTCCAAAGCGGCCCTCGAGACACTCTCCATCGTCGCCTACCGACAACCCGTGACGCGGGCTGAAGTTGAAGATCTGCGCGGGGTTGATCCCGGCGGCATCTTGCGGATGCTCGTGGAGCGCGCCTTGGTGTGCGTGACCGGGCGAAAGGACGAGCCTGGGCGCCCGCTGTTGTACGGAACCACGCCCGACTTCTTGTCCATGTTTGGTCTCCGAGATCTATCGGACCTTCCAACGCTCCGGGACTTGCGCGAACTGCAGCAAGACGACTCGAGAAACACCATTGGGAGCACCGACCTCGGCTCCCGATCATCCGGCGCTCCAAGTGAACAACTCGAGCCGCCTCCGCTCACAACGATGGTGTCGATTCAGGAACCATTGCCACTCGATGGGGTGGACCCCATCGACTGACGCGACCAAACGGGGTACCTGCCCGCCACACGGAGGAAGCCATGTCAGAAGACACGCAACGGATCTCCAAGGTCATCGCACGGTCGGGCCTTGCCAGTCGGCGCGAAGCCGAAGGCATCGTTGAGGCGGGTCGGGTGAAAGTGAACGGCGAGCCGATTCACCACCCGGGCCACCCGGTTCAATCAGCGGACCGAATCACGGTCGACGACCTGCCGCTACCGGCCGCACCGCGACACGTGTACTACCTGCTGAACAAGCCACGGGGCTACATCACGGGCCGCAACGATCCAGAAGAACGCAAGACTGTCTTTGAACTGATGGGCGGAATCAAGGAGCGAGTGGAGCCGGTCGGGCGCCTCGATATGGACACCGAAGGAGTCCTGTTGCTGACCAACGATGGAGACCTCGCCCACAAACTGACCCACCCATCCATGCACGTACCAAAACGCTACATGGTCAAGGTGTGGCGGGCGCCCGATGAGAAGACCCTCAACCGCATTCGGAATGGCATTCGACTCGAGGATGGGCGCACGGCGCCGTGCAAAGCGCGCGTGGTGGAGACCACAGACAAGGGCAATGCATGGGTCGAAGTGACGGTGACCGAGGGCAAGAACCGGCTCATTCGACGCCTGTTCGAGACCGTGAACCACCCCGTCTCAAAACTGCGGCGGGAGAGCTTTGCAACCATCGCTGCCCGGCATTGCGAGCGCGGCAAGATACGCCCGCTTTCGGGTGATGAGGTCCGCCGCCTGCATGAGATTGCAAACGGAGGCGATCCACGGGATGCGGGTCAAAAATCGCGGTACAAGAAAGGCTACGCGCGACCCAAGCCAAAAAACGAGAAGGGTACCCGCAAGCGGCGAACCCTGAACAAGCGTCGTCAATAGCAGCACCCGCTGCTCACAACGGGTCGATGTAGCCAAGCGCCCTGCCCTGTTCGGTCTGGGCATCGGATGGCGGGGGAACCGGTGGCACTGCATCCAGTCGCTGCTCGAGGCCGTCGGAAGGCGTTCCGATGCTGAACCGACCCCGTCCGGGGCGATTCACCCGTCGACCGCTGGGGTCGATGGCAACGGTATCGCGTCCGGTCAAACCCGCTGGGCTGCATCCGGGAGCGCAGTCACTCTCGCACATGCCGCTTTGACCAACCCAATGGTCTCGCCCACCAATCGACTCCCCTGCGAGCAAGGCTGGAACGTCGGTGAGTCCAACCCATTCCGCTCGCACGGCTGGCGTCATTTCCGGCATCCAACGAACCAAGGGCACTTTCAAGACGTGATCCGAAATCGATCGCTCGTGCTGGTAGCTACACCGCTCTTCGTCCAGCACCTCACCGTGATCCGACGTGACCACGATGGTCGCGTTTCGTTCGCCGAGCGCTGCCAGCAGCGGCGCAACGATCCGATCCGCCTTGGCCACCTCCTCTGCATAGCGCGCCCGTTCAGTAGCCCCCTTTCCCTCGTACGGCCCATGGGGCTCATAGATGTGCACCCAGAGGAGCGTTGCCTGGTCCGTGGGCAACCACTCCAATGCACGCTCAACGGCGATCGAACCGGGACGTTCACCGGACTCTGGCCCATCAAAGACGTCCCAACCTCGCGCCAATCCGCCCTCGGGACCCGCCGGGTAGGCACTCACAAACGCTCCTTTGGCCCATCCCGCGTACCGATCCGACTCCATCAACACGGGAATCGATTCTCCCAAAGCGTATCCATGGTGATTGTTGGCCCAGGTCCCGTGTTCCCATGGCAGAACCCCCGTGAACATCGTCGCGTGGGCAGGCGTGGTCAACCCCATGGGCGACCACGCGTTCTCGTAGCGCTCTCCCGACTCTGCCATCGCCCAGATCGCGGGAGTTAAGTCCGGTGTGAAGTGGTCGGCCCTCCACGTGTCGATGGTGATGAGTGCAACCGTTGGAGGCATATCGGAC
>JAYZVA010000139.1:0-5730 GCA_036156175.1 Myxococcota bacterium
GGTGGTGAGCGCGCCTACGATATTTACTCGCGGTTGTTGATGGACCGCATTGTGTTCCTGGGTACCCAGGTCAATGATACAGTTGCGAACGCAATTATCGCGCAGTTGTTGTTTCTGGAGAGTCAGGATCCTGAGAAGGACATCTACCTCTACATCAACAGCCCTGGCGGGGTGATCACAGCCGGAATGGCGATCTACGACACCATGCAGTACATCCGCCCCGACGTGGCGACCATCTGCATGGGCCAGGCCGCATCAATGGGGGCCCTCCTGCTCGCGGCCGGTGCCGCTGGAAAGCGACGGGCTCTGCCGCATGCGCGAGTGCTGATCCACCAGCCGCACGGCGGGGCGCAAGGACAGGCGTCGGACATTGAGATTCACGCGAAAGAGATCCTGCGGCTTCGGCAACACTGCAACGAAATCTTGGCGCATCACACCGGGCAGACGGTGGAGCAAGTCAAGTTGGACACCGAGCGGGACAACATCATGGACCCTGTCACGGCGCTGAAGTACGGCCTGATCGACGAAGTCGTGGGCGCGCCCTCCGGTGGGGACGACGCGGACACCACCGACGAAACCGCCACAGAGTAATCCCCTTTGCAGGCGAAATGCAGTCGGTTTTGACACCGGGTGCATTTCGCCTTCATTTTGTTTTGGCCGTGCCGATATCCCAAACATCTCGGCGCGTCCGCGCACCCACTGAGTGGCTTCGGCCACCCTTCAGGAGCCTCAAATCGTGAGCCGCAAACCCACATCCGGACGCAACCTTTCCTGCAGCTTCTGCGGCAAATCACAGCGCGAAGTGCGCAAGCTGATTGCCGGTCCATCCGTCTACATCTGCGACGAGTGCGTGGAGCTGTGCAACGACATCATCACCGAAGAGTACGAGCGCGAGGATTATTACGCTTCTCGCGCCTTGGTTCCAAAGCCGAAAGAAATCAAGGTTCATCTCGACGACTACGTGATCGGCCAAGACCGAGCGAAGAAGATCCTGTCGGTCGCGGTCCACAATCACTACAAGCGGATCGATAGCCGGTCTGGCCACGACGATGTCGAGCTTCAGAAATCAAACATCTTGATCATCGGCCCCACGGGAACCGGCAAGACGCTGCTCGCGCAGACGTTGGCGAGGTTTCTCAACGTCCCCTTCACGATCGTTGACGCGACCAGCCTGACGGAAGCCGGCTACGTTGGTGAAGACGTTGAAAACATCATCTTGAGCCTGTTTCAGTCCGCCGACTACAACGTTGAGCGAGCCACCAAGGGCATCATCTACGTTGACGAGATCGACAAGGTCAGCCGCAAGGGTGAGAACCCATCGATCACGCGGGATGTCTCGGGTGAGGGCGTCCAGCAGGCGCTGCTGAAGATCATCGAAGGAACCGTCGCCAACGTGCCACCGAAAGGTGGTCGCAAGCACCCCCAACAAGAGTTTTTGCAGGTCGACACCACCAACATTTTGTTCGTCTGCGGCGGTGCATTTGTCGGGCTCGACAAGATCATCGAAGAACGCATCAACAAGTCCGGAATCGGTTTCGGCGCCACGGTTCAAGACCACAAAGACCTCAGCCGCAGTGCGCTGTTGGCTCAAGTCGAAACCGAAGACTTGCTTCGATTTGGAATGATTCCCGAGTTTGTGGGGCGTCTGCCGGTACACGCTGCGTTGGCCGAGTTGGACGAAGAGGCGTTGGTGCGGATTTTGACCGAACCGAAAAATGCGCTGATCAAGCAGTACCAAAAACTGTTCGAGATGGAGAATGTGCACCTGAAATTCACCGATGGTGCCCTCGCGTCCATCGCCAGCGAGGCGATCCGGCGGGACACCGGTGCACGGGGGCTGCGAGCCATCCTCGAAGAAATCATGCTCGACGTGATGTACGACCTGCCAGGCCGTGACAACGTCAAGGAGTGCATCATTTCTGAAGAGGTTGTGGAGCGCAAGAAGGACCCCATTTTGGTGTACGAAAACGAGGCCGAGTGGGCGTAATCACTGCCTGACTGGAGGACTGATGACCAACAAAACCGAACCCACGATTCTTGAGCTTCCAATGCTCCCACTGCGGGACTTGGTCGTCTTCCCGCACATGGTGGTTCCGCTGATTGTTGGTCGTCCCCGTTCCCGCGCCGCGCTCGGTCAGGCGGACGCCGGTGACCGGATGGTGCTGCTGGTCGCTCAACGAAACGGGCGAACCACAGAGCCTCAGCAGGGCGACATCTTCGAGACGGGTACCGTGGCCAGCATCCACCAGATGCTGCGCTTGCCCGACGACAACCTGAAGGTGCTTGTCGAGGGCAAGCAGCGGGCTCGCATCCTCCGGTTTGTGGAGGGCGAGAGCCACTACCGCGTGCAGGTGGAGCTGATGGACGACGACTGCGAGACGGGCGAGGAAATGACCGCCTTGGTTCGTTCGGTCAAGACGTCGTTCGAACAGTTCGTGAAGTTGAACAAGGGGATTCCACCCGAGATGCTGTTGACCGTGGCATCGCTTGAAGAACCCGGTCGGCTTGCAGACACATTGGTGGCGCACCTCGGCTTCAAACACGAGGATCGGCAAAACCTCCTCAAGGACCGCTCTGTTCGCGGGCGCCTCGAGACCATTCTGCGCTTCGTGCAAGGTGAGATCGAGATTCTTCAGGTAGAAAAGAAGATCAAGAGCCGCGTCAAAAAGCAGATGGAGCGCACGCAGAAGGAGTACTACCTCAACGAACAAATGCATGCGATTCAGAAGGAACTGGGCAGCAAAGATGAAGGTCGGACCGAGATGGAAGAAATCGCCCATCGGATCGCCGAGTCGGACTTGCCGGATGAGGCCCGGGAACGCGCGGAACGAGAGTTTCGGAAGTTGAAGCTGATGAGCCCGATGTCGGCTGAAGCAACGGTCGTGCGCAACTACATCGATTGGATGTTGTCGCTTCCGTGGACCCACGTCACGGACGAGAACCTGGAGATCAATCAAGCCGGTGACGTACTCGACCAAGACCATTACGGCTTGGAGGAAGTCAAAGAGCGGATCCTGGACCACCTTGCCGTGGCCAGCCTGGTGGATCGCATCGAGGGCCCAATCTTGTGCCTCGTTGGTCCCCCCGGGGTCGGCAAGACGTCGCTCGCGAGGTCGATCGCCCGTGCAACAAACCGCACGTTTGTCCGCCAAGCCCTCGGCGGTGTGCGCGACGAGGCTGAAATTCGGGGGCATCGCCGGACCTACATTGGCGCGATGCCCGGCAAGATCATCCAGAGCATCAAGAAAGCGGGTTCTGCGAACCCGGTGCTTCTTCTCGATGAAATCGACAAGATGAGCACCGATTTCCGCGGGGATCCGTCTGCCGCACTGCTCGAGGTGCTCGACCCAGAACAAAACGAGTCCTTCCAGGACCACTACCTCGACGTTGGATACGACCTCTCAAAGGTGTTCTTTGTCTGCACGGCCAACACGCTTCAGGGGATCCCCGCTGCGCTACGAGACCGGCTCGAGATCATCCAGCTTTCGGGGTACACCGAGGAAGAAAAGCTGGCGATCGCCCGACGATATCTGTTGCCCAAGCAGATCAAAAAGAACGGTCTGAACGAAAGCCAGGTCGAAGTATCCAAGCAGGCGACGGAGCGAATCATTCGCGAGTACACCCGGGAGAGTGGCGTCCGCACACTCGACCGCGAAGTGGCGAAAGTCTGCCGAAAAGTCGCGCGGCGGGTCGTCAGCGAGCGGCTTGATGAAGTGGTCAACGTGACTGCGGAGAACATTCACGACATCCTGGGGACGCCGAAGTACAGCCGAAATGCCCTGGAACGGGATGACCAGGTGGGTGCTGTGAAGGGAATGGCCGTCACACCGTGGGGCGGTGAGTTGCTGGACATCGAGGTGGCGGTTGTCCCGGGTTCCGGCAAGTTGATCCTCACCGGACGGCTTGGGGACTGGCTCAAGGAGAGCGCTCAAGCCGCGTTTTCGTACATTCGGTCGCGGCAGCGAAGCCTGGGTCTGGACCCAGAGTTTCACGACAAGTACGACTTTCACATTCACTACCCGGGCAACAGCCTCAAGACCGACGGGCCGTCAGCTGGTATCGCCATGGCGACCGCAATGGTGTCTGCGTTGACGGGGCATCCGGTTCGGCGTGACATCGCCATGACGGGAGAGATTTCGCTTCGGGGCAAAGTCTTGGCCATCGGGGGCCTCAAGGAGAAGTCCATGGCGGCCCATCGCGGAGGCATCACGCAGGTGTTGCTGCCGGCGGAGAATGTGAAAGACATTCCGGATGTTCCCGAAACGGTGACCAACGAGATCCAAATGACTTCGGTGTCGCACGTGGATGAAGTGCTCGCGATCGCTCTAAAGCCCGCAGATGGGCGAGTCCTGTTTCATGGCGTGCCCAAAGAGGCTCCTGGGCTCGACGATCCCATGCCTGCAGCGTTGCCGAGCGCATCCGAACACTGAAGGTTGTGTCCGGTGACCGCGTTCGTTCGGTTCGCATCGGGATTGGACCATTTTCTGCATCGAGAGGCCCTTGACAGTCCTGGAGCGCCTGGGTATTTGCATTGGTCTTTGAGACACTTTGGGCGGATAGCTCAGTTGGGAGAGCATCTCGTTTACACCGAGAGGGTCGTCGGTTCGAGCCCGGCTCTGCCCAAATCTTTACCATCGTTGGGGTTGTAGTTCAGTTTGGTTAGAACGCCGGCCTGTCACGCCGGAGGCCGCGGGTTCGAGTCCCGTCAACCCCGCCATTTTATTGCAGTCGCCTGGAGCACCCCTCCAGGCGATTGTTCGTTTTGTGATGTGGTTGGGCCGACCATAAATCGATACGCTCATTGGACCCTGCTCACGCCGCGACCCGGATGGTTCAACAACTCCAATGAACGAATACCTCAGTGCAATGTTGTTGGGTGTGGTCCAGGGCGTCACCGAGTTTCTGCCCGTTTCATCGAGCGGGCATCTCGTGCTCTTTCAGCAGTGGCTACCGGTTGCTGGTGACCCCATTGCCTTCGATCTGGCCCTGCACCTCGGAACCTTGATCCCTGTGCTGTGGGTGTACCGCGCTGACCTGGGGGGCGTGGTTCGGGATGCGACCATCGGGACGGGTGCCTACTTGCAGCGACCCGGGGTTCGGCTCTTGATGCTGCTGGTTGCGGCCACGTTGCCCACGGCGGCAATTGGCCTGTCTTTGGAAGACCTCTTCGAGCGGTTGTTTCACAATCCCCGTGCAGTGGGGGTTGCCTTTGCGATCACAGGCACGGTGCTCTGGGCGACGGGACGGTTCAAACAAGGGGCGATCCAAGCGAGTGACCTGCCGGTGTCCCGGGCGATTGCGGTTGGCTTGGCGCAAGGCCTCGCCATTACTCCGGGAATCAGTCGAAGTGGAAGCACAATCGCGGCGGGCTTGTTTCTCGGAATGGACCGGGAGGCAGCAGCGCGATTCAGCTTTCTCTTGTCGATCCCCGCGATTGCTGGCGCGTGCGTGTTGAAGTTTGGCGACATGTCTCTGGACGAAACGAGCATGGGCCCGATTGCCGTTGGCGTGTTCAGCAGCGCAGTCTCTGGATACCTCGCGCTCACGCTCTTGATTCGCCTGGTTCGGAAGGGGGATTTCCGCAACTTTGCATTCTACTTGTGGCCACTCGCTGCGTTTGCGTTGTTGAGCGCTTAGGGCAGCGCCACGAAACCCTGGAGCACTCCAGCGGCGATCAAACCAAACACGGCGAGGCCGATTGAGGCGCCCACCATCGGGACGAAGACCTGC
>JAYZVA010000140.1:0-67796 GCA_036156175.1 Myxococcota bacterium
AAAAGCACCCAGTCCGTAGACTGGGTGCCAAGTTTGGAGCCCCGCTTTCGCGGAACGCCAACCCGTGACTAGACGCCAGTGTCGTCGGCGTCAGCGTCAGCGTCCGCGTCAGCGTCGGCGTCGGCGTCAGCGTCGGCATCAGCGTCGGCGTCGGCATCAGCGTCGGCGTCGGCGTCGGCATCAGCGTCGGCGTCAGCGTCAGCGTCTGCATCGGCGTCGGCGTCGGCGTCGGCGTCGGCGTCGGCGTCTGCATCGGCGTCGGCGTCGGCATCAGCGTCGGCATCAGCGTCGGCGTCAGCGTCGGCGTCGTGGTCAGCGTGATCGTCGTGACCGGTATCGTCGTCCTTGTCGCCACAAGCGCCCAAAACGAGCAATGCGGGAAGGGTGAGCAGTAGAAGCTTCATGGTCTCCTCCATAGTGAAGCAGCCGCAGACCGACGGGATGTCCTTCTGCGGCTACGCCAGCATATCCGGTTGATGGGGGTGTTCGTCAACAACCGTGTGACAGAAAATCATTGACACGCCAACACCTTGGGGCCATCAATCGGCGTACATCGCATCGATCGCATCGACCCAGTTGTCGTTCACGATGCGTCGTTTAATTTTCATTGTCGGCGTCAATTCAGCATTTTCCTGATCCAGTTCCCGCGGGAGGATGGTGAACTTTCGCACGTGCTCCACGCGCGCGAACCGGGCATTGATGGCGTCGACATGGGATTGAATGCTTTCGGTGAAACTGCTGAGGTCGCCGTTGGCCTCGGCGGCGCGCTCGGGATTGATGGCCACCAAGGCCGACAAAAACTTTCGGCGATCCCCGATGACGACCGCTTGGCTGATGGCTTCGTGTTCCATCAAGGCCGCTTCGATGTTTTTGGGCGCAATGTTCTTGCCGCCAGCGGTGATGATGATGTCCTTTTTGCGGCCCGTGATGGTCAGGAAGCCGTTGTCGTCGAAGGCGCCCAAGTCGCCCGAATAGAGCCAGCCGTCCTTGTCCAGTGCGGCCTCGGTGGCCTCGGCATCTTTGGAGTAGCCCAAGAAGACGTTGCGACCTTTGAGCAGGATTTCGCCGTCGTCGGCGATCTTCACTTCCACGCCGTTGAGTCGGACGCCGACCGTGCCAAATTGCGTGCGTCCGGGGATGTTGAAGGTGGTTGGACCGGAACCCTCGGATTGGCCGTAGACCTCCAGAATCGTCACGTCGAGGCTCGCCATAAACTCGAGCACGTCGGGGGCAATGGGTGCCGCGCCGCTCACGCAGATGCGTGCGTTGCCCATTCCAATCGCGGGCTTGAGCTTGGAGAAAATGAGTTTGTTTGCGAGCTTGTACTTCAGCGCCAAGGCCGGACCGAGCGGTTTTCCCTGGTTGCGCAGTGCGTTGGCTTCGGCCCCCGTACGGCGGGCGAAGTTGACCAAGCGGAGCTTGATGCCCGTCGCGAGCTTCAGCTTCGCAGAGATGCCCGCATGAAACTTCTCCCACACCCGCGGCACGCCGAAGAACACGGTGGGCTGCACCTCTTTGAGGTTGTCGGGCATTTGCTCAATTCCTTCCGCAAAGTAGACGCTCGCACCCGACGTAATGGGGGCATGAAGCGTGAACATTTGCTCCGCAATGTGAGACAGGGGCAGGTAGCTGAGGCTCGTGTCGAGATGCGTTTGGTCGACGATGCTGACGGCGGTGTCGGCCGTCCATGCCAGGTTGTCGTGGGAGAGCATCACGGCCTTGGGCGGCCCGGTTGTTCCCGATGTGTAGATGAACGTGGCGGGATCCGAGGGGTTGAGCCCCTTCACGCGGGCGTCAACGTCCGCCGGGTCCACCTCATCCCCCAAGGCCAAGAACTCATCCCAGGTCAAGGTGTCTGCATCGTCGATGGACGCGCCGCGCATGGTGACGATGCGTTTGAGGTTGGGCAAGTCGCCCCGGACTTCGTTGACCTTGGCCCACTGGGCTTCGTTTTCCACCAAGACAATGGGGGCCTCGGAGTGATTGATGATGTAGGCCACTTCCTCGGGGGAACAGGTTTGGTAGATTCCCGCCGGGATCATGTTGATGCACATTGCACCCAAGTCCATCTCGACCCATTCTGGGCGGTTGTTCCCGAGGATGCACACCACTTGTCCGTCCGTTCCGCCGGTTGCCAGCAGTGCTGCGGCGACCCGTCGCACATTCGCGGCGTAGCCGGACCACGAGGTGGGCTCCCACCCGTCGGACCCGCGGACATGGTAGGCCGGAGCGGACGGACGAGTGGTGGCTTGTGCAAGCAGGCGAGCAGGGATGGTGGGTGCGGCCATTGAGCGGTCCTCGAAAAAGGGGTGTCACTCAAAGCTAATGGCTGGTTGGGCACCCGGGCAACAAACCCGCGGCTCGCAACCGGACTCGACTACAACCCGCGCGACTCGGCGGCTTTCACCTTCAAGGTCACGAAGTCTTCGATCAGCGCTTCGCGGTTCTCTTCGCGCTCAGCGACTTCGGCCTCGAGTCGCTGGAGTTCCTGCCGCAAGGCATCGATTTTTTCCTGCCTTCGCTCTTGCTTGGCTTGAAAAATTTCCTCGGCCAGCTCCAAGAGCTGGTCGTGAGTCCGGGCTTTGTCTTTGCCCCGCGCCGCCAGATGGTCGTTGAGGGCGTCTCGAAAATCTTCTCGCCGCTCGCGTCGTTTTTGGTTTTCCGCATGACTGGCGTGGGCACCGAAGCCGCTCGCTTTTTTCTCATCCAGCATCTTCTTCATGACGGCGCGAAACTCTTGAGGGTTGTTCTCGCGCATCTCCATCAGCACCTCGAACTTCGCGGGGTTGGCGTCGTACAGGTGCTTCATCAGCTTGCGGGCGTCCCGGCGATACTGTTCATCGGCTTGGGGGGACGGATGCGGTTCGTCACCGGCGGGTTTCGCCGCCGCCAAGCCAGGCAGCAGCAGCAGAAAGGCGGCAGTCAGTGTGGTTCGTGCGTTCATGGGTTCTCCAAACTGGACGGACCGAGTCGGTCGAGCGCGTGTGCGGTCATGACAGTGTAGCGCCAAACGCACCGGCGGTGCATCGGTCTCCGTCAGTCTTCCGAGTCGATGTAGCCCAAACTCTCGAGGTCGCCTGCCACTTCGGCGTCGAATCCCTGAATCGTTCCGTCCACATCGGAGGGGATGGGTGCGACCGTGGTGGTCATGCGGATTTGTCGCCCAGCCAATCGTTCGGTGAAGAGGTTGTCGGGGCGACCGGCCTTTGGGCGGTCGCGGCCGACCAACACCACGGACCGGAGTCCGGTGCGTTTTCCAATCGACATGCCGACCTCAAGGGTGTCTGGGAGCGGATCCGGAGGCACCAAAAACACCTCAACCATGCCCCGTTGCTTTGGCCACCGAATCACCGTCTTGTCGGTGTCGATGCTGACGGAGGCTTTCCCCTTCATGGTGGGGTCGTCGCCGACCCATGCGGCCGCAACGGCAGCGTTCAACGTCACCGTGACGGCGTCGCCGCTGGATGACTTGTCGAGCACCATCCGCCACACGGCACCCACGGGACGGTCGAGAGCGGTGCCGATGGCGCGTTTTGCATCGGCGGTGTCGACGGTGGTTGCCAAGTTGACTTGCTCGCCGGGGTCGGAATCCAGGTCATAGAGTTCTTCGACGCCTTGGTGAACCATGAACTTGGTGCCGTTCTCCAGGCTCCCCCATCGGCGCAGGCCGTAAAGGGGCCGTCCGAAGGCTTGCGGTCGCTGACGGAACATGTCGGTGGCTTTTCCACTCGCCAAGAGCCGAAGGTCGGAGCCCTCCATGCCCGCCCCGTCGACGCCGGCAATCCCCGCGAAAGTGGGCGCCACGTCGATCAGGCTGGTGGGGGCACGAAACACCCCCGGCTCGATGCCCGGGCCCTTCAAGATCATCGGAACGCGCAGCAGTTCGTCGTACAGGGTGTGCCCGTGCTCAAAGCCACCGTGATCCCAAAATTCTTCGCCGTGGTCTGAAACGATCATCACGACGGCGTCGTCGCCGATGCGCTGAAAGAAGCGCGCGAGTTGGTCGTCCAAGTACCGCATGTTGTTGTCGTATCGGCCGCGAACGTAGGCCTTGCCATCCTCGCCCATGGTGCGTGCGGCGCGCGTGATTTCGTGGCGGAGGAAGTAGCTGCTGCCCAGCTCACTCGGTGGCGAGCCCGCAAACAGCGACCGGTACTGGAAGGGCTCGGTGTAGGGCAAGTGCATGTCCATCAAGTGCAGCATCAGGAACGCATCTTGGTCGCGGTATCGTTCGAGAAACGCCAGGCCGCGCTGGATTTGGACCGAGCCTTGAGGCCAGTTGATGCACTGATGCATCCCCCATCCGTCGGCCATCTCGAAGTTCGACGACAAATACACGTTGCCGGCAACCATTCCCGTGGCCCAGCCGTTGCTTGCCAGTCGGTCTTGAAGCTTTTCGACCTTGTCCCAGCGCTCTGGGTGCGTTCCCGTGACCATCGTGCGGGCCGATGGCAGCGTCCAAGGGGCCACCGATCGGGCCTGCGTGAACACGGCGGCTTCGCTCGACCACGCATCCAACTTGGGGCTTGTATCCCGCTCGTATCCATACAGGCCCAGCGCGTCCGCGCGGAGTGTATCGATGAACACCAGCACCATGCGTTGCGGGTTGGGCGTGGGTGTGTAGACCGTCGGTTCGGCAATGAACACGTAGTCGAGGGTCCCGGTTGCACCGGTTTCCGTGGCGATCCCCAGCTCGATTTGCTGACCAGCAAACGCCGATAGGTCGATTCGGTGACGCGCCTCGGTGGCCGACACCGCGACCCGCGCGACTTCCGTGGACGTGCCCCCCGAGCCCACCGAGATCACGGCCGTTGCGCCGTCCGACTGCTGTCCGTCAAGCACGCTCTCGGGCGGGACGAGAATCGCATCAAACCGCAGGACGCCGTTGTCCGGCACATCCACCGCATACCGAATCCGCGACGGGGCCGGCAGAAACAGCCCGTGCCGGTTGGTGTCTCCGATCTGAACGCTGCGGAACACGAACTCGGCATCGGACACGTCGGACATGCTGCGATTCAACGCTCGTTCGCGCTCGCGTGCCCGCGGGTACCGAACGCGGTACTCACCGGCCTTCGGCGGGCCGTCCGCGATGGGGCGGCGGACGTGAATGGTGTTGGCAGAAAAGGCCCAGGTGTTGGTCTTGCCCGAGTTTTCGACGCCGCTCTTCGGCGATACCGTTCGGAAGCGATCGGGCGCATCCTTGCTCCTGCGCTCCAGCTTCATGCCGCTGGGTGGACGGTGAAAAAAGAGTGTTCGCGGTCGCACCGGAAGGCGCGCTTCCCACGTGCGCACCCCATCGATGCTGTGGACGATCCGCCACGGTCCTTGGACGGGTGCATGGGCCGGAACGGCGTCGCGGGATTGGTCGGCGAGGACCAGCTCCGTGACCCGCTCCGGGTGGCGGTCCAACAGGACGCTCTTTCCCCAAGCAGGCGTGGCCGCCCCGAGCAGAATCAGGCCGGCCGCGATCAGCGGCATCGTGTGCAGCATCGATGGGGTCTCGAGGTCAGTCGCGCCGACGAATCATCAGGCCCGCCAGTCCGATGAGGAGGCCAGCCAACCCGCCCGTCGATGGCGCCGTTGCGCAACCCGACGCGCCCACTTCTTCCACTTTGATGAGCAGCTCTTCCGCCGCCACCAGGTCGCCGGGGGCGCCCACATACAAGACCACCCGGTAGTCGCCCTCTTCCTCGAAGTCGATTTTGGGAGACCACGCGCTGATGGTCCGCATCGGTTCCGTGCTGTTGCCCTTGAACACGTCCCACCGGATGCGCTCGATGCACCCGTACACGCTGGTGTCGACTTGGTTGACCATCTGGTACACGAAGTCTTCCACGGGCTCGTAGGTGAACATGCCGCTGAAGCCATCCGCGGGGACGGGGGTGTCGCAGACCGTCACGTAGGCCAGCTCGCGTTGCGTGAACTCCCACTCGCCGCATTGCTCTTGGGTGCCGGTGACCTGCATGTTGACGGAGTATTGACCCGCCTCGGTGTAGGTGTGGCACACGGGCGAAGTGGTCTCCACGGAGGTGGTGCCATCGCCGAAGTTCCACTCAATCTCGAACCCCTCGCCTTCGTCATCCATCTCGATGTCAAAGCAAACTTCAAGGGGCGCGCTCCCGTTGCGCTGCGACTCCGAAGAGAAGCTGGCGTACGGACCGTACAAGGCAGTGATCCCCTCAATGTCGTCGTCGCTGAGGTCGCTTTGATAGGTGCTGCACGGCCCGATCGACCAGTACATTGTTGCGTAGCGAAGATCGAGGTCGGTGCACGTCTCGCCCTCTTCGCACGAATGGCCGAGGCCCCAGAGGTGACCGATCTCATGGGTGGCGACGGCTTCCAGGGAGTACTCGCGGGTGCAGCCGTTGGCGATGCCCTCATCGGTGTCCCAGTCGATGTCCTTGTTGAAGATGATGTCGGAGTCTTTGGCGTAGGTGTAGGTCTCTCCGGAGAGCGTAAACGCGACGTCGGAAGTTTGGTTGGTGATCGTCACACCCAACACGCCGGCGCCCATCTGGTCTTGCGGGTCGTCGAAGTAGAACGTGTTGACGTCGTCGTTCTCTTTCCCGGTGCGGTTGCCCTCGCGGACGCCCATGTATTCCGTTGAGAGCGTGGCGCAGGGCGCCTCCACTTCCCAGTGCTCCCATGCGGCGGTCAGAATTTCCGCCTCGATGCCCTCCGGCAGCGAGTCTTCGGGGGTGTCCCCCATGTACCACTCAAGCGGGAACATGTCGCGGTCCCACACCCAGCGGTTGTGTTTCCAGGCGTGGGCGGGTTCGGATGCGAGGATCGGAAGAAGCAGTGCGGAGACCATCATTGGGCTGACCCCTTGGCGTTGATGCGTTGAAGCCGGTCCAAGCTGACTCCGGGGATGGGCTCCCCGTCCCAGCCAGCAGTGACGCGGTTGGTGATGGTTTCTTCGAAGTCGCTCAGCGAGACCCGCTTGCTCTCATCGGGCAGCGGCAGAAACCGGTGGTCGTAGGCTTGGCCCGGCGCGGGGATAAAGCGGTGCGCGATGGTCTCGCGGGAGTAAGGGTCCAGCTGGAGCGTGTACTTGCCTTGACTGAGGCCGACGGTCGACAGGCGGCCGGACCCGAGCGCTTCCAAGAAGAACACGGCGTCCTCACCGGGGCTGAAGCGCGTCGAGCCGTGAACCACCGACACGTGACCCCCGAACGTTCCGCCGAGGCGGTCGATGACGTGGGTGGTCTTGGACGGGTCGCCTTTGTAGGTCTTTGTGACTTCGAGTTGGGCGCGGGTCCAGACGACGCCGTTCTCATCCTCTTCCGCCCAGACTTCGGTCACGGTGCCGCGAACGATGATGTCGGCTGCATCGACAATCTGGTTGGTGCTCAGCTTCACCATTGTGGTGGCGCTGGCCGTCGGGCTCAATCCTGCGATGCAGGTGGCCAACAAGGCAACGGGCAGAAATCGGGTCATGGGTCGCTCCAATGGGTCGTGCGCGGAGTGCACCAGAGAGTATACCCTCGGCACGGCGTCATGTCCGGTCGTAACACCAAGGGGAGTCCTTCGCAGTATCTGGGGGTCAGTTCGCGAGACGTTGACGTTTCGTGGGGCAGATCGGACGCGCGATCCGCGGCGATTCTGCGGGGTGAAGACGAACGTGGTAGAGGGAGGAGCGCGGCGCGTTGGGAGGATGTTTTGCAGACGGGGACGTCGTTTTCTTGACTGTCCACACGGCAACACCATAAGCCCATTGAGTCTCGTATTGTTGAGCCACGCCCCAGAGGGGCTCCACGTCCTGTCTCAGGACTGCAAAAAGGAAGGGCCATGCCCCGACTCATTTCATTGCTGAAGTTGATTTTGATGGTCGCCATCATCGCGCCAACCGCCGCATTTGGTTCGGTGACATCGGGAACCGTGAAGGGCGTCGTCGTCGACGACGGCGGACTGCCGATCCCCGCCGTGCTCATCACCGTATCGTCGGAAAACCTGATGGGAATGCGGTCGGTCGAGACCGATGTAAACGGCCGATTCTTCTTGGCGGAACTCCCGCCGGGCATGTACGAACTCGTGGCCTCGAAGGCTGGGTTCACCAAGAAGACGTACCCCAACTTGGGCGTCAACGTTGGGCGCAACACCATCTTGACCATCACCCTGCCGCTGCAACAAGCCGGTGAGGAGATGATCATCGAAGAAACCCGCCCCACCATCGATACGGAGTCGGCAACGCGGGGCTCGGTGCTCACCAAGGAGTTTCTTGACCGCATTCCGGCCGGTCGGTCGTACCAGCAAGCCGTCCAGATGGCAGCCGGTGTCACCGGGGGCGCCAACGCCAACATTGGCGGGGCAAGCTCGAACGAAAACACCTACATGCTGGACGGTGTGAACATCACCGACCCGGTGACCGGTACGTTCTCGCTGAACTTCAACTACGACGCCATCGAACAAATCGAAGTGCTGACTTCGGCTTTTGACCCCGAGTACGGCTACAACCTCGGCGGGTCGATCAACGTGGTGACCCGGGGCGGTGGAAACAACCTCGAAGTCAACACCGGGATTTACTACACGAACGGAAACTGGGCGCCCAAGCTGGACGCGCGCTACGCGGCCGACGGCTACGAGCTGGCACCCACCGATTTCGACACGCAGTACGAAGTGATCCGCGCCGGTTCCACCGTTTCCGGACCCATCGTGCGCGACAAAATCTGGTACATCGCGTCGTACCAGTTCACGCGGTCGCTGATCTCCAATGTGGGAATCGACCTGCCCCGGGACTTCGATGGGCACTACGTGTTCACCAAGCTCACCGCCCAACCGAGCGCCGAACACCGGTTCACGGTCATCGGTCAAACCGACCCATCGGCCATCGATAACCTCGATCAGTCTGACCGCTTCGTAAAGCCCGAGGCGCAGTATCGGCAGGCTCAGGGCGGCTTCCTGACGTCGCTGCAGTGGGATTGGTTCATCTCGCCCGAGATGTTCTTGGAGACCAAGTCATTGGTCCAAAAGTCCTACATCGAGCAATACGCGGTGCCCTGCACCCACGACTCGGACCTTGGGTACCACCCGTGCGAGCCGACCGAACTGGAGAACAACATCGACTTCCTCACGCCGGCGCGTCTGGGGCAGTACAACGCGTTCGATAGCGACAACGCGGGGTTCTTCCTCTTCGATGACCGCTGGCGCATGAGCGTTGAGAGCAAGTTGTCGTTGCTCCAGGTGGAGTTTGCCGGCACACACGACTTCAAGGTCGGGTTCGGCGCCGATACAACGGCGTGGGACCAGGCCTACGGAAACAGCGGCAACGTGTACTTCTACGACCTGAACGCGATCACGTACGATCCCAGCACACTCCAGAACTACTACTGGGTGGAGAGCACCGGGGCCTACAAGTTCACGTCCACGGCCGACCACTGGGGTGCGTTCATTCAAGACGTCTACAAGCCGGTTGACAACCTGACGTTCCGGTTTGGAACCCGCTACGACAAGTCGGTGTTGCGAAACGACGTCGGCGAGGAGATCGTCAACGTGGGCTTGTGGGGACCGCGGTTCAGCGTCATCTGGGACCCATGGGCCAACGGAAAGACCAAGATTGTGGGTTCAGCCGGTCGGTTCAACGACTCGGGTCGTCTGGCCGTGGCCCAGTTCATGGGCCAGTCCGGCAACGGGTACAAGCTGAACCTCGGCGAGTACTTCGGCGAGTACGAGTCGCCGGCCTCCAACAACTACATTTACCAACCGCTGAACAGCAAGCGCAGCGTCCAGGAAGGCGTCATTGCACCGCACTCGGACGAGTTCAGCGTCGGTGGCGAGCGGGAGTTGATCCAAGACTTGGCGATGCAGTTGTACTTCACCGGGAAGTTCACACGGAACCTCTGGGCGGCCGATGACCTGAACCTCATCTGGGACGAGGATGGGTACAACGTGCTCGGTTCCCGGGACGGCACCTACGAGCAGGCGCTGCGCCTGCGGAGCCCGAACATTGCGCAACGAAACTACTTCCGAACGGACGTGGGGCTCCAGCGAAACATGGCCGACCGGTGGGCGGTGCAGGGGAACTACTCCCTGACCTACTCTCGCGGTACCGTGCAGGGCTCGCCGTCCAGTGTGCTGGCGGTGTCCCCGCAAGTGAAGCACTACATTGACGGGTACCTGTTCACCGACGTCCGCCACGACGTGTCCGCAGGATTCTCGTGGGACATTCCCAACGATCCGTGGACCACGCGGGTTGGCGGTGTGGTGTTCTACGAGAGCGGGAACCCCGAGAGCCGGTCGTACGCGGGCGGGTACTTCAACGGGTCCAGCATGCTCAAGCAGACCGCTGGGACGTACGCACGGGAAGAAGCCTGGTGGAGCATCAACCTCAAGGTGGACCAGGCCGTACCGGTTCGCACTGGAAAGCTGTTTGCCGTGGCCGAGATTTACAACCTGCTGAACAACCGCCAAGGCGACTCGGCCGGTATTTCAGGTGACAACCGCTGGATTATTTATGGGCGACAAAATCCAGTCGAGATGATGTTAGGCGCCCGGTACGAGTTCTAATCATGCGCACTATTTCACTCAGTTTGGTTGGTCTCTCGCTCGGGGGCTGTGCTTACGAAGAAAACCTGCAGCAGCAGGACCTGACGGGCGTGGTGCGAATCCCGCTCGAAGCCCTGGAATCGCTCCAGCTGATCGACCCGGACGGCACGCCGATCGTGGACGATGGCTTCACCTTGGATGAAGACGGTCAGCCCGTCCTCGACATCACCGATCAGATGGGCCTGCTGGGACCCTTGTACATCGGTGCGTTCCCCTCGGTGGAGACCGGTCTGTACGCCTACCCGCATCCCGAGATGGGCCCGATCCTCGACTCCGACCGCCCCGGCGACACCTACCCCTACGGCGGAACGACGGTCGGCCGCTTCGACTACGCCTGCTACGAGCAGCTGCGTTGCAAGGTCGTGACCGGTCGCTACACCGACTACCAAGAGATCATCGACTTTTTCTCGGATGTGGTGCAAGAACCGATCTTGGCGCCCGACGGCACCGAAGTCACCAACGCAAGCACGTACCAAGAGCACTGCTTCACCACCGAGTACGTCACGTCGGATGACGAACTGTCGTTCGTCGATGACAAGCCGAACGAAGACGTGAGGCCCTACTTCAAGCCCTACTTCTCGCTGAACGAAGAGGGCACCCACTACGTGGCCGACGTCACCATTCCCCACGCCCTCGTGGTCGACGGAATGGAGTTGTGGGGTTGGGTGGACATGCCATCGGCACGCTACAACTTCGCTTCGTGCAATGAGTCCGAAGGCGACATGCACTACCGGTACACCGAACAGTTTTACAAGGGGTCAAGCTACCCCGACCTGTTGAACTTCCCGGGTCTGTACATCGACGAAGGCGACTGGATCGTCGACGAGCCCTACACGGTCGACAGCGCGGACGATGAGTTCGTAATCGATTTCACTTACAAGTTTGAGGGCTGAGCCATGGTTGGATTGGTCAGTGTCATGATGTTTGGCGGCCTTGTTGGCTGCGACCGAAACGCGAAAGATCTCGTTCCCACCCCGTCGGATGCCTACCCGGGAGTCATCGAGATCGGTGAACTCGAGGTGGTGGATCCCGACACGCTCAACAGCTTTGTTGCCAAGCAACAAGGGACGTTGGCGTACATCCAGCCCAACCTCGAAGACAACGCGGGCGACCCCAAGTGGGACTCCGATGTGCCGGAACTGGACGGTTTGACCGGTCAGGAACGCTACGACCAACACGTTGCCGAGACGGGCACCCTTCCGTACTACTTTGGCCAGCTCGGCCAACCCGAGGACGGCAAGAAGGGCGGCGCGACCTTCACGTTTGTGGGGACCGGCGATGAGGTCTGCTTGATCGTCGATCCGGAGACGGTGTTCTGGTCGCAGTCGATCGCGCCGGCAAACCGCCAAGACGACTACGCCTACCCCGACTTTTACAACGACGACGGCGACCTGGACCTCTTTGCTGGGATGAGCAGCTACTACACGGGATCACCGGGTGTTGAGATCGGTGACTTCACGGGCTTCTACACGGATTCGAAGGGCGAGACCGTTGAGATCGAGTACGGCGAGTGCTTCCAGTCGGGCGCGCAGACCGGCATGGACAATGCCCACGCGGGTCGGGCCACCACCGAGTACTGCACCATCGACACCGACCAGAAGGAAGGGGTCGAGTACACGGTCGTCTTGGACACCTTCAGCGTGCCCCTTGATGATGGCGTGCTGTCCTTTGGTGTTGCTGTCGTGAACGAACGATGCTCCCGAATCGACAAGTCGGAGTGCTTCATCCGGGGCGAGTCGCTCAACGCAGCAGGCCAGACAAAGACCTGCACGGAACGCCTGGAAGCCGCGCAGTGCGCCGCGAGCTTGGGGGCGTTCTGCTGCGCCAATCCCGAGATGTGCGGGGACGAGGGGTCGGTTGACGCTGACCTGTGCGACACGGTCTACGGCAGCGACGAGAACGGCAACGCATACGACAGGGACGGGTGGTGCGCCGCCACGGACCTGTGCTGCGATGGTGGCGCCGAGTAGGAGCCACGCGCGGCTCCAGTGGACCAGCGCCCCCGCTCCGGGGGCGTTTGTCGTTGTTGGTTCAACGCGGAGACGGAACGATGACTGGAAGGGCGGCGTTCGGTGTTTCGATCGCCACCGCGGCAGACGATGAGCCCGCCGGAGTGGTGAACGCGATTCCGGTGGCGTTGGCGCCCCGCCAGGCCCGCTGGATGAATGCGGGGCGCTCTGTGATGGTGGGGTCTCCCAGCCATGCCCAGTCCACTCCGGTGGTCCGCAGGATCACGAACTCGGCGCCCCCCGAGGCATCGACATTGGTCAAAATTTGAATCGGTGCGAACGATCCGATGGTCCGAAAGGAAGCCTCTCCTCGAGGTGATACGATGGCGGCCACCGTCTTGGTTATCGGGCCGGTGGGCGACGGGATGCACACGGGAATGGTCAGCGCACCGCTGGCGACCGTCGCGCCGGTGCCGCAGGGCCGCGCGGAGGGCCACGGAAGCGCGACGGGTCGGGCTTCCCGCTCGGTGGAGTGGGGATCGTTCCGAAGGGCCCACAGTGGGTGATCGGTGGTTGCCCAGGTGATCCACTGGCTGCTGCGGCGCTCGCTCCGTACGACTGTGGCGCTGGCGTTGATGGGCTCGGACACCCGGGTCATGTACTGAAGGCGGTCGCCGTGCTCCACGAACACATCGGTGATGCCGTTCCGCTGCACGCTCAAGACCGTCGGGGCGGGTCCGACGGTGTGGTCCACGGGACGTGCGGAGTGACGGTGGGCAATGGCATCGTCTGCGAGGAACCGAACCGGGCGGTTGAGGGCTTCGTTGTTGGCGATCACCACCCGGATCGTCGCCACTCCGGGGGCCCACGTTTGGCTCGTTGGGATTTCGAACCGGCTGATGCGGGTCTCGCCGCTCTTCAGGACGAGCGGTCGATTCGCGTCCGAGGCCGGTTCCGTGCTGTGAACCGTGCGCCGGACCCCCTCCGGATCAATCGTGTCGAATTTCACCAGCCAGGGGCGGTTCGAGAGGTCGGGGACGGCGAGCGGTTCATCGGTCGCGTTGTGGTACCGAATGGACAGCGTCAACGGGCGGCCCGTCAACCACTGGTCGTGCATGGTCACGGTGGGCATCGGACTCGCCCACGCCGTGAAGGCGAGCAACCAGACGCCCATCATTTGAGGTGGTCGTCCAGCCAAACGATGGCGGCATCCCGACTCGGCACGGTGCCGTCGATCTGGGCCTCGCGCACCGAACGCAAGATTCGGCCAAACTCAGGGCCCTGTTCGATGCCGCGTCGGCGCAAGTCGGCACCGGTCAACAGCGGAGGGAGCGGTTCGCGAGCGATGCCCATTTGGTCGGCCCGGTCGAGGTTGCCCAAGGCCGCTCGGGAGCCGGATGCGGCGAACGCGGTCGTGCAAGCGAGCAAGAGTTCGGTTTTGTCGGCCAACTGGCGGAGCATGGCGTCCGACGCTTCGTCAGTCAGGTGGGGTACGGCGGCCATGGCCTCGAGGACACGCTTTCTCACCGGGTACCCGTGCATTTTGTGCAGGGCCAGTCGGTCCAGCGTCGCTTCGGCGTGTTCCGCGGTCGCGCGGCTCAGCATGGTCGCCAGCATCAACGCGATCGCGCGTCCACTGGAGCCCATCGCTGCCCGTTGGTTGGCGGCCCGATCGAGGGCCGACCCGACCGGACCCAGTGGCGCGTTTGTGAGCTCCGGAAAGAGCTTGTTGGCGATGTCCAATGCGTGCAGGAGCGACCAGCCGATCGAGGGCACCGGGGCCTTGATGAGCAATTTCTCCAGTTCTCCCCAGATTCGCTCAGGGGGCAATGCGTACAGGTCCATCCGCCGACACAACCCGGCGAGATCGTCGTGCACAGAGAAGCCGAAGCGCGCGGCGAACTGGACGACCCGCAAGGCGCGGAGCGGATCCTCGGTGAACGTGTTGGGGTCCACCGCTCGGAGCTGACCCCGCTTGATGTCGTGAATGCCGCCGAAGAAGTCTTGGTATTCGTCCGTCAGCGGGTCGTACGCGATGGCGTTCACCGTCAGGTCGCGGCGCCTCGCGGCCGACTCGAGCCCCATGAATGGGTTGCCAACCACCACGATGTCGGTGTGGCCGGTGCCCGCTTGAGAGTCGTGACGCGGGATGGAGACGTCGATCGCGTCGCCGTCGATGACGACTTTGAACACGCCAAAGCTGCGGCCGATCTCATTGACCGACCCCAACGACCGCAAGATGGACCGCAGGTCATCCGCCTCGATGCGGTGCACCTCGACGTCGTGGTCTTTTGATTGCAGGCCCAGAAGGTGGTCGCGAACGGCACCCCCGACCACCCATGCCCGTCCCCCACTGGCATCGACCGCACGGCAGAGTTTGAGCACAGAGGTGGGAAGGTCCATGTCGTTTGGACTCAGCGGATCTCGGCCATCACGACGGTGATGTTGTCTTTTCCTCCGCCGTGGTGAGCGGCACGAATCATCTCACGGCAGACGACCCGAGGATCTTGATAGTGATTCAAAATCGCCTCGATGTCTTCGTCTTCGATTTCGCCCCACAGCCCATCGGAACACAGCATCAAGCGATCGCCGCTCTCCAGTTCCACACTGAAGATGTCGATTTCCACGTTGCGCTCCGTCCCCACCGTTCGCAACAAAATGTTGGAGTGTGGATGGTTCCGTGCCTCCGCGGGGCTGAGGCGGTTTTGCTCCACCATTCGGGCAACGAGGCTGTGGTCACGGGTGATCTGATGGAGCACCGAGTCCCGCATCAGGTACCCGCGAGAGTCGCCCACATTGGCCACATAGGCGAGCGAACGCTTGTACACCAGCGCGGCCACCAACGTGGTGCCCATGTCGTTCCCGAGCTCCTCGGAGTGGTCCTTGATGCCGTTGTTGGCGGCTTGAAAGGACTCGTCCAGGATGTTCTCAAGCATCTCCGGCGAGATCTGATTTGCGCGCTCAAATCGAACGGCTGCCTCGCGGCAGATGGTGTCCACCGCCATGCGGCTCGCGACCTCGCCCGCCTCATGGCCGCCCATGCCATCGGCAGCGACGTACAGCTGCACATCGGGCGTGAGCTGTACCCATCCCCAGTTGTCTTCGTTGAGCACCCGAAGCAGCCCGACGTCGGTCATCGCCGCGGCATTGGGCGCTTCCCGATCGGAAGGGGCCGACTCGATGGCGGCTTCGATGGAGCGTCCAAACTCCATCGGACGGACGTACCGCCCCCGGATGGCGCCCTCCAGCGCATCGATCATGCTCAGGTCGTGAACCGCCGTGAACCGCCGCAGGGTCCGCGCGAGGCTCTCGAGCCCGGGTTGGACCCGATTGCCGGGCAATGGCTCATCCTGGACCGACCGAATTTCAAGGTCGAACAATTTGAACGCGCCGTTCTCGGTGCGGATGAAGTTCGCTTGGGTCAACGGCGCGATCTCAACGCCATTGGTCTGCAAGAAGGCCAGCAGTCCGACGCTGCGCAACGCCAGGTCGACCATTTGATTGCGCGTGATGGGGGCGCACTCGTCCACCATCAGGGTCTCTTGACCCCAGTCGGTGATGGTGCACACCACGCCGTTGACTTCGATGGTCTCGAGGGTGGGCACCAATCCGGGGTGGGTGAGGCCCATCGCCTGGTACCGAGCGTAAGGACGGAACAGATCCTGGTCCCAGCGCGCGCTGACCAAGAAACGCCGCATGCGCATTTCAGCGCCACATCGGAGGCAATGGGGGTCGCTCCGCGGGGTGTCCGTTGCGCCGCACTCGAAGCACTTTCGATGGGCCATGTCCGGGCGGTTGTCGTTGGCCAAGTAGAACATGCGTCCCTCGCCCAAGCGCACCAGTCCTTCGATCGCGTAGTGATCGCCCAGGCGGGAGCCGGGCTGGAGTGGTGTGGGGCGGGTCTTGGACAACGGCACTGCGGGGGGGCTCCTGGTCGGTGATCAATGTAATGCCCTTTTGCCAACGGTGAAGCTTTCGGCGTAAGGTCAGGGCATGAAGCACCTGCCATTCTTGATCGAAGCCACTCACGGAGGCGCGCGGGCAGCAACCTTGTCGACGCCCCACGGGGAGATCAAAACCCCCGTGTTCATGCCAGTCGGGACACAAGGCGCCATTCGGTCGCTCTCGCCGCTGCATTTATCGCAGACCGGTTCTCAAATAATTTTGGCAAATACCTACCACTTGTCGCAGCGCCCCGGGGAGCGTTTGGTGGCCAAGCACGGGGGACTGCATTCGATGATGAATGTGGACTTGCCGATTTTGACCGATTCGGGTGGCTTCCAAGTGTTTTCGTTGAAGAAGTCGCAGGTGGACGAAGACGGCGTGACGTTTGCGTACGAGGTGGATGGGCGGAAGACGTTTTTGTCGCCCGAGACATCGATGGACATTCAGCAGCAGCTTGGCGCGGACATCGCCATGAACTTCGACGAGTGCTTGGCGTTCGGCGTGGACAAGGAGGCGGCCATCCGGAGCGTCGACCGCACCGCCCGGTGGGCCGAGCGCTGCAAGCGGGCCCATACGCGACAAACCCAGGCCCTCTTCGGCATCATCCAGGGTGGGTTTTGGCCCGACTTGCGGGCACGATCGGCGCGGCAAATCACCGACATTGGATTTGACGGGTACGCGCTTGGCGGCCTGAGCGTTGGTGAGGGCCACCAAAAAATGTGCGAGGTCCTCGACTACTCGGTGGATCCCATGCCCGTCGAGTCGCCGCGCTACTTGATGGGCGTCGGTCGCCCGTTGGATTTGGTCGAGGGGGTCGCTCGGGGCATCGACATGTTCGATTGCGTCATCGCGACCCGGCACAGCCGATCCGGCATGTTCTATACCGACAAGGGCCGGCTTCGAATCACCGATAAGCGGTACCGCAATGACATGTATCCACCGGATACGTCGTGCAACTGCTACACCTGCACGCGGTTTACCCGTGCCTACCTCCACCACCTCTTTCGGGTTGGGGAGATCTTGGCCGCATCGCTCACCACCATTCACAACCTGACGTGGTTTGCATCGTTCATGGCGCGCATGCGGGCGAGCATCGTCGACGGCACCTTCGAGTCATACCGGCAGTGGGTGCACGAGATCTACCCCGAAAAAGACGAGGCTCCTCCCCGATCGCCGCCGCCGAAGCACACGGCAAAGCGCCCTAAAAAACGCCGGAAATGATCGCCCAGACCGCCAGCAGCATGACCGCTGCTGCGACCATTCCGACAACCGTGGCCCACAGCAATCCGGTGATGACCGACGGTTGAATCGTGAGTGCATCGGTGTCCCCGGTTTCGCCGGTGCCCGACGCGGTCTCTTCGATGGGCAGGAGGCTCGGGTTGGTTGCTTCGGACACCGAGCGTTCGGCGGTTTGTTCCGCGTGATCGTCCGGGTTGTGCAGCGCGCCATGATGAAGCCCATTGGAGACCGGCAGGGGGTCCAGCGGTTCGTGGAGCAGGTGCGATCGAAAGTGCGCTCCGGGCGGCGAGAACGCGTCCTCCTGGCGGGCGGCTGCTCGGTTGAGTGCGCCTTGAATTCGTCCCAAGAGGTCGTGGTGAACCTGAGAGTCCGCGAGCGCGAATTCGGCGGTCTCGGTGGGATCAACGGTGATCTCGCCGCTGCCTTCGAGGGGGGCCCATCGGTCCAGCAGTCCCCGACCCGTCGCGTCGGAGCCCAGGTCGGGCTGAACCTCATCCGACATGCCCAGTGGGGTGACGTGGATGGTGAGTGAACGCGGGCTTGCTTGCTGTGGGCGACCTTGCTCCATCAAGAGCGTTGCGAGGTCAACGGGCCCGTGGGGTTGCTCCAGGGCCAGCTCGCGCAGGCTCGCCGCAAGGCTCGATGCCGAACCGCTTTCCGTCGGCAGGACATCGAAGGGGTGCAGGCGCTGAATCAGGTCGATCGCGGCGCGAAGGTCGGCTTGCGGGGTCCCGTCGACCCGCCCCACTCCGATCAAGCACGGCGCGCCATCCGACTGCAAGGTCACGGTCTCGGAACCCACCGACCCGTGGGCGCGGTCGAGGGAGTGGAGTCGGGCAAGGGCGTCGGCGAGCCGACTCCCGAGCCACAGGGCCGTCGCAGCGCCCAGCGAGGCGGGAAGATCCGAGAGCAGCCACAAGCCGGGGCGACTCTCAATCCAGACCGGTCGCCCGTCACGCAGCCCATCGAACAACGGGTCGGCGAGCCCCAAGTGACCGCACTTCGATCGATGGTTGGGGGAACCCTCCCACAGCGTGACCAGCTGTCCGTCGGGGGTGCGCGCTTCCAGGGCCGTGCTTCCATCGGAGAGCCCGTGAGTTCGGTGCACCGTTAGCGTGAGTTCGGCCATGGGTGCCGGTAATCTGACAGGTGTCGGTCGTTCGGTCAATCGGTGGCCCGGCGTCGCCGGGTCGATCGGGGAGGAATTCGCTCCCTGTGCAGTGGTAATGTCGTCGGGTCCTCGATTGGCATGAACCGTGCAGGATTGCCGTGCGCAGCGAACCCTCGGAGGAAGAATGGCAAACTTACTGTTTTACCGCGGCGAAGAAAAACTGCTCGAATACCGACTTCAGTCCAATCGAACCAGCATCGGCCGGGCCGACACTTGCGATGTCGCCTTGCCTGGAGATGCCATCAGTCGCACCCATTGCTTTGTGGTTCAACGCGATGGCGCGTGCGAAGTGATTGATCGGTCTCGGCATGGCATCGTCGTGGATGGCAAACCAACCAAGCGGGCACCCCTGACCGACGGCTCGGAGATTGGCCTCGGGGGATTTCGGATCGTCTATCGGGCGACTGTTGACGTCGCCGGACCCACTGCAGAAACCGTCTCAGACCGGGGCCATGAAGTGGTGATGGATGCGGGTGCCGACCGACTGGTTGTGGAGCGGGCCTGCTTGGTGGTGTTCAAAGGCCCGGACGAGGGTTCCCGTAAAGTGCTGAAGAAGAGTCGGATGAGCCTCGGTCGTCGTGAATCCGACCTTCGTTTCGCCGATGCATCCATCGTGGAGGAGCACTGCCACGTTCGCGTCAGCCGTGGTCGGGTCATGGTCGAACCCGGGCGGGGTGCCGCCTACATCGACGGGGAGCGGGTCCGCGCGATCACACCGCTGTACGCCGATGAAACCCTCGCCGTTGGCAACAACGTCCTGCGCGTCGAACGATCGCAGGACGAAGAGGTGCCGTTTGCGAAGACGTTTGGTGAAATGGTGGGCGAGAGCAAACGGATGCTGACCGCATTCGGAATCCTCCGGAGAATGGCGGCCCATCACTACCCGGTGCTGATCACCGGCGAATCGGGAACCGGCAAAGAACTGGCTGCCCGGGGAATTCACGACCACGGCATGCGCGCGGCGGCACCGTTTGTGGCGATCAATTGCGGTGCAATCGCGCCCACGTTGTTCGAATCAGAGCTGTTTGGTCATGAGAAAGGAGCATTTACGGACGCGAGTGCCCGAAAGCACGGTGCCTTTCATGAAGCGGACGGTGGAACGCTGTTTTTGGACGAGGTTGGTGAACTTCCGGAGGCCGCACAGGCGAAGCTGTTGCGTGCGCTGGAGAGCGGTGAGGTGCGTCGCGTCGGTTCAACGACAGCGGAGTACCCCGACGTTCGCGTGTTGGCGGCGACCAATCGCGACCTCACGGAAGCGGTCCGAAGCGGTCGGTTTCGGGAAGACCTGTTCTTTCGACTCCACGTCTTGAGTGTCGAGTTGCCACCGTTGCGCGACCGCACCGAAGACCTGCGGCTGTTGTCGGAAATCGTGTGCAGGAGCCTTCACCCCGAAGCCCATGTGACCGACGATGCGGTCGAAGTACTCTGCCGCCACTCATGGCCCGGCAATGTTCGGGAGTTGCGCAACGTGTTGACGCGAGCGTACGTGATGCGCGGCCCGCGGATCGGGCCTTCCGCCCTTCAGTTCCACAGCGTCGGGACTGCGGCAGCCGCGTCGGGGCGGCCCATCGCAGCCGGTACCCTCCGGGACGCAGAGCGAGCGTACATTCAGCGCATTCTTGAGAAACACCAGAACAATCGGTCTGCCGCCGCCAGAGAGCTGGGGTTGGCGCGCAGCACCTTGCACTACAAAATGAACAAGCTCGGGATTCGGTAGAGTACGCGGACCACTCGTATCCGGACTAGTGCACCGCTCCGAAAAATCCACCGATGCCGAGCCGTAATGACGGTTTCATCTCGCCGTTTTCGTCCTGTTCGATCACGTGAACCCCGGCGTTCAAGCCAACCCTGCGGTGGAATGAAAGGTAGATCGCGCCTCGGGTGACGTGGCTGTCGAGCCGCCGGCCGTATTCGAACGACTCCGTGATGCTGACTTGGATGCCATTGGGATCGGAACCGAGCAGCTGAGTGGCCCGTAGTCCGAGGCTCCCCGTGGAGGCAGCGCCGATGCTTCCACCCGAGACGACCAGCCCGAACGAGCGTCCGATGGTGGCGGTGACGTCCTGTCCGCCGAGCCCGCCAAAGTGGCCATTAGTGGTCAACGTTGCGAGGGGAAGCTCCGGAACTGTTGTCGCGGGTGTTGTTGTTGGCGGACGCTTCGCGATCGGCATGGTTTCCGTGATGCGTTGGGTTTCCTGACAAATCGTAGTGCCGTCCGGATCGATGATGCGCAGTTCCACCAATGCCTTTCCGGGTTTCATCAACACGCGTTCAAGTTCAATGTCGCCCGCTTCGGTCTCGGTGTTTGCGCTAAAGGCAATCCCGAGACCGTTGACCAGGATGCGGCTGCCAATGGGTACATCACTGTATGACACAGTCATGTCGATTGGACTCATGGCTCGAGCGGATCGGGGTGTGGACAACGAGCAGGTGGGGTTCAGTGTGTGCTCCCAAAAAATCGGAAGTTCGATGTAGTGCCGGACTGCGTAGGAGCTCGGCGCAGGCGGTGTGGGCTGCGTCACTTGAAGCTCGATTTCTTGCAGCTTCACCATCAGCGGCCCCGGATCATCGATCTCGAAGCGAAAACCGTCCACGGAACCCACAGCGATTCGACCTTCCGACGGCGGGGTTGAGGTGCGGTTGACCTCGATGTTGAGGTGCTTTGCCAAGTGCTGCTGCAGCGCAGCGGAGTCGAAGGTGTACGTGGGCTCCGCAGCGGGTTTCGCGGCTGCCGCAGCGGATTCCTTTGTTCCAAATCGGGTGTCGACCGCAACGTACACCCGACCGTCGCCGGGTTCTGTCCACCCGTAGGCTTCCGCGATCGGCCGGAGTTTGGCCAACAGTTCGGTTTTGCCCGGAAAGGTGAGATCAAGGTCGTCGTGCATTCGCGACACATAGCTCCCGTTCATGGCACGGAATGGGATGCGTCCGGTTTGGTGGCTCGCCTCGGAAGCTCCAGCCGGGCCAAGGATTGTTTGTTCGGCGAAGCTGTACCCCGGTTTCCGCAACGCGAAGGACGCACTGACCTCGACTTGATCGTTGGGTTGGATGCGGGCATCGCCAGCGGGTTCGGAGTGGCCGTAGTCATCGCGGTCGATTCGCACATCGACCAGCGTGGCCTCGGCCGCATCGCTGAGCGAAAGGGTGAGCGTGTAGGCCAAGGGTTTGGAGGCGAACTCATGCGTGTCGCGCGCTTCCATGTACACCTTGCCGGTTCGGCCGGAACACTCCGATGATGCAAACACCTTGAGGTTGACGGCTGCGCTGGCGTCTGGCGCCAATTCGGGCAGTTGGATCTCCGAGTCAAGCGCCTGCGAGGTGTACAGGCACTCGCTCAGGCGACGGACATACACCGACGTCGACATGAGCCGACGCGAAGACGTGTTGGTGAACTGAAGCCGAAGCGTGGCCGTCTCACCGGGATCGAGGATTCCATTGCTGGCACCCACCATTCCCTGGTCTTCTGCCACAACCGATTTCGACAGGTCGATGGCCAGTGGCCGTTGGGACGTGACGGTCGCCGACTCCGACAGGGGACGGGGCTTGGTCCGTTTTTCGGGCGGTTTGGGAGCCGGCTGGAACGCCGCATAGGCAAGCGCCTTCTCAGACAAGCGGCCGCTCATAATTTTCAGCGCCAGGTTCACCGTGCGTTGCAGGTCGGAATCCGTGGAAAACAACGAATCGGCGGGCATGGAGTTGGCGACTTCAGCCAGAATGTATTTGCGCACCAACGGATTGGAACTCCGCAAGCTTGCCGGGTAACGGCGCGCTGCAGCGATGGTTTCGGTGCGTTCCAGTGCAACCGCTTGGAGTTGAGTCCGAACATCCTCCACCGAACGCGCTTCCAGTTGGGACTTCGTGAGGGATTGGAGCAACGCAATGTCCGACGGTGCGGCGATTGCCGGCAATGCCCAACCCAAAAGACCAACCGCGAGGACCACAAATTGGTTGAAAATTTGATTTCGATGCATGGAATGAACTCCTTGAGCCGGAACAGTGCGCAACTGTACCAGAGTCATTCGTGACCGTGCACCAGGCTCCCGCCGGGCCGCTACCGAGCCGCGGTGTTCAGCGAATAGTCGCTCGTGATCCACCCGTGCACGCCGATGTGCAGCTCGCCGGCTTCGTTGGCATCGAAATCGATGGTCTCGTCGCCGGAGACGGTGTACCCGCGGGCGTCGTAGTCGCTCGTGGTGGGCGGGTTGGCGAAGCGGACGTACAGGTCCACATCGGTATCGGACTCCGTGCGGATCCGAATCGAGTCGTTGGGTTCCACGTTCATCACGTAGAGCGCCATCTCGCCGGTCACCACCGATCCCGTGTCGTTGATGTGCCCCGTCTCGTCGGGCAGCGAACCCGAGCTGGTGGGGTCTTCCCACCCGATGCGCAGCTCGACGGTTGCATCGCTGTAGCCAAACACCGAGACGTGCACCGGCTCGTTGTTGACGTTGAGCGAACAGGACTCGTTCGAGTGCGGGTCGTAGGGGCGGCAGTCGTACTCGTCTTCGGTGGGTGCGGCACTCTTGCGCACGTACAGGTCGGCATCGCCGTCTCCGTCGCTGCTGATCGTCGCCTCGATGCTGCCCAGGACATCGTACGGTCCAAAGGTGCGCCACTCGCCCTTCGCGATGGTGAAGTTGGTTTGGAAACCGTTGTCGTAGATCTCGACGGAGGGCTCTTCGGCGATCTGGGAGGACTCGATCAGGTCCTTGACGAGGTCCCAGTTCAGCTTGCCGCCCGCCGGTTTGGGCCAGAAGCCCCGCTCGGTCGGCAGCCACAAAAAGTCGGGGTGTTCCCGCTTGCTGTTGCCCACCCACTCGCCGCCGATGACCTCGTTGCGATGGTCCACTTCGAGCACGTACTCGTACCGGTCGGTGTTGGTGTAGACGTCTGCCCGCTCGGCCAAGTTGCCGTCGACGGTTGAGGGCGACTCGATCATGTAGTCCACCTCCAGCTTGACGTAGTACAGGGTCTCGGCGTCGTCGTTGAACTTGTACGTCAGCGCCTCGTTCGGGGCCTCGGCTGCGTCATCGTTGGAATCGCCGGGCGCTTCCGGTTCGGGAACGCCGATCAGTTCATGGGCCCGCGCGACGTCAATGGGGTCCATGGTCGTGATGCGGTAGCCGCGAATGGGTTGATTCCAGACCTCGTTGTCGAAGGTGCGGTCTTCGACAAAGGATTGCCCCTTGAGGCCCAAGTAGTTGGCCAACAACACGTGGTACGTGCCCGGGTTCGTGTCTCGGCACTCTTCATCGTCGCCCGTGGGACGGTCGTATTCGTCGTACTCAATTTCTTCTTCGGAATCGTCTTCATCGCAGCGCAGACCGACGAACCGCGAGTGCGTGCGGTTGTAGGCGAGCGTGATCAACGCCTTGATGTCGTTGATTTTGAATTCCACGCCGTTGACGGTCACGGCTTTCTGCGGCTCCGGCTCCATGATCGCGACCGGGGCCCACGCGTGGCAGATTCCCCACCACTTTGGGATGCAGTAGCCGGACTCTTGGCCGTCGCGTTTTGCGCAGGTCTCGCCGATGTCCGTGTTGCATGCTTCGGTGGACTCGCAGGCCGTGCGGTCGTCTTGACCGTCGATCCCGTGGTGCTTGCTGACCGCGTCTTCGAAGTCATCAATGCCGAAGGCGGCCCCGTACTTGGCGGCGGGCGACATGCTGTCTTCGCCGTCCCATTTGTCGTTGATGCTGTCTTTGTAGACCGGCCAGTACGAGCCCGCCCAGGGGACTTGCTCGGCCTCGCCCGCCCAAGGAAGCTCGTCCACATTGGTCACCAGGTCGCGGGAAAACAGGGTGGGGCGATCCTGGCGTGACCATCCCTCGGTGGGTTCGACATTTTCGGGTTTTTCTTCCCCGTACTCGGTCACGGAAAACCCGTAGTTGGGGGTCGGTTCATCGGTCTGTGGGGTGCAGGCGCCCGCGAACAGCAAGAAGGCAAATCGGAGAAGCATGATGGTGCGGTCCAAGGGGGAAGGTTGAGTGGTCTCGCCGACTGGGGTTGGTCGGTTGTTTGGGAAAGACGCGCCCGTTTTACACCTTCGGTGCGAAGGCGATGTGTCCATCGCGTGACAACGGCCGCCCGGCACGCAGTTGTCACGCTCTCGACTGGGGTATGCTGACACCCATGAGTCAACGCGTGGCGCTGATCGATCCTTTGGCGGTCATCGATGGACGCAAGGTGTTCTTTCTTCGGGACACCTTTGGCGGCGAGGTGCCGCTGTCGTGCCCGTACCCACCCTTGGAGTTGGCCTACACCGCGTCATTGCTCATCGAAGGCGGGCACCGACCGGACATGGTGGCGGCCAATGTGTTGGGCCTGACCCACGACCGCGTCATCGAACGGCTGAACGCCGCGCCGCCGGATGCGGTCTTGATTCCATCCGCTTGGGGAAGCCTCAACGATGACCGCCGGCTGTTGAGCGGCCTGAAGCGGGCGTTCCCGAGCGCGACTTTGGCCATCTGCGGGCCCAACGTCTCGGCCACCCCAGAGGCGGTGCTCGCCTCGTCCGATGTGGACGTCGTGATCTGCGGTGAGCCCGAAGAGGCGGTTCGCATGATCGCCGATGGCACCCCGCTGCGCGACATCCCCAATGTGGTTTTCGAGGGAGCCGATGGCCCGGTGACCACCGAACGACGGTTGCCTCCGGGGTGGATCCATCAGCCTCGCCCCGCCCGGCACCTGTTGAACTTGGCGCAGTACACCATTCCCTTTGCCCGGCGCGGACCCGCGACCACCGTGGCCACCACGCGCGGTTGCGCCCACGCTTGCACCTTTTGCCCCAGCCAGATCTGGCATCAACGCACGGTGCGCGCCCGACCCGTGGATGCCGTCATGGCGGAGTTCGAAGAGTTGGTGGGTCGGTACGGCATCCGCGAGGTCCACTTCCGCGATGACACCTTCACCGGCGATCACGAACGGGTGTTCGCCCTGTGCGATGCCCTCGATCGTTCCGGCCTCGATTTAACGTGGCGGTGCTTCGGTTCCGCGTCCACGGTGAACCCAGAGTTGCTCCACCGAATGGCCAGCGCCGGCTGTTTTCAGGTCTGCTACGGCTTCGAGTCGGGCGACGACGCCATCTTGCGCCGCACGGGCAAGGGCACGACCGTCGCACAAGGCCAGCAGGCCGCGGAGTGGACCCATGCGGCCGGAATGGAGGTCAGCGGAACGTTCTTGGTCGGGCTGGAGGGCGAAACGGATGCCTCTGTCGAGCGGTCGGTGCGCTTCGCGATCGACAACGACTTGGACTACATCCAGGTCAATGCTGCGGTTCCATTGCCCACGACGCCGTTCGGGAAACGAACGAGTCGAAAAGGATTGGAGTCCCGACCGGAGACGTTCCGGTGGATCGGCGCCGACCCATCGGAGTCCGCCACCATGGAAGCCGGCAGCATGCCCACGCAGGTGCGCAGCTTCTACCAACGCTTCTATCTTCGTCCCGGGTACGTGGCGGGGCGTCTGACGTCCCGGCGTGGGCTGCACGCGTTGGCCAGCCACGCCCGGCTCGGTGCAAAGATGGTGCGGGCCGTGATGTTGGCCTGAATCCGCCGCGCCAAACACGGCGCATGGCCCCCGTGAGCAGGATTCCCGATCTCAACCCGGACCAAAATCCGTTAAACCCCCCACCGCATCGGCCACCCCCGGCCGATGAACCACGGAGGGGCCCATGAATCGCCTCGCAACGCTCTGTTTTGCAGTTCTCTTGTTCTTGCACTCTGCCGCGGCGATGGCTGCGGGCGGCGGTGGTGGCTCATCCACCACGTTCGAATGGAAGGGATCCGGCGCCGTCGCGGCTGCTGACCAGTTTGTCGAAGCCGTTGCGGCGGCCGATTACCAGGCAGCCTACGGCCAAGGCGGCGACGTGCTTCGCACGCTTCGCACGCTCGGCGAGTTCACCGAAGACATGCAACGGTGGGGCTTTGACCGGCCGGGTTCGGTCGAGTGGACCGCAGGCAACAATGCTCTGCCGGCGAACAACGGCTTCAAGCTGATGGGAACGTACACCGCCGCCGATGGTGAATCCTTCCCGGTGTACCTGCACCTCGAGGGCGATGCGCACGTCGCGCCCCAAGACCGAAACCGAGACTGGTCTGCGGCCACGAAGTGGACGGTGATGGACTACCGGTCGGCGGAGTCGATGGGCGCGCGCGTGGCGAAAGGAGACGGCAGCGCCACCCCCCTGGATTGGTTTCTGCTGGTGTGCGGCGTCGGGTTGTTGATCGCGTTCATTGGGTTGGTGTGGTCGTACGCAAAAGGACTTCGCGGCCACCCCCGCGAGCTGTGGCTCATGTTCTTCACCAAGGTCACCGAGTATTCCGCCTACGGTGCCGCCAGCGCGGTCATGGTGCTGTTCCTGCAGAACGACGTGATGCTCAACGGCAGTCCGCTCGGCGATAGTGCCGGGTACCTGTACTACATGGTGTGGGGCTTGGTGGCGACGATCATCACCATGATGGTCGGCGCCGTCTGCGACACCATCGGCGTCAAGAAATGCCTGCTGATCGGAGCGGTTGCGCTGATCATCTCCCGGTTCTTCATGCCGCTCAGTCAAGACATCTATTTTGTGACCCTCTTTGGGTTCTTGCCCTTGGCGTTCGGGTTTGCCATCACCGGTCCGGTACTGAAGGTCGGCATCAAGTGGTTCACCACGCTCAAGACCGCCACCTTGGGGTTTGGCCTGTTCTACACGCTGATGAACGTGGGCTTTTGGGTGGGGGCGGAGCTCGCCGACTACTTCCGCAAGAACCACGCCGATGGCATTGAGATCTGGGGCTTTGAGCTCACGACCTACCAAGCCATCATCTTCATGGGGTTCTTCATCAACATTCCCGACTTCATCGCGATTCTGTTCATGCGAGAGGGCGCGGAGATGACCGAGAAAGGCTTTGTCATCCGCAAGCAGGTGGGCGACGACGAACAGACGGTGATCGAAAAGCTGAAGAGCACCGTCGGGGCGCGCCGGGCCAAGATGGCCAGCGAATTGGTCCGAAGCCTGGTGGCCACTGCGATTGTGGGTGCGTTTGCCTATGCACTGGTCGAGATCAAGGTGCACGAGTGGGTGGTTGGCCCCATCAAGGCGGGTTCCTACGTGTGGTCATTCGTGATCACCGCGGGCCTCATTGCGGTGGGGGGCATTCTGTATGCCCTGTTGTCCCAGGTGGGGGCGGCGTCTCCCGGGGCAAGCTTTGACCGCGTCATGAAGTCGGTGCGGGATGCCACGGAAGAGACCGTGGTCCAGCTCAAAGAGAACTTCCAAGACCGCCCCTTCTGGATCTACATGGCCATGCTCGGAATCTTGGTCTTTGTCCGCCTCACCTTCTACATCTTCCACACGATGTTCCCGGTGTACGCGATTCGCGTGTTTGGCGATGACTTCCCCGTGTCCAGCATCTTCGGTTCGCTCAACCCGGCCATGATCATCTTCTTGGTGCCGCTGGTGTCGACGCTCACCGTCAATGTGCGGTCCTACACCATGCTGATGGTGGGAACGGTGGTGTCGGCCGTGTCCGTGTTCTTGTGCTTCATGCCCGAGAGCATGGCGCTGTACATCGGCGACACGTGGCTCGGCACCTGGATCTTCGACTACTGGCTCGAAGCACCGGTTGGAAACCAAGATCCGTTCCTGGTCTCGCTGGTGGTGTTCATCATCGTCTTCACGGTGGGCGAGGCCATCTGGTCGCCCCGCTTGATGCAGTTCAGCGCCGAGATTGCGCCACGGGGCAAAGAAGGCGCCTACATGTCCCTCGCTGTTCTGCCCTATTTCCTCGGCAAGATCGCCGCGACGGTCATGGCCGACATCATGACGGCCCAGTACTTCAGTGCCGACATGGTTGAGTTCCCCGACCACCACCTGGCGTGGTTCTGGATTGGCGGAATGGCGCTGATTTCACCGATTGGCATGATCATTTGGCGCAAGACGTTCAACCAGAGCGAGAAGATGGCCGAGGACGAGGCCATTGCGCAGGTGGCAGCAGAAGAAGCCGAGGCGATCGCGGATGCCGAGGGCTAAACCGTCGTGAAGGGCGCAGGCTGGAAGGGTCGGGCAGGGCTGCTGGTCGCGGGAATCGCGATCGGCTGCATTGCGGCCGAAGCGGCGTTTCGCATGGTCCGACCGGACGATGCAGTTGACCTGCTCTACAACGCGCCCGAGAACGCGCCGGACGGGCTGTACACCACCGATTCCACCGTGTATGCGATTCCAACCCCCGGATTTCGGGGCACGCAGCAGTCGCTGGGCTACGCCGTCGATCTTCGCATCAACAAGCACGGACTGCGGGGACCGGAGATCGGGGCCAAGACCCGGCCCCGTTACCTCGCGATTGGCGATTCGTTCACAATGGCGGCGCAGGTCTCGGAGTCCGACACGTTCGTGATGCGGGCCGCCGAAGATTTGAACGTGGAGATGCTCAACGGCGGCGTCGACGGGTACGGCACGTTTCAGGCGCTGGAGCGATACAAGCAGTTGGACGAAGCGTTGGACATCGACGGAGTGGTCTTGACCTTCTTTGTGGGCAACGACGTCCACGACAATGTGCGGTGGTCCCGCGTGCAGCAAGAAGCCCGTCGGGTGCGCCCCGGACAGCCCTTGCAGCGACGTCCAGTGGGCGCCGTTCACGGATTCTTTTACAAACGGTCGGCGCTGTATGCGGCGGTGCAGATGCAGCTGAGGCGGCGGGAACTGGCCAAGCCGAACGCGCCCGAACGGCACCGGTGGACGAGCGAGTTGATGCTCTTCACGCAGAATGGGGGAGGCGTGTTGGGGGCGCAGATGCCGCAGACCGCGCAAGCCCTGCGTCAGTTTGCAGCGGAGACGACGCGGCGCGGCGACACGCTCATGGTGGCGATTGCGCCCCCCGCGTTTCAGATCGAGACCGAACGCATGGATGCCACGTTTCAGCTGATTGGCATCGATCCCACCCAAGCGCGGGTGGATGCGGTCTCGAATGCGGTCCGCGATGCGCTTCAGCGAATCGGCATCGCCCACTGCGACCTTGTGGACCCCCTTCGCCGCGCGCACCGCGCCGGGCGCGAGATGTACCTGCAGTACGACGGGCACTGGAGTCCGAAAGGCCATGCCGTGGTCTCGGACGCCCTCGTTCGGTGCATGACGAGCGCGCGCTAAGGCGCGAGGCCGCGGCGCAAGTCCCACACGTATCGGCCGTCCAGCTCAACGGGTTGGCCAAGGGTGGCTTCGAGGTCTTGGGTGTGGGCCGTCCGCACGCTGTCGGACGCGAACAACTCGGGATGGACCACGACCCAGCGGTAGCCCTCGGAAACCAACGAGTCGATGTCGGATGAACGCCGTGCTTCCCCGCCGCGCGGGTTCGGACCGCCGGGATCCGACCGGCTCAGATCCGCCCACGCCCGAAGCGTGGGATTGACGTGGGGCAGGTCGGGCCCCACCTTGTGGGAGTACGGAATGGGTCGGCGGTGCACGCCCTGCCAGTACAAGTACCGATTGGTCGCGATGCTCTGGCCGCGGGCGGCCGGCAGGTCGATCACCGCACCGTCCGCCTCCAGGTTCGCATAGACCGTGGGCACGTCCCCATCGGACGTGTTGATCGGCCACACATTCGGGGCCACAGTGAGGTGCTCGACCATCACAATCACCGCGATCAGCCCGGTCCACGCCAGCGCGGGCAGCGGCACCCGTGCCTCCAGGCGTCGGACCGCGACGTCCGCCAGGACGGCCAGAATGCTGACGGCCCCGCAGATGAATCGCAGCGGATGGTCCATGGTGACACCCAGACCCAGGATGGCTCGAAAAGGCAGCGCCAACAGGTCGCCGCCGCTCGTTCGTACAAAGTCGCCGTCGTGCCACAGAAACGGTCCGAGGGCCAACACGGCGGTCAGCACCACCGCGACGAGCCACGCCCGTGCCCGCTTCGACAGAACCCACACGCAGGCCGAGAGCCCAAGAACGGTGAGCCCCAGGTACGGCGTTCGACGAAACGGGGTCGTGAGGGGCCCGTCCAGCTTCACCGTCCAGTAGTCGCCCGGATGAATGAAGGAGATGGGGTCCACGGCATTGATGCGGAAGACCGGGTAGTTCAACAAAACCGTGCTCTTTTTTGCGATGCCCATGGGGTCATCGAGGTTGGCTTTAAGGGCCAAAAACGCCGGAAGTGCGATCGCCGCACCGATCGCCGCGGCGCCCGCGGTGTTCGCGATTCGCTGTCGCCACGGAGGCGGCGTCCCCGTGGTGGGTTGGAGGAGCAAGATGGTGCCCACCACAAGGGCCGCCGACACCCCGTGGTAGGGCGTTGCGAGTCCCGCCAGACCCACAGCGGCACCGCCGAGCCATGGGTTGCGCATGGCCGCGGCACCCGCCAACGGAACGAGTCCGATCCAGCAGGCCTCCACGGTCCCGTTGTGAATCTCGGCCAAGAAGGTGGGGGCCGTCGCCAGGGCAGCGGCGGCCACGTACCCGCGACCCCCCAGGCTTCGGGCAAAGGCCATGGCGGCCCCGGCCGCCAACAAGACCGCCACCACAATGATGCTGTTGTGCGCCAACACCGGGCCAGACGCCCACTGGGCAAGCAACGAGATCATCGCCCCGAGCGGGTCGATGTACCACAATGTCCCGCCACGGGGGTGCGCCAAGCCCGCCACATCCCAGGGCAAGTCGCCGTTCGCGAGGTGGTTGAACACCCACCGCACCCCCCAAGCATGCGACCACACATCCAGCCCTTCATCGCCAATGAGCCGCTCGCCCAACGTCTGCCAGCTCGGAAACAACACAATGAGCCCGATCGCAAAGCAGTACAGGGCACGAAGTGCAGACTTTGAAAACGTGCGGTCCACGCGCTGAGGATACACTGACAACGATGAAAGAAACATCGGCATGGGGGCCGGCGCACTGGATCGTCGCCATCGCGTTGGGCATCGGGCTGTGTGCGGCGGTCATGGGCGGGGCGTGGTTCGACTTGGGCCAAAGCCTGCCGGGGGTCTACAACGATGACTGGGCCAACGGCGTGTACTTGCATCACCAGGTGCACGAGGCCTTGGCCGCTGGGCGTCTGGACCTGTCCGATCCGAATCAGTTTTTCCCGTTTGGGTACAACCCGGTGCACACCAATGGGGGCAACAGCCTCGAAATGGTGGTCTCGGGGCTCTTTCGAATGGCGCTGCCGTGGCCGTATTGGTTGTCGGTTGCGGCGCTCGCGTGGATTCCGCTGAATCTGCTTGCGTTTGTGCCCCTGGGGCGGCGGCTGTGGGACCGTCCGTCCGTCATCTTGGCCGCTGCGGCCACCTGGGCCGTGTTTCCGCCGGTACTCGATCACATCGGCGCGGGAAGGCTGACCCAGGCCGCATTGATCGGCCTGCCACTGGCAGTGGCTGGGATGCTCGATGTCGCCCATGGCGGAGGTCGCCGCTCGCGCTGGCTGGCGGCCGCAGGATGGGCATTGACGGGGCTTGGGTACTGGTACAACGCCTTGTTTGTGGGGTTGTTTTTGCCCGCAATTTGGTGGGCGCTCCGGACGCCGGGGAACGGCCTCCGGTTCGCGCGGGAGTTGCTTCAGGTGGCGGCCATGGCGTTGGCGATGGTCAGCCCGGTGTTGCTGGTGGTGTTTTGGCCGGTCTTGATGGGCGGAAGCATGCCGGGCAGCCACATTGACCCCACGCAGATGAACATTGTGTTCCCCGATGCGCTGCACCTCGTGGGCGGTCAAGCCCCGGGCTTGGTCAACTGGTTGCCCTACTCGATGATGGCGGGCATTGGTCTCTTTGCCGTGGCGGGTCGCCGTCGGGCCTTGTGGGGTTCGCTGATGGCGATGGGGGTTGTCTGCGCCCTCGGGCCGGGCCAGGAGATTGCCGGAACCGCGTACCGGATGCCGTACTGGTTGCTGTGGAAGACCGTTCCGGGGCTGGCCAGCATGTTCCACCCCGACCGCTGGATCTTGGTCACGGGGTTGTTTCTGTCCATCGCGGCGGTGGATGGGTTCGCCGCTCGACTTCCGCGGGTGGCTTGGGCGGTGCCCCTCGGGGTGATGGTGCAGCTGTGGGTTCGCGGGGACGCGCCGATGGCAACGTGGACGCCGTCGGTGCCGCCGCACTGGCAGGCGCTGGCCAGCGACACCGAACCCGGCGCCGTCATTGTCATCCCGATGGACTACGGGCAACTGGCGGGGCAATACCAGCGGGTCCACGGTCGGCCGTTGTTGGGCGGCATGCTCGAGGATCAGCCGTGGCGGCATCCGCCGGAGTGGCGCGCCTACGTGGCGGGCAACGAAGTGCTTCGACGATTGCGATCGGTGAGCTACGGGCAGGGCGAGTTGGGCGAGCCCAGTGCCGCTGCATGGGCGCAGTTGGAGAGCGATGGGTTCAGCCACATCGTTTACGACGCCGAGAGTTGGGTGAAGAGCCAGCGTCGTGCCGATGTTCATCCCGCCGCCCACCTGCGGTCGTCGCTCGGCGAACCCGATTTTGAGTCGCCGTCGGGAATGGTCTGGCGCCTTCCGAGTACCCGCGAACCGTAAAGGTTCGCGTCTTTGTTTCAAGCCAGGACCGATTTGTGGATATACACTGAGCCTACGGAGGCATTTCATGAGCCCAAGAGCAATCGTCCTCAGCACCGCACTGGCTTGCTTCGGATCGGCCTGCATCGACGACGCAGACACCAAAGCACCCGGGTCCAACTCGGCGTCGTCCCCGTCCGATGACACGTCGACCACCGGAACGGACGACACCGCGGGTGCGGGAGACACCGCCCAAGGCGACGACACCGCAGCGGGCGGCGACACGGGCGACACGGCCCGGCCCGAAGAGACCGATGCGGATGGCGATGGGGTGAGCCGCGAAGCGGGCGACTGCGACGACGACGATGCCACCCGGTTCCCCGGCAACGCGGAGACTTGCGACGGCGTGGACAACGACTGCGACGGCGCGGTGGACTCACCGAACCCGGTGGACGGATTCACTTGGTACCGGGACGCCGATGGCGATTCATGGGGCACCGATGCCGACGCGGTGGTGTCCTGCGATGTCTTGGACGGCTACTCCCGAGTGGGTGGTGACTGCTTGGACTCGGACGAGCGCGCCAACCCGGGCGCCGTGGAGGTCTGCGACGAAATCGACAACGACTGCAACGGCACCACCGATATCGGTGCGGTCGACGGGTCGACGTACTACCGCGACAGCGACGGCGATGGGTACGGCGATGCCGACACCATCACCGTCGGCTGCGCGATGCCGGTGGGCTACGTGGCGAACGCCGCCGATTGCGCCGACACATCCGCGGCGATCAGTCCCGACGGCGTGGAAGTGTGCAACGGCGCCGATGACGACTGCGATGGCGCCGTGGACGAGACGTTTGAAACCGCCGTGTGGTTCCGCGATGCGGACGGCGACGGCCGCGGGGATCCCCGCGACGCGCGGGTCTCGTGCTACCCGCCCAGTGGGTATGTCGTGGCATCGAACGACTGCGACGACGGGGACGCGTCGGTGCACGGGGACATGGCGGAGCTCTGCGACGAAAAAGACAACGACTGCGATGGCATCACGGACGAAGACCTCTCCGACCTCCTGTTCTACCGAGACCTGGACGGCGACGGGTATGGCACGCCGCTTGATGTGGTGGTCGCGTGCGCTCCGGTGGGTGGCTACGTTTCCGAAGGAACGGACTGCGACGATGCCGACGACGACATTCGGCCCGGCCGCGCCGAAGAATGCAACGGCATCGATGACAACTGCGACGACGCGGTGGACGAAGGGTGGCCGACGTATCTGTTCTGGCCCGACACGGATGGCGACGGCTACGGCGCGGGCGACCCCATGGCCGCCTGCGAGCAGCCGCCGGGTCACGTCGATGACAACACCGATTGCGACGATTCCAGCGACGTGGTCCACCCCGGGATGTATGCCGATTGCGAGGGCGGCGGTGATGAGGACTGCGACGGCGAGGTGGACGAAGGGCCCGACTTCACGTTCTACCGAGACGAAGACGGCGATGGCTTCGGCGATGCGGACACGACGATGGTCGCGTGTGCCCCGCCCGTCGGGTGGGTGTGGGACGACACCGACTGCGACGACACGTCCGATGCGGTGCACCCGGAACTCCGCGAAGACTGCACCGATCTCATCGACAACGACTGCGACGGATTTGGCGACGAAGAAGACGTCGACTGCGATTGCCCGGACCACGGCTACACCGAAGACGAAGACCTCGGCACGCGGACGGGCGCCGCGGTCGCGACGGGCAGCACGGTCTCTGATGACGACACCTACACGTTCGGAGAGTGCGGCAGCAGCGGAGGCAAGGACCGGCTCTACCGGTTCACCGCGCCCGAAGATGGCTGCTACACCTTCGACACGGACGGAAGCAGCTACGACACCCTGCTGCGCGTCTTGGATGCCTGCGAAGGGGTCAGCCTCGACTGCGACGATGACGGCGGCGAAGGCACGCGTTCGCTGATCGGTGACCTTCCCATGGCCGAAGGCGATGAAGTGTTCGTTGTTGTCGACGGCTTTTCATCCGGATCATCGGGTTCGTTCATCTTGAACATCGACTATGACCCGGCGGATTCGTCCGGCGACCTCGGGGAATCCGAGCTGTTGGATTACGATGAAGACCTTGGAAGCGCGACGGGCAGTGCGCTCGCGACCGGGTCGACGGTCGGGTTGTCCAATGACTACGAAGGGTCGTGCGGGTCTTCGGGTGGAGCGGATGCGGCGTTCCTGTGGGAAGCGCCGTCCACCGGGTCCTACGACTTCAACACCACTGGTTCGAGTTTCGACACCGTGCTGCGGCTGTTTGCTGCCGAGGGCGGCGCCGGCACCGGTGCGGGCATTGAGTGCGGTTCGGGTTCGTCATCCAGCGGCGCGACGGAGCTGACCTGCAACGACGATTCCGGCGGCACAACTGCTTCCGCATTCACCTATTCGGTGACCGCTGGGACGTTGTACATCGTGGTTGTGGATGGATACAGCAGCTACTCCAGCGGCAGCTACACCCTCGCCATCAGCGAGCGGTAAGCGTCCGACTGTTGGGCAACGCTGGGGATTGAATGCGCTGGTCATCCGTATTGTCGACCCAACCCGACCCGGCCGTCGCTGCGGCGGTCGTCACCGAGGCTGTCCGCGACCAACTGGGGGGCGTGCATGCCGACCTGATGTTGGTGTTTGCCTGCGGTCATGAGATTGCCGCGTGGACGGTGTTCATCGAACACCTCCGCCAACAGTTTCCGGAAGCCGTCTTGTTGGGCTGCAGCGCCGGCGGGGTGGTCGGTGGGGGTCGCGAAGTCGAGGGCGAGGTCTCCTTGTCGGTGACCGCGGCCTCGTTGCCCGATGTGGCTGTGGTGGGGTTTCACTACGACGAAGACTCGTCCGCGTCTGTGGAAGAGGACGCCCATTGGTGGCACAAGCACCTTGGAGTCGAGGCGGATCATCAGCCCTCCTTTTTGCTCATTCCCGACCCCTACAGTTGCGACTCGACGCACCTGATGAAAGGGCTCGATCGCGCGTTTCCCGGGCAGGTCAAGTTGGGAGGACTGGCCAGCGGCGCCAACGGTCCCGGCGAGAACGTGCTGATCCTGAACGACCAGATTCTGCACGCGGGTGCGGTTGGCGTTGCGCTGTACGGCGACATCGAAGTGGATGCGGTGGTGGCCCAAGGGTGCCGACCGGTCGGCGAACCGATGGTGGTGACGCGCGCCGAGGGCAACCTGTTGATTGAGTTGTCCGGGGGGCGGGCGCTGGACCAGCTTCAGCGCGTGTTTGCCGGCCTCGGCGAGGACGACCAAGCGCTCTTTCGCGGCCTCCCAATGGTGGGTCTGGGGATGGAAAAAGGGCGGGGCCAATACCGTCAGGGTGATTTCCTGATTCGGCACCTCATGGGCATGGACCGCACCAGCGGCGTGCTCGCGGTGGGGGCGATGCTGGAGGAAGGTCAGGTGGTGCAGTTTCACGTGCGGGATGCCGAAAGTTCCCGCCACGACCTCGAAGAGTTGCTCGTTCAGCACGCCCGCTCCCGACCGGTGGACCTCACCGAAGGAGCCATCATGTTCAGCTGCTTGGGGCGTGGGCACGCATTCTTTGGCGAACCCGATCACGACTGCAGCATGACGGCCCGCCATCTCGGAGGCGTCGCCATCGGCGGCTTTTTCTGCGCCGGCGAGATCGGTCCGGTCCATGGCCAGTCGTGGCTCCACGGCTACACGAGCGCCATTGGTATTTTCCGCCCCCGCGGCTGGAGCTAATCGGCGTCGGTCCAAGCGGATCCGGTCCACGGCCCGACGGCGTAAACCTCGACCGCCCCGTCTAGGGCGCTCAGGATCACGTCGCCCACCCCGTCGAGGTCCAGATCGGCCAGACCGGAATGGACGCCACGGGCCTCGCCGCTTGCTGAACCCGTCATGACCCGGTCCGGGGTGGCGGCGAAGGTGTCCAAGGCAATCGGTCCGAACACGATGGATGTTTGACCAACCCCGACAGCGTCGCCGATCTTTGCGCCGTAGTTCTGAACGAGCAGATCGGTGTGGCCATCGCCATCAATGTCGGTGCACTTGAGCGTCAAGGCGGTGTCCGCCCGTGGAATGTCCAGGGACCATTCCGGCGTCAAGGCCGAACTGCCGGACAGTTCGTCGGTTTCGATGGACGCGAGGCGGACGGCGTCGTTGCTGTCGGTGATGGGCTCTGAGTACGCCAATTCCGCGTGGCCATCGCCGCTGAGGTCTGCGGTGCACAGGCCGGAACCCACGGGCGCTGTGTCGCTCCCGTCGGCAACCGCATGCCACGTGACGTCCACGGAATCCGCCCACCCCGCGGGGTCGAGCGGTCCCAAGAACACGTCAAATCCCGCACCCGTGGGCAGCACCAAGTCATCCGCGCCGTCCGAGTTGAGGTCGCCCACCGTTGGGGTCACGGCCGCGATTGCTATGGCGGGGTAGCGGGCCATGGGCGTATCGGATGAAATCACAACGTCCTCAGTCGGGTCTTCCCAGAGCACGACGTCACCGCCTTCGCGGGTCAGTACGGCGCTCAGCGGCGCAGAGGCGGTCAGAGCGCCGTAGACGATGCCACCCACACCCCAAGCGCCTCCGTTTTCTTCCGTCGACGTCAGCTCTGCTGCAGGAGCATCCAAATCAAAGTCGTCCGCATGCGTCTCGGTGTACAGGCGAACGCTGGTCTGTAAGACCGCCCCGGTTGTCATGAGCGGTGTGGGAACCAACAGGTCCAGTGCACCATCGCCATCAAAGTCCGCTTGCGCGTGGAGACCGCCGCCAGGCAGAAGGGCATCGGTCGACGATTCGATGACGCGGCTTGGTGGGCTGCCATCCTCGAGAATCGGTCCAGCATAGAGCAGCACGCGATGGTCCATTGGGGCGAACGCCATGATGTCATCCACGCCATCGCCGGTGAAGTCCCCGGTCGCCACGGTGCCAAACGTGCTGACGCCTTCTCGAGCGAGTGCGATTCTGTCTTCGGACACATCGATCGCGCACCCGTTGTCGAGGTGACCGTCGCAGTTGTCGTCCACCGCATCGCAGATCTCGCCGGCGTCGGGATGAATGGAAGGGGCGCCATCGTCGCAGTCGTCGGCACGTTCCACCCATCCAGCGGGCGCGGAGCACGCCCGAACCTCCGTCTCGGCACTCCCCCAGCCATCGTCGTCGGAATCTTCGTAAAATGGCTGGCCGCCGATCGCCGGGCCATCGTCGATGCTGCCGTTGCAGTCGTTGTCGATGTCATCGCACGCCTCTTCGGCGTGCGGGTTCACGTCGGGGTCGTCATCATCGCAGTCCCCCCGCACGGTGACTTGCCCATCGGCACCGGCGCACCCGAACCCCATCGGCGGTCCGGCGCCAAACCCGTCCCCATCGTGGTCGGTATACCAGTCGGTGGCATCGGTGGCGGAGTCGTCGTCCGGGACGCCGTCGCAGTTGTTGTCGATCCCGTCGCAGACTTCGGTGGCATCGGGGTGCTGGCCGGGGTCGTTGTCGTTGCAGTCGCCATCGTTGTCCACCCGATCCGGTTCTGCACCGCACACCAGCACCATGTCAGCCGGGTCGCCAAATCCATCCCCATCGGCATCCGCATAGGCGGGCCGTGCGGCTTCGCCTTCGCAACGTTCGGTCGGGGAGTTGGCTGGGTTGTCGCTCTGCGTCGTGCCTTTTTCATCAGCGCAGCCGGAGAACGCGAGGGTGGCGGCCAGCAAGTATTGACGGGTCATGACTTATTCTCGGTGGGGGATCTTTTCGATAGGGCTTTAGTGCATCGCTTGCATAATAATACACGAGGGTGTACGGTCTTGGCATGTCAAGACTTAATCCAGCAAAGCCATTCCTCAAGTGGGCGGGCGGCAAGCGCCAACTCATGCCGTTTCTGCGGGAGCGAGTGCCGGAGGAGTTCGGCACCTACCACGAGCCGTTTATTGGCGGTGGAGCCCTGTTCTTCGACACGGAGCCGGTCAACGCGGTCATTGCGGACTACAACCTTCGGTTGGTTCGGACCTATCGGGCCGTGCGCGATTCGCCCGATGCGGTCATCGCGTTGCTCAAGACCTACCCAAATGACAAAGAGTTCTTCTTGTCGATGCGGGCGCAAGACATCGATGCCGCCGACGATGTGCACCTGGCCGCCTGGATGATCTACCTGAATCGCACCGGCTTCAATGGGCTGTATCGGGTGAACCGAAAGGGCGGATTCAACGTGCCCTTCGGCCGGTACAAGAACCCCAAGATCTGCGACGCCGACAACCTGCGGGCCGTTGCCCGGCGGTTGGCGAATGTGGAGATTCTTCACAGCGACTTTCGCAGCGTGGGCGATCGAGCGCAGCCGGGCGACTTCGTCTACTTCGACCCGCCCTACGTGCCGGCCTCCAACACCGCTTCGTTCACGGCGTACACAAAGAATGGGTTCGACCTGGACGACCAGGCGGAGCTGCGCGATCTCGCCCGACGGCTGAAGAAGAAAGGCGTGTCGGTGTTGCTGTCCAACTCATCGGTACCGGAAGTGCACGCCTTGTACGCCGAGGGATTTGAGACCATCGAAATCTTCGCGAACCGTGCCATCAACTGCAACGCGGCGAAGCGTGGGAAGGTTGCGGAAGCGTTGATCTGGTAGGTGCCGAGCGGCGCCTATTGGTGAACCTGCATCTTTTTACCGGACGTGACCACCTCGGAGTTCAATCCGGTGACCGATGCCTTGGGTCGCACCAGATCCCCACTCATCAGTTTGAATGTCCCGGCGAGCCAAGACATCACCAGGGACTCGAGGTTCGGTGCACGGGTCAGCATTCGGGTGCCGTGACCGCCCTCTGGCAACAGTTCATAATGAACCTGCCCTTGCGCCATGCCTTCCAAGGCCTCGGCGTTGCGGGGCCCAAATCGGTCGTCATCCGCCGCCACGATCAACACGGGGCGGTCGCCGTAGGCCTTCAGCGCGCCGCCGCTGGTGATCCCTTTGTAGTTGAGTCCTGGGCTCAGGAGAACCAAGTTGACGATCCCCGGATCGGCGGCACCCAGTTGAGCGCAGAGGTTTGCCCCCAAGGAGGCACCGACGCAGCTCACTTCCGCCACGCCCTTGGAACGGAGCCATTGCGCGGCGGCCGCGAGGTCGGTGACCATCGCCGTGTAGTCCTCGGCGCCCAACTCGGTGCCCGCCTTGTCGCTCTTCCCGTGACCCCGCAGGTCCACAGCAACCGACGATAATTTGGCCGACTCCAATCGTTTGGCCAGCGATGCCCAGTCGCTCGAGTCCCGGCTCAGCATGTGGGCCATGACCACCCCGCGGGCGGATCCGTTCACGACGGTGGCTTCGGCATGAATCCGGGTGCCATCGGCGGCACTCAGCGACACCGGTGTCGCCGCGGAGGCGACACTCATCCATAAGGCAAGACTGGTGCTCAGCATTCGTTCCTCGCGGTGGCCCCACTATACATGCGATGCCGACTCAACGGCTACGAAGTGAGCGCATTGAGTGCAGCCAGGAGGTCGTCCAACGGTGCCGAATACGCGGCGGCGGCCTCTTCGAGCGTTTCGTCGAATCGCACGGCGCATGTGCTGCAAGAGGGCAGGCCAAAATCTCGGAACACGCGCGGCACATCGGGGTGTGCGCTCCATGCCCGGTCGACGGACATGGTCGCCACAAACGGGACTGCAGCCGGTGCGTGCCGTGGCGGGTCCTGCACGGTTTCCAGTAGCCGGAATGCGCGGTGGATGATGGCTCGGATCCGGTTCATGCATCAAAGCATATCGTCTCCGTGGCCCATGGGTTTGACAGCCCACCCGCCTGCGATAAGCAAAGCGCCTGCCCGGGGACGGGCCGTTCTTTGAATGGACTGTATGGTTGACGACCAACACTTTATGAACCTCGCACTCGCTCAAGCGGAGGCGGCGGCCGAGATGGGCGAAGTGCCTGTCGGTGCCGTGGTGGTTCGAAACGGTGAGGTCATCAGCCAGGCTCACAACCGAAGGGAAGTGGACGGCGATCCGACGGCGCATGCCGAACTGATCGCCATGAAGGAAGCGGCCAAGGTCATCGGTGACTGGCGGCTTGAAGAGTGCACGGTTTACGTGACGCTCGAGCCGTGCGCCATGTGCGCCGGCCTCATGGTGAACGCGCGGGTGCAGCGGTGCGTGTACGGCGCAACCGATCCCCGAGGCGGTTTTCTGGGTACGCTGGATGACTTGTCCAAGCACCCCGTGTTGAACCACCGATTCGAGGTGGAATCAGGAGTGTGCGGCGACGATGCCGCGGACCTGCTTCGTTCCTTCTTCCGAGCGGTTAGAGCCAAAAAGTGACGTGTATTGGAGGGGTGGCCGAGTGGTCGAAGGCGGTGGATTCGAAATCCATTGTAGGGCAACCTACCGCGGGTTCGAATCCCGCCTCCTCCGCCACGTTGCTTTGCCCGCAGTCCGCATTGTTTTGGAGAGATGACCGAGTGGACGAAGGTGCTCGCCTGGAACGCGAGTGTAGGGCAACCTACCGTGGGTTCGAATCCCACTCTCTCCGCCATTGTGCGCCATTGTGCGCGACCCTTGGTGGTGGTCGGGTCCTCGTGGTCGGGGGTCCGTGAACCCCGCCAGGACCGGAAGGTAGCAACGGTGTCGGTCCCCCCGAGGTACGGGGGTGCCCGGCCATCACCTGGGGTCAAATTTTCAGTTACGGGATAGCCATGACGTACCAGGCCATCGCCCGAAAGTGGCGCCCAACTACATTTGATGAAATTGCGGGTCAGGCGCATGTCACCCGCACGCTTCGCAATGCGATCGAACTGGGGCGCGTGCACCACGCGTTTTTGTTCTCGGGTCCGCGGGGCGTGGGCAAGACCACCGCTGCGCGCGCCTTGGCGCGGGCCCTCAACTGCGTCAACGGTCCGACCCCGACCCCGTGCGGCGAGTGCGCCAGCTGTGTGGAAATTCTGGCCGGGTCCAGTCCCGACGTCATCGAAGTGGATGGGGCATCCAACAACTCTGTCGACGACATCCGCGATCTTCGAGAATCCGTTCGGTACATGCCGGTCCATGGCCGCAGCAAGGTCTACATTGTGGACGAAGTGCACATGCTGTCGAAGGGGGCGTTCAATGCCCTCCTCAAGACGCTCGAGGAACCGCCTCCGAACGTCGTGTTCATGTTTGCGACGACGGAACCCCAGCGAATCCCCGATACCATCTTGTCCCGCGTGCAGCGGTTCGACTTCAAGCGCATACCGCCGGATGTGGTGATCGCCCGGCTGGGCCACATTGCGACAAATGAAGGCATCACCATCGGTGAAGACGCGCTTCGGTTGATTGCACGAGCCGGGGAAGGTTCGATGCGAGACTCCCAGAGTCTGCTCGACCAAGTGATCAGCTTTGCCGGTGAGTCGCCCTCACTGGAGCAGGTTGCAGACATCTTGGGTTTGGTGGACCGCAAGTTGTTGTACCAGATGCTGGAAGGCATCTTGGTTGGCGATGCCGACGCGTGCTTGAGCGCGGTGGACTCGGTGTACGGTTACGGCTACGAGCTATCGGAATTCACGTCAGAGATGCTGACCCTCATCCGAAACGCCACGCTGGTGGGATTGAGTCCGAAGTCAAAAGATTACCTTGATGTCCCCAGCGACGAGCGCGCGCGGCTCGAGGCTTTGGTGCAGCGCAGTTCCACCGACATCATGGTCCGGGCGTTCCACGTGATGTTGGATGTGCACGATCAGGTCTCCCGTTCGAGTCGGCCACGACTGGTGTTGGAGATGGCCGTTGCTCGATTGGTCAGCATTCGACCCGCGCAGCCGATCGATCGGTTGCTGCATCGGATCGACGATCTGGAGCAGCGAATTCGTGCTGCGGGTGGTGTGGTGGTGGAACCGCCCCGCACGGCTCGGCCGCGGGCTTCGGCAGACGACAAGGAGCCGTCCCCGGCACGCTGACCGAACGCGCGAAAATCGAGCCTTCCCCGGCGCCGGTGGCCGGAGTTGAGCCGGCTGGACCCGAATCCTCCGAAGAATCCCCGGCACCGGCATCTCCGGAAAACCGGGCTTCGGAGCCGCCCGCCCCAGAGCCGCCGTCCACTTCATCGGCTGAGCAATCACCTCCTGAGCGGTTTGAGTCGTTTCGTCGGTGGCTTGATGAACAGGGGCCGCGGTTCCAGGTATGGGCCAACGATTGCATTTTCATTGGAATCCAGCCGCCGGTGTTGGAGTTGGAATTCCCCGAGGGATTCCGCCTCTCCCACGTCTCGGTCACCGAGCGGGACGCGGAGCTGTTGGATGGACTCCGGCAGTTCTTCCCCGAATGCACCCGCATCCAGCTCCGGCACAGGAGCGAAGACAGCACCCGGTTGACCCACCGGGAGGAGCGAGCGAAGGAGGCCCATGAAGCGCAGCTTGCCCTGGAAGACGCCGTGGCGAATCACGCCGACATTCAGACGCTCATCGAGCACTTCGATGCCGCGATCCGCTCGGTTCACTCGGACCACCGCGCCCCGATGCCTCCGAGCCTGGTTCGAGGAGAGTCGTCGTGAGTGAGTCGATCGATCCCCTGAAGGCGTGCGTTGCGCAGTTGAAGCGGTTCCCCGGTGTTGGTGAGCGGAGCGCGACGCGATTGGTGTATTGGCTCCTGCGGCAGGAGCCTCATGTGGCCGCCGAGATCGGTGCCGCCCTCATGGCCCTTCCCGAAGCCATGACGCGTTGCACGACCTGCGGCGACCTATCGGCGCTCGATCCCTGCCCCATTTGCAGCGATCCGAAACGAGAAGGCGGTCTGGTGTGCGTTGTTGAGCGACCCCAAGATGTGCAGGCCATCGAGGCATCGGGGGAGTACCGCGGGCGGTACCACGTGTTGGGTGGCTCGATCGCGCCGTTGGACGGAATCGGACCGGACCAACTGAACATTTCCAGCTTGCTGGAGCGGGTGGGTCCGGACGCCATTGACGAGGTGGTGATCGCCACCGATCCGGACGTGGAGGGCGACGCCACCGCACTGTACCTCTCGAAGCTCCTCAAGCCCTTGGACATCAAGGTGACCCGGTTGGCTCACGGAATTTCCGTTGGCACCGAAATCGAGTACGCCGACCGGAGTTCGGTTGCTCGGGCGATTTCGAACCGTCGAGAACTCTAACGGGGCGTTGGTGGCTGAACGGTGAGTTCCACGGGCAGCGGTTCCCCTTGGAGCGCCTCCAAGAAGGCCACCACATCGGCCACTTGTTCGTCGCTCCAGAACAAGGGCAAGAGCAGTTCTTCGCGGTGACCGATGATGGGCCGATCGTCCATGCGGTTGTAGTGCTGCACCGTCTCCGTCAGGGTCTCGAAGTGGCCCCCGTGCATAAACGGCGCGGTGTCCAGCAGGTTCCGGAGCACGGGTGTCTTGAACGAGCCAATCTCCTCGGGGCTCTGGACCAGGTGCGTCAGCTTCAACGACGCATCCGATCGGTCGTCGCTGTACTCGCCGAGGGCATTGAACGGGTTGGCCAGCAACGAGCTGATTCCGTCGTACCGGCCGCCGGATCCGTTGTCGATCCCGTCAGCGGCCGGCAGGGCGATGTTGTGAAACTCTTTGTTGGTGAACCCGGGACCGGTGTGGCACGCCCAGCACATTCCTTCGCCCACAAACAGCTGTGCGCCGCGTTTGGCGGCGCGGTCAATGGCCGCGCCACCGGAAGAATCGCCCGCCTCGAAGGCGTCCAGCATGGCGTCGAACGGCGCGTTGAACTGAACCAAGTCACGCTGGTAGGCGGCGATGGCCTTCGTCACGTTCACAAACACCGTGGTGGCCGCATGCTGATCGTCCACGGTCATGGTCTCCCAAGCAATGTGCTCCGGGTCCGTTTCGTCGTCGACGACCGGTCGAGCATTGGATGGGAAGCGAACGGTGTCGCTCAGGTCTGGCAGCGGTCCGAAGATCGCGCTGTACGCATCGGCCAGTTCCGGGTCGCTGTGGATGTGGTGGGCCACCGCCAGACGATTGGTTCCGTGTTCCCCAGGGTCTTCGAGCGGGGAGGCGGCTTGGCACCACAGCGTATCGCATCGGCCATCCCAGTAGAACCATCGGTTGAGCGCAACGTTGACCAAGGTTGGCGTGTTGCGGTCGGTGACGCTCAGGGCGGTGGACAACGGCGCCGGGTCTGCAAAGCCGTGGTCGGGCCGGTGGCAGGTTGCGCAGCTCTGTTGACCGTCGCTGCTCAGGCCGGTGTCGTAGAACAGGTAATGCCCGAGCCGTTTGGCATCGTCGTCGTCCGCCACCGCATTGGTCGGGTCGGGCGGAACCGTTCCATCGAAGCGGTGGCGGAGCAGGCGGTCGATCTCGGCGCCGGAGAACGCATGCTCGGATGGGTCCGTCTCGGGGTCCGCACCGCAAGCAGCCACGATGGCCAGGCTAATCGCAGCAGGCCACGTCAAAATCTGCCCTCTCTTCCGTGCCGTTGGTGTCGGCGACGGTTGCGTGGATCACCCAGTAGTCGGGCATGTGAAACTCGAACGGCGCCGCGGTGAAGGTGCCGTCGCCGTTGTCGGTCAACTCGGGCTCCACCGTCATCCCGTGACCGCCGTGATTCGGCATGGTCGCATCCGCGGCCGTGACAACCGCGCCGGCACTGGTCGAAAAGGTGAGCGCGAAGAGCGTGGACTCGGGGATGGGCGACGGGTTGCTGGTGTACGAGACGGTGACCGTACCGCCGTGCGTCGTCCGTTCGGTGGCGGGATCGAAATCAGCGGGCAGTTGGGCCGCGTCGTGTTCATGATCCGCATGGCTGGATGCGGCGGAGTCGTCGTCCGCACCGGAGCAGCCGGTGGTCAGGGCGATGAAAAGCAGTCCGGTCATGAGGCCTCCGTCGTCACTGCAGCGTAGACGCTGCAGTGGGTCGGTGTCACGTGTCGCGCGACTTGAACTGGGCCTTCAGATAGTCGGTGTTCATCTGGGAGATGACATCAAGGCTGATGGATTTGGGGCATGCCAGGGTGCACTCGCCGAAGTTTGTGCAGTGCCCAAAGTCCTCGGAGTCCATCTGCGTGACCATCTTGTCCACGCGAATGAAGCGCTCGGGTTGACCCTGCGGCAGCAAGCCAAGGTGGGTGACCTTCGCACCGGTGAACAACATGGCGGCTGCGTTGGGGCAGCTCGCAACGCACGCGCCGCAGCCGATGCAGGTGGCGGCGTCGAAGGCGCGGTCGGACGATACCTTGGCGATCGGAATCGAGTTGGCGTCGGGCGCGGATCCGGTCCGCGCCGTGATGAATCCCCCGGCGCGAATGATCCGGTCGAAGGCGCTGCGGTCAACCACCAAGTCTTTGACAACCGGGAATGCCTTCGCCCGGAAGGGCTCGATCACAATCTCGTCGCCATCGTTGAACTCCCGCATGTGGAGCTGGCAGGTCGTTGTTCGGGCTTGGTGTCCGTGTGGTTGGCCGTTGATCATGCACCCGCACGAGCCGCAGATGCCTTCTCGGCAGTCCGACTCGAAGGCAATCGGTTCTTTGCCCTGTGCTTCGAGGCCCTCGTTCACCACATCGAGCATCTCAAGAAACGACATGTCTTCCAGAACGTCGTTGGCGTCGTAGGTCTCGAAGCGCCCTCCGTCCTCGGGACCGTTTTGGCGCCACACGTGAAGTTTGAGGTTCATTTGTAACTCCGCTGTGAAGGCTTGACGTAATCGAAGTCAAGGGGCTCTTTGTGAAGGACGGGTCGTTGGTCAACGCCCTTGAACTCCCATGCGGCCACGTACGAGAAGTTCTCGTCGTCGCGCTTGGCTTCGCCTTCTTCCGTTTGGTATTCCAAGCGGAAGTGTCCGCCGCAGGACTCCTCGCGGTGGAGGGCGTCGCCCACTTTCACCTCTGCGAACTCCAAGAAGTCGGCCACGCGGCCCGCCTTCTCCAGCGACTGGTTGAGCGTTCCCGCTGTACCCGGCACAGACACGTTTTCCCAAAACTCCTCGCGGATTTGCGGAATCCGCTCCAGTGCTTCTTCCAACCCCTCTTTGGTGCGGGCCATTCCACACTTGTCCCACATCAGCAAGCCGAGTTCGCGGTGGAACGAGTCCACCGAGCGGTTGCCTTTGACGTTCAAGAGTTTGCTGAGTCGGTCGGTCGCGGCTTGTTCGGATGCCTTGAACTCGGAGCGGGTCGCGTCGTTGGTCCGTGCGCCCTCTTGCGCCAGGTAGTGGCCAAGCGTGTAGGGGATGACAAAATACCCGTCTGCCAAGCCTTGCATCAGCGCGGACGCGCCGAGGCGGTTGGCACCGTGGTCGGAGAAGTTGGCTTCGCCGAGCACAAACAGACCCGGCAGGTTGCTCTGCAGGTTGTAGTCGACCCACAATCCGCCCATCGTGTAGTGAATGGCGGGGTAGATGCGCATCGGTTCTTTGTAGGGGTTGGACCCCGTGATGCGCTCGTACATCTCGAACAGGTTTCCGTAGCGCGCGCTGACGCCGTCCTCGCCCAGGCGGTTGATGGCTTCCTTGAAGTCCAAGTAGACGCCGCGTCCGGCATACGCGACGCCGCGCCCTTCGTCGCAGGAAATCTTCGCGGCGCGGGAGGCAACGTCTCGGGGTACGAGGTTGCCGAAGGTGGGATAGCGCCGCTCGAGGTAATAATCGCGCTCCGACTCCGGGATGTCGTTGGGGTGTCGGCCCACCGCACCCTTCGCCGGGTCCCAGCAATCCTGCGGGTCCTTGGGAACCCACACCCGCCCGTCGTTTCGCAACGACTCGCTCATCAAGGTGAGCTTCGATTGGTGCTCGCCCGACACGGGAATCGCGGTGGGGTGAATCTGTGTGTAGCAGGGGTTTGCGAAGAACGCGCCGCGCTTGGCGGCCCGCCATGCTGCGGTAACGTTGCATCCCATGGCGTTGGTCGAGAGGTAAAAGACGTTGCCGTAGCCGCCCGTCGCCAAGATGACCGCGTCGGCTGCGTACGACTTGATCTCACCGGAGACCAGGTTCCGGGTCACGATCCCGCGGGCGTGCCCGTCGATGGTGACCAGCTCGAGCATGTCGTGCCGGGGGAACATCTTGATGTTGCCGGCGGCCACCTGGGCGGCGTGCGACGAGTAGGCCCCGAGCAGAAGCTGCTGGCCCGTTTGCCCGCGGGCGTAGAACGTGCGGCTGACCAGTGCGCCACCGAACGACCGGTTGGCGAGGAGGCCGCCGTATTCGCGCGCGAAGGGCACGCCTTGGGCGGCGGCTTGGTCGATGATGTTGACGCTGAGCTCGGCCAATCGGTACACGTTTGACTCGCGGGACCGGAAATCACCGCCCTTGACCGTGTCGTAGAACAGTCGGTAGACCGAGTCGCCGTCGTTTTGATAGTTCTTGGCCGCGTTGATGCCGCCCTGGGCCGCGATGGAATGCGCACGACGCGGCGAATCTTGGAAGCAGAAGTTCAGCACGTTGTAGCCGAGTTCACCGAGCGTGGCGGCCGCAGATGCGCCCGCGAGCCCGGTTCCGACCACGATGACGGTGTACTTCCGTTTGTTGGCTGGGTTGACCACCTTGATGTCAAACTTGTGGCGCTGCCACGCCGTTTCGATGGGTCCGGTTGGTGCGTTTGACCTCAGTTCTGTGCTCATTTCCCCTCCCTCAACTCACGAAGCCGAACATCACGGCCAATGGAATCGAACAGTTTCCGACAGTAATGACTACCCCAATCGCGGCGGCTGCCTTGCGGGCTGCCCCATCAAATCGCGGATTTCCTTGGCCCAACGTGCGGGTCATGGACCACACGCCATGCGTCAGGTGCAGGCCCAGGAAGACCTGCGCGACGATGTAGAAGACCCCAACCCCAATGCCGATGTTCCCTTTGAATCCGTTGATCACGTTTTCGTAGGCAAAGCAGGTGAAGACGTTGTTGATGGTTTCGCAGGCGCGCACGTCGGAGTGTGCGGCACCCACCGTAAAGTGGAGCAAGTGGTAGACAATGAACGCCAGCAGGATCACGCCCCCCACCCGCATGGTGCGAACTGCGTAGCGTTCATCGAACCACGACCGCCGCTTGTACGTCACCGGCCGGGCCGACCGCGCCGCTCGGGTCAGCTTGTACGCACTCCAAATGTGGGCACCGACCGCGCCGATCAGGCCCAGTCGAGCCGTCCACAGCAGGCCCTTGCTGCCCTGCAGCAGCGCTGCGTAGTCGTTGATCGCGGTGCGGCCGTCGGGAAGAAAAATCTGCAGGTTTCCGATCATGTGCGCGATCACGAAACCCACCAGTGCGAGCCCAGACAGGGCCATGACGAGTTTCTGACCGATGGTGGACCGGAGAAATTTGATCATCCAGCTCATGGTGAGCGCATCCTACTTGGGGGGGGGCGAGGGCCGTTCAGCCGTCGGGTCTAAGGGGAGTATAACGCCGCGGCAATCCCGTGCCGCGGCTTCTCATACCAAGGAAAACGCAGAAGTCCAGACCTGCGTGCCCCCGTTTCCATCAGAAAGGACCATCCAAACCCGAACACTGTCGCCGGATTCGGGCGAGGTTCCTTCGACCGTCACGCGATCCCCGGCCGCGACGAAGGTGTTGAGATTCATGAATCCGCCTCCGGAAATGTAGGCATAGAGCTGTGCCTGGTCCCCGAACCGCCCGTCCACCGTGAAGTCGAGCTCGAAGGACTCGCCGCGGGTAAGCTCGTTGGGATGGTCGTCGGCGGGCTCAATGGTTGGGTTGTCGTGCGGCGTGTCGGAAAGCGATGTGGTCAGCAGTTGATAGGCCACGCTGACGCCGGTGATGGGCAGATCCGCAATCCACGTCAGCGGATCCGCCAGCTCGTTCGCCCAGTCGGTCGCCCACGGGTCTTCGCCCGTCGCGGCTCCAACGGCCGCGATGATGGGGCAGGTTCCCGCCTCGCAGACAAGGGTCCAGACCTGCGTCGCCGTCAAGGATTCCTCCGCGGACAGCAAGACCTGCACCGCTGGCGCCACGCTGAGCGACCGCTGCCAGTCCGGTGCATCGCCCGTCTCGGTCGACGCATGCAGGCTTGTTCCCCCACCTTGGGCTTCCAAGCACCCCTCGCCCAAGTTTGTGCACACCCAGGTCAGTGTTTCGAGGTCTTCTTCCTCGGGATTGGCTGCATAGGATTGATATTCAAAGGCTTCACCGGGTCGGACCTCTGGCGGGGATGCCACGCTGGCGATCACGCGCAACTCGTCGACCAACGTGTCGGGCGAGGTTTCGCCGCAGCCCAGCAGCAGAGCAATCATCAACATGGTTACCATTCTCCCCGCAACCCAAACGCCGGAAGCGGCGGGTTGCTCAAGATGGGTTCTTCGTCGGTGTAGTCGTAGGAATACCCTTGGGTCTCAACGTTCTTGGCGTACGTCGCGTTCTGAATGTCCAGGTACGTCGTGAGCGTCCAGCGCTTGAAGACGTAGTCCTTGTCAATGCGGACATCCAGCGAGAAAAACGGCGGCAACCGGGCGCTGTCGCGCTCGCCATACACGGGGATGAATTCCCGCCGGTCGTGGTTGTACACGCGATTGGTCACGGGGGTGTAGGGGTTGCCCGAACCGTATCGAACCCGGGCCCCCAGTCGCCACCGTTTCGGCAGCTTCCGGGACACCAGTGCGTTGACCACCAAGGGTTGATCGTACGCAAACAGCGTGCGTTCGTCGCCGGGTCGGTTGACCCGGTCCGAACGGCTCACCGTTGCGGCGATGAAGCCCGAAGTGTTCGTCGCGGAGATGGTCCCGAGAAGCTCGATCCCGAAGGTGCGTCCGGTGCCTTCGTTGGCGTAGGGATCGGTGTCAAACGGGCCGGTCGGTGGCGGCCCGGAGTAAAAGGCGAAGCGATCCTCACGGCCCACGACCAAGTCGTCCAGCAGGTGGTAGAAGCCGGTCAAATCGAGGGTGAACCAACTCGCGATGAACTGCTCTACCCCAAGGCTGAACTGGTAGGCTTTCTCGGCTTGGAGGTCCGGATTTCCGTCGGATTCTACGCCGAGCTGCCGGGCAGTGGGTGCCTGGGAATGCACGCCTGCACCGGTCGTGATGACGGTTCCATCACCGATCGACCACAGGCTGCGCAAGCGCGGGTCGATGCTCCACACCCGGGTGGAGTCGAGCAGTTGGAGATCGGTCCGCACGCCGGGATAGAGCGTCCAGTCACCGCGTCGCAGGGCCAGCTCGCCGTAGAGGCTCGGTTGCCAGATGTTGGCGTCACCGGATTCCGTGGGTGCGACACGGTTGTTCGACACGGTGCGCTCCGGTGGCCGTGCGATGTCGTACAAAAAGCTCGACCGGTTGAAATTCGGATCGGTCCCAACCATCCACCCAAGGCTCCGGTCCAGACCCAGTTCTTGGCCGATCTGGACGCGCGTAGACACGCGGAATTCGCGCTCAAACGCCTCGCTGGTGTTGTCGTTTTCGAAGAACTGCCGTTCGGGACCGGTGACGAGCGATGCCTCGAATGTCCGGCCGTTTCCCATGTCGCGGGTGTGGAGCCACCGCAGTTTTTGGAACTGCGTGGCAAATCCGGCAATCACCGTTTCGTCCTCGCCTTGACCCAAAAATCGAAATCGGTCGTCGGAGGCGAGCACCAAGACATCGTTCCATCCGTTGTCCAGCTTTCGCGACCACCGCAGTTGTCCATCGTAGTACCGCGGTGCCTGGACCGTGAGCGTGCCGTTGTTGAGGATGGGATTGAGGACCGCATCGGCATAGCTTCGCCGCGTTGACACCGTGAGGGAGTCCCGCTCGCCCACGCGCTGCTCGGCGAACACGGCGGCTTGGAACACATCCACCGAGGCATTGCCGTTGCTGCGTTCGGGGAGCGACGGCGTTGTTCTCAGGTCCACAAGGCCACCCAACGCTCGGCCGTACCGCACCGAGTAGCTCCCCGGCAAGAAGGCGACTTCCGACAGCAGGTCAGAAGACAAGACCGTGGTCAGGCCGGAGAAATGGAAGACGATTGGAATCCGACCCCCGTCGAGGAAATAGAGGGAGTCTTCGGGTGCCGTCCCGCGAATTCGGAGGTTCCCGGTGCCCAAGGGTGGGCGGGCGATCCCGGGGAGATTCTGGATCACCTTCACCACGTCACCCCCGGTTCCGGGCAGGTAGCGCACGTCCTCGGCGGTGAGCGTGCGTTCGGTGATCTCCGAGCGTGGCGCCAGGGCGGTCACGATGAGCTCCTCGTCGGCCGATTGGCCGGTCCGCACCTCGTCTCGCACCAAGAAGGCGTCGACCCGGCGCACGGTTCCCAGCTTCACTGCGACCGAAAACGCTTCGGGCACGTGACCGGCTGCGGAAACGCCGATGGTCCATGTGCCCTCGGGCAGTCCGGAAAAACGGAACCGCCCCTCGGCGTCCGTTGCCGCAAGAACCCGTTGGTCGTCGGGACCGACCGCGACGATGTCGGCATTGGCCAAAACGCGTCGCGGTCCGGCTTCGCGGACGCGCCCTTCGACCGAGACTTGCGCCGCCTGCGTGGCTTCAAACACCGTCCGGTATTGCAGCTGAAACGCCGCTGGAAGGCCATCGGGTCCGATCACGGGCTCGAATCGAAAGGACCGAGCATTCGCAACGGCCTCCGCGGCGAAGTCATCGCGGTCGTAGTCGACCGCACGAACGGCCGACACCGTACCGTCGGCCGCAACATCGATCTGCAGCAAGACCGTGCCACTGACCCCGTTGGCGAGCGGCTCCGGGGGATAGTTCAGCGCCGGCGCAAACACGAGGCGCGGCGCGCTTGTCGATTCGCCACGGGGGATCGCCGAATTGTCTGCACCGTCGTCGTCCGCCTCGGATGGGCCGCCTGTGCTGGGGGATTCGAGGTCAGGTGCACTGCCAGGTTCCGAGTTAGAACCTGCATCATTCGCAGCACCGTCATCTTGTGGAACCGGGGAGGTCGGGCCGTTTGTCGCCCCGGCGGCAGTGGAGGGCACGCCCGCCTCTTGTTCGGCCTCGTTGGACCGACGGCCATCGTTTAATGGCGGACCAGCTGCGACCGACGCGAGGTTCAGCAATGCGACGAAAATTATCATCAATACTTATTCAAATGGTTCTTTTAACGGCAAAGTGGCGGAAAAACTCGCCCAAAACAAAAGACGTGATAAGATAATGAGCAGATTAGCAACTGGGTGGGACGCATGGAAGACAGTGCCGTGATGAGCATCGGTGCCTTGGCTCGAGCAGTCGGGTTGACCGAGGGCACGCTCCGAAACTGGGAGCGGCGGTACGGGTATCCAAAGCCCGAGCGCACGCCCGGAGGTCATCGGGTGTACCGCCCCGAGGTGGTGCAGGTACTCAAACTGGTGTGCAGCGCGATGCGCATGGGCCACCGCCCGGCGCAGCTGCTCAAGATGAGCGAAGCGCAGCTCGGGGCGTTGGTGCAGCGCCAGGGCCAAGGGCAGGTGGTTCGGCTTCCAGCGACGGAACGAACCGCTCCCGACCTCGAGAACGACTTCATGAGCGCGATCCTGCGCTTCGATGCGGAACGCCTCTTCAAGTCGTTTCGAGCCCGCGTGGCGAAGTCGGGCCTGCTGCGGTTTGTGCAAGAAGATGCGCGCGAGATGATGCGAAGCGTGGGCGTGGCGTGGCAGCAGGGAAAGTTGGAGATCGAGCACGAGCACTTCGTGTCGGAAGTCCTGCGCGACTACCTCACCGCGAAGTGGCGGGCACTGAATGCCCACGCCGATGGCCCTCGCGTTGTGTGCGGCACGCTCGCGGGTGAGCAACACGGACTGGGCCTCCACTTTGCGGCATGCACGTTGGCGGCCAATGGATACCACGTGCTGTTCCTTGGAACGGACCTTCCAGCTACGTCGATTTGCTCCGCGGTTCGGGAGCATCGGGCCGTCGCCGTCGCGATATCGATGTCCGAGTTTTCGGAATCCGATGCCAATGAACGGATGATTGTGGAGTTGCGGAACCAGTTGCCCGATAAGGTCGAGCTGTGGACTGGTGGCGGCGGGTCCGATGGCATCGCCGTAAGCGATGCCACTTTCACGGACCTCGTGGCATTCAGCGGATTCTTGGGCGAGCGGATCGACGAGCTACGCGCTCGGAACGACCAGGCGCTGTAGGCGAAGGTTCTCGCGAGTCAGGTCGACGGGGTTGAGCATCTTGTCCGTCTCCCGGATGGAGCGGTCTGTCCATGGAAGCATCCACAGGCACGCGCCGGTCGCGGCGAGCATGGCGACGGAGACGAATACGGTGAATGCGGCATCGATGGTTGCCGGGTCGGCTGGAATCGGCATGGGAACCCCCTTGGTTTCGGCGGGAAGATGCAACCGTAGTGTTGTCATGTAAATAGAAAATTTCGAAAAAGAATTAAAAAAACACAAAGCGAGACGAGCCTGAAAACAAAAAGCCCCGGTTTTAACCAGGGCTTTTGGGTATTGAAGATGGGCGTCTTGGTCAGAGTCCCAAGACCTCTTTCATCTTCAGACCCATTTCGGATGGGCTGCGCACCACGTGGATACCGGCGGCTTCCATGGCCTGAAACTTTGCTTCCGCGGTTCCTTGCCCGCCCGAAATGATCGCGCCGGCATGGCCCATGCGTCGTCCGGGAGGCGCCGTGGCCCCGGCAATGAATCCCACCACCGGCTTGGTCATGTTTTCCTTGGCCCAAGCGCAGGCTTCTTCTTCCGCGGTGCCGCCGATCTCGCCAATCATGATCACGGCATCGGTGTCGGGATCGTCGTTGAACAACCGGAGTGCGTCGGTGTGGTTGGTTCCGATGATCGGGTCGCCGCCGATCCCGATGCAGGTGGATTGCCCCAACCCGACCGCGGAGAGTTGGCCTACCGCCTCATAGGTCAACGTGCCGGACCGGCTGACGACGCCGATTCGGCCTGCGGTGTGGATGTGACCGGGCATGATGCCGATCTTGCATTGGTCCGGGGTGATGATGCCGGGGCAGTTGGGGCCGATCATTCGGGTGTTCTTTCCCTTCATGTAGGCCCAGGCCCGGGCCATGTCGTTCGCCGGGATTCCCTCGGTGATGACGATGACGAGCTCGATGCCGGCATCGACGGCTTCGCAGATCGCATCCGCCGCGAACGGGGGAGGCACAAAAATCACGCTGGCGTTCGCGTCGGTCGCCGCTCGGGCTTCCTCGACGGTGTTGAAGATCGGAATGCGGTCGTTGAAGAGCTGACCGCCCTTTCCGGGGGTCACTCCGCCCACCAAGTTGGTGCCGTACTCCAGCATTTGTCCGCAATGGAACGAGCCGGCGCCGCCGGTGATTCCTTGGCAGATGAGTCGGGTGTTGTTGTCGACAAGAACAGCCATGTTTTACGCTCCCTGTGTGGCTGCAACAGCCTTTTGTGCGGCGTCAGCCATTGAGTCAGCAGTCAAGATGGGCAGGCCACTTTCCTGAAGGAGTTGTTTGCCCAAGTCGACGTTGGTTCCCGCGAGGCGGACAACGAGGGGAAGGTCGAGGCCGACGTCCTTCACGGCGGCAATGACGCCTTCCGCGATGACGTCGCACTTCATGATGCCCCCAAAGATGTTGACCATGATGGCCTGCACGTTGGCGTCCGCCGAGATGATTTTGAACGCCGCCTTCACTTGGTCGACCTTGGCGCCGCCCCCGACATCGAGGAAGTTGGCGGGCTCACCACCGTAGAGCTTGATGATGTCCATGGTGGCCATGGCCAGGCCTGCGCCGTTCACCATGCACCCGATGTTTCCGTCCAGTTTGATGAAGTTCAAGTGGTGCTTTGCGGCCTCCACCTCGGATGGGTCCATCTCACCGGAGTCGTGGATGGCGGCGATGTCCTTTTGCCGGAAGGCCGCGTTGTCGTCGATGTCGACCTTGGCATCGAGGGCGATCACTTCCCCTTCGGAGGTCACGATGACGGGGTTGATCTCCAGCATGGAACAATCCGCAGCCAAGTAGGTTGCGTAGAGGCCTTTGAAGAGCCGGCAAGCGTCCTTAAAGGCCGCGCCTTGGAGCCCCAGCTTGAATGCCAGCTGACGGCACTGCCAGTCACCGAGCCCCGTGGCGGGATCGATGTAGGCTTTGAGGATGGCATCGGGGTTCTCTTCCGCGACCTCCTCGATCTCCGTGCCGCCCTCCGCCGAAACCATGAGGACCAGCTGGGAAGCCTGACGGTCGAGGAGCACAGCAGCGTAGATCTCGCGCTCGATGTCCGCGCCGGTGGTGACCAAAACGGTCTTGACGGTGACGCCGTCGATGCCGGTTTGTTTGGTCACCAACGTGTTGCCGAGCATCATGGCGGCGGCCGCTTGGACGTCGTCGATGCTGCGGCAGAGTTGAACGCCTCCCTTGCCCGGCACATCGGCTTCGCCGCGAACCACGCGGTCGAGGATGTCGGCCGAGTCCACTTCCTTGAAGCGCCCCTTCCCGCGTCCTCCGGCGTGCACTTGGGCTTTGACCACCCAGAAGTCGCCACCGAGTGACTTGGCGGCTTCGGTCGCCTCGGAAACGGTGGTGGCGGCGATGCCCGGAGGCACCTTGACGCCGTTGGCTCGCAGAAGGTCTTTGGCCTGGTACTCGTGCAGTTTCATGGCTGCCCTCGAATCGTCAGTGTGGTGTGGTTGGAAACCGAGTTGCCCTCGGGCTAGCTCAGTCGCCGAGAAGATTGGTTTTCGGCGATGTATGAACACCGGTAAATGGGCACGCCGCGTCCGTTGCGCATCCGCACCCGCTCGTCGACGATCTGCGCCGTGATGCCGGCGATCCGTGCGAACCCAAACAGCAATGTGTAGTAGTCGGAGTCGGTCATTCCACTGGCGTTCAGCAGGGTGCCGGACACCGCGTCCACGTTCGGGTACGGGTTCGAGATCTTGGGGTTCTCTTTCAGCACCTTCACCGCGCGCTCGCGCATGGCCAAGGCCGTCTTGAACAGGGGGTCGTCGCCGCAGAGCTCGCGTCCGAGGCCGTACTGCACGGTGGCCCGGGGGTCTTCGGCGCGAAGGACAGCATGGCCGAAACCAAAGATCTTCCCGCCGCTGCCCAGTGTGTCGCGCACGAACTGCTCGATTTCGTCGGGGTCGGTCGTCCCCACGCTCTTCACGAAGTTCAGGCACTCTTGGTTGGCCCGCCCGTGGAGGGGTCCGTACAAGCCGGCCATTGCGGCCGCCAAGCTCGAGTACTGGTCGGCGTGGCCGGATGCGACGGCCTTGCCCGTGAAGGTGGAGAGGTTTCCACCACCGTGATCCATGTGAAGGATGTAGAAGGTGCGAAGGAGCTTGGTCAGGCGATCGGCGTCGGCGCCCGGCACGCCCATCATGTGGACAAAGTTTTCCACCAGCCCCTTGCTTGGGTCGGAGGGAATGGGGTCTCCCCATCCGGATCGAACCCGGAAGATGTTGGCGATCAGTTCGGCCGAGCGGGCAACCAGGTTCAACCCATCTTCGTAGAAGTCACCGGTCTTGCCCGTCATGCCCAGCAAGGTCAGTCCGTTGATGAGCCACTCCATGGGGTGGCCTTCCTTGGGAAGCGCTTGGAGGGTCCGCACGACGGCCGGATCCACAGTGGCGCGCGACGCGAGGTTTGCCTTGAACGCTGCGAGCTCGGCGTCATTGGGGAGGTCTTTGTTGTAGAGCAGATAGATGGCCGCCTCGGGATCGAGGTTGGCCAAATCGGCGATCGGGTACCCGACGTAGGACACGCCTTCTTGGGGATCGACCCGGCTGGTTCGGACGTGGCCGACGGGAAACCGTCGAAGGCCGGTGTTCAGGTGTTGCTCTGTGATTTCGAAGAGGACGGTTTCGTCGCTCATGGTGTGCGCTCCCGTTCATGAGGAACTTCAGCCATATCCAGCCAGCGCCGGCCGCGCCGTTTGAATTTGTAACCTTTAGGCAGTCTTTGAAGGGAATCCGTGTTTTGCGTCACGCTTGGCGGGTCAATCCGGCCTGAATCCACCGCAGACCGCGAGTGTGCCCCGCCAGCAGTGATGCACTCGGTGCGGTGTCCTGATCCCCGTGATCGGATCGGGATTCAGTCGGCCGGTGTGTGTTCGAGCAAGTCCACGCGGCTGCGGAGTTTCTTGTTTTGCTCGCGCAGTTGGTCGATGTCCCGACGCAGCTGGCCGGTGGCGCCACCGTTCTTGTTGGCGGCGTTGATGCGTTGGATGGCCTCGTATGCGCCTCGGCGCACGCGGCCATCGGACTGCCCTTCGTGGATGGCGCGCAGCACGCTGAGGCCCGCGGTTGACCCGGTCGTGCCCAGTGCCGAAATGGCGGTGTACTTCAGCCGAAATCCACCGGTTTGAACCAGGGCGATCAGGGCGTCGACGACGGCGGGCTTCACCGAGTCCACTCGCTTGGCCAGGCGACCCATGGATGCGGCTGCGGTGCATCGGGCCCGCTCGGGCTTGTCGGGAGCGGTCCAAGCCAGCAAGGTGGGCAGCACGGCTTCGTCGTGCGTCAGGGCCAAGCCTTCCAGCATTCGGCAAGGCAGCACCGCCCCCCAACAGGGTCGTTCGGCCACAGTCATCGCCAGTTCGACGGCGTGTTCGGCCTTGCACCGGCACAGGGCCCGAATGGCGCTTCCCTCCACCTGCAAGGACGGGTCACCCTCGGTGGCGATCCGCGTCAGCACGGCTTCCACGTCCGGGTGGCGTGGCAGGTGGCCGAGCGCATCGACCACCGCGGCCCGCGCTTTGCAGTGCGGGTCTGGGGTTGCGGCAAGCAACGCGGTGCGCGCAGCGGCGGTTCCCAGCGTGCCGAGCAGCCGGGCGATCTCCGCTCGTACTCCCCAGAACGGATCGGCGGTCAACGCGTTGGTCAGCGCCTCGATGGCCTTGGGAGAGCCCGCCTTTGCAAGGGCTTTGGCGGCTCGGATCCGACCAACCACGCAAGAGTCGGCGGTCAACGAAGCGATGAGCAGCTTCGTCGAACCTTCGACGGTCATGTTGGAGAGCAGTCGGAAGCCGTGGTCGATTTCCACGCGGGACGGCTCGGATTCCAAGGGGATGGCCCACGCGCGTGTCCGCTCTTCGACGGGCAGGTTGATGGCCCGTTCGCCGTCCTTGGTGACGACCAGCAGTGCCAGATTGAAGCGGTAGGCCTCGGGCGTACCGGTTCCATTCTGCCGTTGCGTGACGGTGACCTTCAGCAGTCCCTTCGACCACCCCACCTTCACGGTCAAGGCCGGGTGCCCGGGGCTGAGGACCCAATCGCGGAAGAATCCATCGAGGTTTCGGCCGCTGGCGCGCTCCATCGCGACCTGAAAGTCTCGGGTGTGGACGGTCGTGTGCGCGTTGTCGTGGAGGTAGCTCCGTACGCCGGACCAGAAAGGCGCCTCGCCCAGCTCATTCCGCAGGGTGTGAACCACCAGCGCTGCCTTCTCGTACAGGTGGCGGTCGAACATGTCGATTGGCTCACGGAACTGGTAGCTCACAATGGGCCGCTTGTACCGGCTCGCACACTCCGCGAGGTAGTTCTTCAGGTCGCCATACAAGTGGTACATCGCTTCATCGGCGCCCAAGTCGTGGGTCTTCCACAAGACTTCCGAGTACGTGGCCCATGCCTCATTGAGGTATCCCTGTGACCAGTCCTGGCAGGTGAGCAGGTCCCCGAACCATTGGTGCGCAAGTTCGTGGGCGATGAGATCCTCGGCGTCCCAATCGAGCGCCGCGCGTTCATCGGTCAGCACCAAATCGGTCAGGGTGGTGCTCGCGACGTTTTCCATGCCGCCAAAGATGAAATCGTGCACAACGACTTGGTCATACCGTGCCCACGGATAGGGGTGACCGTACCGCTCCTCAAAGAACGCAATCATCGCAGGGGTCTTCCCGAAGATCCGTCGGAAGTCGGCTTCGGACGTTCCCTTTGGTGTCAGATAGCGAACCGGTACCGTTCCGTTGGGGTCGGTGAACACCTCGAAGTCGCCCACGCACACGGTAAACAGGTAGGCGGGCATGGGTTCGGCCTGTTCCCACCGCCAGGTGTTGCCGTCTTGACCGACGAAGCGCCCATTGCCGATGGCCTGCATGCCGCTCGGTACCGTGAAGGCCATGGTCCAAGTGCACTTGGTTGAGGGATGGTCAATGCAGGGAAAAAAGTAATGGGCGTCTTCGTCTTGGCACTGCGACCACGCCATGGGGCTGCGGTCGGGCTCGGCTGCAGTGGCGCCCGTGAAGTAGAGGCCGCGGGTCGGCGATCCGTGCCATTTCACCGTGATGGCCTCGCCATCGCTGTGGACGCCCTGAACGGTCAAGCGGCCGTCCGATTCGCTGAACTCGAGGGCTGCGCCATCGCTGTTGGTGACGTCATCGATGCGCAAGTCGTCGAAGTCGAGCACCACATCGCCCATGCCAGTGGGAAGGGGCTGGATGTGCAGTCGCGCGGTGCCCTCCAGGGTGTGGGCCACGGGGTCAATGGTCAGCGCCAAGTCGACGTGCTTGAGAACGAACCCGCGGTCCGGCGCGTAATGGTCTGCGACGCCCGGCTCGGCAAAACCCGGGCCGGTATCGAGGGCGAATCCGAAGAACGCGGCTTCCAGCTGGAGCGACTTGTCGGTGAGAAACTGAGTCGGCATCGAACACCCCCTTCGAACAGGATCGGGGGGTATCGCAACAATCGCGGTCAGGCCAGCGCTAGGCGGGTGCCGGCGGGTTCCGTGTGGTGGGCAACAACACGTAGCCCGAGTCTTGGTCGCCAAGGTACGCGCAGTCCTCGGGTCCTCGAATGTTGAGGTAGGCCGCCGTATACGCAGAGAGCACGGCTTCGAGTCGTTCTTCCAACTCGCCCACACGGCTGCCATTGCAGCTGGGCAGATCGGCTTCGATGAGCTCATCGAGCGCCGCGGAGTCGATCATCGGTGGGTGCGCGGCGGTGAGCAGATTGTCGACGTTCTCGCGAAAGCGCGCGACGGCGTCTTTCCGTGCGCCGACGGGACCGATCTTCAAGCGAATGGGCCGCTCGACTCCAAACAACAAGACTTGCGTTGCTTGGTTGTAGGTCTCGACCACCCGATCGCCTTCGGCAGACGGGTCGGGATCGAAGCCCATGCGCATCAGGGCCCGACCGATTGTGCGCGGATGCGATGCGTTGACCAAGTTGACTTGGTACTCGTCGACTTTGTGCGCAGCGAAGTGTTCGTGAAGTTGGGCGTCGCAGGGCCGCTGTCCACCCATGTTCTCGACAATGATGGGTGCGTTGACGGCCAAGGTGACGCCGTCTCGGCCTCGGTTGCGTGCGATCCAGCTCAGGATGTCTTCGTGGGCGCGCAGGGAACAACTGGACACCAGTTTCAGCCCATCCTCGTGCAGTTCAAGGACCGCGCCGCCCGATGAGTGGCGGGGCGCCCATGCAAGGTCAAGGCCTAAAAAACGAGGGGGACGGGGTCGACGGCTCACGGTGCTTCCTTTCTGACGACGGCAGAACCCGGTGGAGTCAGAGCAAGTTCGCTAACCGGTTCAGCACAGAACGCGACAGAAATAGGACCGGGAAGGGTCAGATTGGGCGCGGGGTTCAAGTCCCCGGGGGTCGACCGTACCCGCGCGATCCCATGGGCCGCTGACCCCCGCTCGGTGGCATCATGCGTCGGCCGGATGGGTGCGAAACTGCTTTCGCACAGTGAACGAAGAAACCGCGTAATGAACTCCGCGATGGAACGGGTGTGTGGAGCGTCAAATGTTGTCACGTCAAGCTTTTTGGGCATGTTGGCACGGCCATTGCATTGAGTCGGTGCGGCGCGGCACAACCATGCCGCGGTCCGGGGCAGTCGCCCCGGTCCCTGAACCCACAATGGCACTGACCATGATCAGGACAAAAACCCAAACAGGAGATGAACATGAAAACCTTGTCCCTTACGGCACTGGCACTTCTTTCAACCTCGGCGATGGCCACCGACGCACGCGTTGCTGCCCATCAAGGAAACGCCGGTATCCGCGATTCCACCGACTACCGGACCTATGTGTCCCGCACCGATGATGGTGACGACAGCATCTTTTTCGACTTGGATAGCGCCGACGGTGTGATGTCGGGTGCGTACAAAGCCAACGGCACTTCGGTGGCCCTGTCGCAGAACGCCACCGGCGATGCAACGTCGATCCAATACTACTCGGCGGACGGGGACACGGGCTACGGCGTTGGCCTCGAAGTCATCGACATGGAGAACTTCAGCGTCGGCGGTGGATACGGAACGACCTCTGGCGACACCGACTTGGTGTACGGCGGGCAGATCACCAAGACCGGCGATGACATCGGCATCTTGGTTGGTGTGTTCAGCCGCGAGCTGACCAAGAAGGATGTGACCACGTGGAACGCGACCCTGAGTCACGGCGAGGCCGGTCAGGTCATCAACGGAAGCTACGGCATGGGTGTGCGTCACAACGGCGATCGCTCGAAGGCCGCCATGACGTTGGGACCATCGGTCGGCGTGAACCTTCCCTCGGAAGGCGACATGACGATTGACCTCAGCCTGGTATCCGCCAACATCGCCGGCGAGTTTGCCCTCAACGACTGGTTCGGTCTTCGCGGTTCCGTGGTGAGCGACCTGATGGTGGTTGACCCCACGGGCGAGCTGGACCTGGCATCGTCGGGCGTGTCGCCCATGTTTGGTGCATCGATTGACTTCGAAGGCGCCGACATCGACATGGTGATCGACCCAAGCAGCGTGCTGAACGGACCGTACTTCCTCACGGGTGCGGCCTCGGCTCCAGCGATGATGATGTCCGCGCGATTCGACATCTGATTCAACCCAATGCCCGTGTCGATCCATCGGCACGGGCATTGCTGTCTCTGGGTTCATCAAACTCGGTCGAACATCCAGTCGCTCACGGCGGTCCATACGTGTTCCCGGGCCTGGTTTCCCAGCACGATGTCCAAGTGTCCCCAGTGGGTCAGTCCGTGCCGATCATCCAGGAGCAACAGCGTCTTGTCGTCGGATCCCGATCGCTCGTATGCCGGCCGTCCCTCTGCGGGAAACAGCATCGTGTCCCGGTCGCCCAGAACAATCAGGCACGGGGTCTTGGTTGCCCGCCAACCGTCGTCCCAGGGCACGCGGTCTGCGGTGCTCCAGGCGGCCATTTCTTGCCAGACGCGAACGGGAATGTAGTCGAAGCCCCGTCGCATGCGCTCCCTGGCCAGCTCCGGCTCAATGCTGCCGGGCCACCATCCGGCAATGGGCGCGGTGAATCCCGCCATGTCCATGACGGGGAACAGCCGTGCGAGGAGGCGACCGGTCACGCCGGTGTGCACCTGAATGTCGCCGACGTTGATGGCCGCGGGCCACCGTTGGGTCCAGCGGGTCAGCGTGGGCAACAACCACCCTGCCTGGCCAAACCGATACAGTCCCCCAAGCCCCACCACGCCGCGGCACGTCGGCGGGGTGTTTGACCCCGCCATGTAGGCCACGCTGGCCCCCAAGGAGTGGCCCACCCAGTACGACGGCTCCCGCAACTGCTCGGCGAATCTTCGCAGGTCGGTTGGGTAATCAGCGAAGGTGGTTGCGAGGGTCTGGCTTCGGCGTCGACTGCGGCCGTGACCGCGCAGCTCCAAATTGAACACATCCCACCCTTGATGCGCCAGCCAGCCCGCCATCGATCGGGTGGCGGTGTGCCACGAGAATCGATTTTGGGCGAAGCCGTGAACCAAGATCACCGGCGGGCGGCGGGGCCCATCTGGAGCGGTGAAGCGCTCGGCCCACAGCGGCGGGTCGCCGGACAACTCCACCACCTGTATTCGAAGCGCCGCGTGTTCACCGGCGTCGATGTGGACCCGGTGCACTTTGTCCTCGTGGACGACAAACGGGTCCGAGAGGGATGGGTTCATTTCAGGGCGGCTTCCACTTCGGCGACGTTGAGGGCATTGCCAATGTACAGCGGCGTTCGGGCATGCATCGCGTCGGGGGTGACGTCCAGAATTCGTTGCCGGCCATCCGATGCCCGCCCGCCAGCGGTCTCGGCGATGAAGGCGAGCGGGAAGGCTTCGTACAGCAAGCGCAGTTTGCCGGCGGGGTTCGACGTCGTCGGTGGATACAAGAAAATGCCGCCCTTGATGAGGTTGCGGTGGAAGTCCGCGACCAGCGAGCCGATGTATCGGGCCCTGTACCCCTCTCCGTCGCGCTTGATGCCTTCGATGTAGTCGCGCAGTCGCGGATCCCAGCTGTACGCGTACGCCTCATTGACCGAGTACGTTGTCGCTTTGGGTTCCAGTCGGATCTCCGGATGACTCAAGAAGAATTCGCCCACAACAGGGTCGAGCGTGAATCCGTTGACCTGTCCATCGACCGCAAGCATCATGACGGTGCCCGAACCGTAGACAATGTACCCAGCAGCAACCACCTCGGTACCGGGTTGCAGGATGTCCGAGTCCTTGGCGGCGGTGCCCTCGTCGGATTGCCGTCGAAAGACCGCGAAGATCGTGCCGATGGTTGCGTTGACATCGATGTTCGATGAACCGTCCAATGGGTCCATGCAGAAGACGTATCGGCCCGAGTGAAACCGAGGGGGGGTCAACGTGGCTTCCTCGTCTTCTTCCGACAAGATGGCCGCGCAGACGCCCGGGTGCTCCAGGGCCCGTTTGAAGGTCTCGTTGGCGTAGATGTCCAGTTTTTGGACAAACTCGCCTTGCACGTTCATCTCACCGGTGTCGCCCAACATGCCGGCGAGCCCGGCGCGGTTCACCCGCGCGGCAACCAACCGCGCCGCGAGGGCGACTTGCTTGAGGAGGGTCGCAAACTGACCGGTTGCATCCGCGTGTTCTTTGGTGGTCTCAAAGATGAACCGATCCAGGGTCGTGCCCTCTTCAAACTGCCGCTGCATATCCAGCTCTCCGTGACGAACGGGGTAACCCGGTCGGGTTGACGATGCCGAAGCCCCGCGCACCGCTTACACTGGAGCGCATGCGGTGTTCACGGAATTGGCCGGCGGTGCTGGGATTGTTTGCGACGGGGGCGTGCCTTCCGCCGGCGGCCCCTTGGCCCGCAGTCGATGCATCGGACGCAGACGCGGACGCGGACGCGGACGCGGACGCGGATACGGATGCGGATGCGGATGCGGATGCGGATGCCGATACGGGCGAGCCGCTTCAGTGTTGGTCGTTGTTCGTTGGCGGTACCGGTTGGGTTTCCGTTCCGCCAAACGCGGTCGCGAACACCGAGTTGTACACCGACACGCGGTTCACGGTCGAAGCCTGGGCGTGGTTTGAAGGCGCGGTGGCCTCCGGTACCCACACGCTGGTTGGCCTGGGCGATGCCTGGTGGTTGGGGATGGACGGCGGCGCCGTCGTGTTCCGCTCCGGAGTCGACGAGCTGAGCAGTTCGGTGGAACTGGATGGCTGGCATCATGTGGGCGCCGTGGTCGATCAGTCCGACCGCCAGATTCGGCTGTACATAGACGGCGAACGCGTCGACCAACTCAACGACCCAGCACCGTTGACGCAGCCGGCGATTGGTCAACACCTCACCATTGGCTCCGCCGAGGGCGACGCCGCCTCGTGGCCCCATTCGATCGACGAGGTGCGGTTTGGCCACGGCGCGTTGCTGGCCGGGACCGCGCCCGATTTTGGAGCCGACCGACCCCTCGGTGACTGGATTGGCGTCTGGCGGTTCGACAACAACCTCGACAACGCGGTTACGGGCGTGAGCGCCTTGGGCGAGAACCTGATCTTTGTCGATTCCTGCCCGCCCTAAGGGGGCACCAGTCGAAGGCGGGTGGTGCGGGCCCGCCGGTGTTGTTCCGCCGACAACACGCCCTTCCGCCGCATGCGATCCAGGATCCGGTCCACCACCACCACCGGCGGGGTTCCGGTCCGTGCGATGCGCTCATGCCATGCATTGGGGGCGGGCAAGATGGCCGAGAGGAACGCCGCTTCGCGCGGCGTGAGCTGGTCTGGGCGCTTCAAGAACCACGCGTCTGCGGCTTGCCCGATGCCCCGGATGTTGGGGCCAAACTCGACCACATTGATGTACAGCTGAAGAATGCCGTCTTTCGACATTCGGTCTTCGAGAGCGAGGGACAACAGAAGCTCGCGAAACTTGCGTCGGAGCGTCCGCCGACCATCCAAGAAGATGTTCTTGACCAGTTGTTGGGTGATGGTGGAGCCGCCGCGAATGCGAGCTTCGTTCGGAGCGGCGTCTATGGCCTCTTGGATGGCCACGAGGTCGTAGCCGGGGTGCTCGCGGAATCGGATGTCTTCGGCGGCAATCGCCGCTTCCGCAAACCACCCCGCATCGGACAACGAGACCCAGCCATCGATGGATGGCCCGATGACGTGCGAGCGTTCCCCGCGGGTGAACTGGAGCTGGTCATCCCGCAACGATGCCGGCACGCCACCGGAGGCGGCAATCGCATTGACCGATGGCTGTGCGGTCCAGGACCACGGCGGTCCCTCGATCGCCGCGCTCACGCCCACGGTGCCCGAGAGGGTCATGGCCTCGCGCTCGGGGATCGCTGCCCCGAACACATCGGCCACGTCTGCCAGCGGTGTTGCGGGCAGTTCTGCCGTCGCACGAATGCCGCCGTTCGAACGCGCCGCAGTGAATCGGGCCGAGACCCCGCCGTAGCGAATCGTGCCTTCGGCATTTCCATCGCGGCGGTCAATCGTGGCGATGATGGACAGTTCCTGAGCCGGCAGCGGGTCGGTCGAGAGCGCGGGATGGTCGACGCGGAACTTGGGGATGGTCGCTTCGATGGTTGGCGGGCTGCTTGCAACGACCCGGACCACCGCATCCGATGCGGTGTGGTCCGCGGCCGCGATCTCGAGCCCGCTTCCTGCGATTGCCCATTCGTTGTTTTCCCCCCGAGTGATGGACCACGCTTCACGCTTCGGTTGATGAATCCGAAGCGCATCCGCGATGGGCAGTGCGTCGCCGAGCGGAACGTCGATCGAGTCCATGGTCAGGGTGGTCGGCGCGAAAAGCGCCCACAGCCCTCCGCTTGGGGAGGGTTGGGTCGGGGCGGCGGCATTCGGCGCCGTGCGCGGTGGGGCCTCGTGCGGGGGTTGCGGTCCGATGGTCACCGGTCCGACGCTGATTCCTCGGTCCAGGAGGTGGATGGTGATGTGCTCGGCCTGGGCCATGTCGGTGGAGACGCTTGACCATTGAAGTGTTGCCCAGTCGTGTCTTGTGGCGTCCCACCGGGCACCGCGCTGGCTCAGCTCGCGCTCGATGCGGTCGATGAGCGACTGGCGCGCCAAGACAATGGAGCCCGCGCCCATTGCGGTTGCGGCTCCGATCAAGGCGACGACGGCGAGGATGCGACGGTTCACGCGTTCCCCCTTGCAGACAGGGCGGCCATTGATGTGTTCGCAGAGTGCTCCAAGCGCAGTTGCATCTGGGCGACCAGCGCACCCGCGACCCCAGCGTTGAGCCATTGCGGCGTGGCCAGTCCCTGCCATGCGCGGAGGACTTCGCCGGCGGTGATGTCTTCGGCCGCGTGGATGGGCACCCAGCGTCCCTCGCGATCCTTGGCCACCACCCCCGCATCTTCCAGCACCTCCAGCGCCGCGCTGGTGTGGTGGCGGGGGACCCCTGCGGCCGCGGCAATCTGCCGCTCGCTGGCCGAACCACCGTCGCTGCAGGCATACAGGGAGACGAGGATCCCCACGGCAAACAAGCCGTCGGGCTGGCGCCGGAGCGCATGCGGATCGATGGCGCGTTGCCGTTGCAGATCCATCAAGAGGCT
>JAYZVA010000141.1:0-7155 GCA_036156175.1 Myxococcota bacterium
CGAGCTGGGCTTGAGCTTCGCCTTCCCCAGCCAAAGCATCTACGTTGAATCCGCGCCGTCTTCGGACGCCTGAGACGCGTACTTCACGATGGGCACTGCGCGCCCCTTCCAGGCCGCCGTTCCCCGTTTCGCACGGATGCCCGAGTGGGCAAGAAGCGCAACCAACATAAGCACACCAAGCGGCTGCGTGGGGCCATAGCGGGGATCCTGGCCCACCTGAATGTCGAGCCAGAGCCGAACCGCCTGAATGAGGCAAGAGATGCCTCCCCCCCACGCCACCCATTCGGGATGCCCGGTGACCAGACCGTACAGAAGCAGGCCGTACGGAAAGAGCGCCGTCCACGCAACGAAGCTCATCACCAGCACAAGGTTCCGCGTCGAGTAACGCATCCCTGCGTACATGTTCTTGGTCCACCCCTCCCAGATTTCAGCGAGGGATGTATACATCCGGCATGTGAACAGATCCCGCATGAAAATCAGGTGATACGGAAACCCTGCGCCGGTGACCGCAGACGCCATTCCAACGTCGTCGAGTACATCGGTCCGAACGGCACCGTGACCCCCCACCGCTTGGTATGCGTCTCGGCGAACCAAAATGAATTGACCGTTCGCCAGAGGGCGATCGTCATCGTGTTCGGGATCGTTGACGCGCTCCAGGTCGTTCCCCGCCATGATCAGTCCGGCCATCACGGGCTGCATCACCTTTTCCCAAAATGACTTCATGACCAGCCGACCCAGCCCGCTGACCATGGCCACTTGATTTCGCTGGGCATGGCCGATGGCCGCAGACACCGCGCGCGGGTGGAGCACCACATCCGCATCCACAAACAGCAACCACTCGGGCGGCTCGGGGCGCGCCAACAGACACTCGGCGCCGCGTTGACACGCCCATGCCTTGCCAAGCCAGCCTTCCGGGAGCGGCTCGTCACCACCGTCAACCACCGTGAGTCGCGGGTCCGCGGACCTCGCTTGCAAAATGGTTCCGGTGGAATCCGTGCTGCCATCGTTCAAGGCAACCACCTGCATGTTTGGGGCATCCTGCGCCAGCACACTGTCCACGCAGGGGCCGATGTTGCGCTCCTCGTTGCGGGCGGGGATCACCACCCCGACGGTTGTCGGACGGTCGGGCCCGGGGGTGTCGGGCTCGGCCCGGTACCGGTCGTCCGCCTTGCTGCGCAGCGCCCGCAGCAATGCGGAACACCAAAACAACACCAAGGAACCGAGCAACATCCGCACAATCCAAATCATTTCCGCACCTCCGAGGCCCTCTGCCACTCCGCGTCATCGATCGCGATGACCGGATCCTTCAGTTGGCCGGACGGCGCACCATTCTGCACCATATGGGCACGCAGCCTGGCGTAATGGCCCGCCTCGAGACGGCGTGCGACCGGAGCGCCCAGACGCCCCGAGGCGCGCTTCGACGCGTACTCCACGTTGCACTGGGCGAGGACCCGGTCAAACCCTTGGGCCAACGCACTGGGCTCGCAGTTGCCCTCGAAGACCAGCTCGTATTCGGGAACATCGCCGAGCTTCACACGGACGGTGAAACCCTGAACCGTCGCCCCCGTCGCCGCCATCGATGCGGACACTTGGTCCTCGGAAACCCGCTCACCAAGCGCATTGAGAAACCGCCCCGCTTGGCCGAGAAAGCGAACGACTGGGGTCGCCAGACACCGAGCAACCACCTCGACCCGGTCGCCGAGATCGTACCGATACAATCCCGCCGTCGTGGACAACACGACACGGGCAGTCATGCCTTCCTCCAGTTCGTGCACCCCCACCACATCGCCACCATCGAGGACAAACTCCAGCAGGTGCCCACCCACCCACAACGCACTGCCGGGCCAATCGGCACTGAGCGGGAACGCGATGCAGCCCTCGCTGGCTCGAATTCCAACTTCGCGAACGGGCACCGGCCCGAGTCGCGCGCGCAGCCGGTCGGCAAAATAGGCCGCTGGCCCGTTGGTCCAACAGTTCACGGTCTCGAGATTCCAGACCTCGCATGGGTCGAGCGAAGGCGGCACCTCCACCGCGCTGAGCCTGCGCTCGAGATTGGTGCGAAGCGCCGGGGAAATGTGCTGAGCGGGCCCCCGCGCCAAGGTGCCGTCGTGAAGGTCTGCGCGGAGAAACCCTTCCCACTCGGCCACTCGCCGAAACAAGAGCAGCACGAGAGACGGATTCGCCGTGGTGATGGACCGGACGTCCGCAGCCAAGCCAAACCGCAGGGCTGCGTACTGCCTCGCAACGGGATCTTCGATGTCCATGACCTCCCGCGGAACCGCGTACCGTGAACGAAGCCAAAACGGCTGTGCCGCCCGAATTCGGCCGGTATTGCTCCCAATCGGAAGCCCGCCTTCGCTCCGTCCATGGACCGCCGGACTGACGAATGTGAATGCCTTTCCGCCGGCGACCTCCGGGTGGTCACGAACCAGCGCCAGCGTCCACAAGCGTTGGGCCAACTGGACCGATTCGGCCCAGTCTGGCGTGACCGGGAGCCGCTTGGGTGCACGGGTCGTTCCGGATGTCTCCACCAGCATGGTGGGCGCATTGCGGGTGACAACGCGAGGCTGCCCTTGGGCGATGGCCTCCAAGTACGGCGCGTACTGCTCGGCCGTTCGGATGGGCACGGTTTGCTGGAACTCCGCAAGACTGACCGGACCGTTGATGCCGTGGTCGCGGGCAAACTGGGTGCCGGCCATCCCGCGCGCAACGCGCACGAACCGCCGCTGTTGAGCCGCTTCCGGGTCGGCCAGGTCGGCCTCAAATCGACGCACAGTGCCGCCCAACACGGTGCGGAGCAACCGGTAACTCCGGTGGCCTTTGGCGCCCAAGTCGGGGAAAAGTTGAGTCACTGCCATGTTCTCCGTTCAGCGGGCTGTTCTTGCCGGGGGGCGCAAGCGGCGTCACTTGGTTATCCAACACCACGATTTACTCAAGGGTACCCAATGAAAACTGGCGACCACGTAACCAATGGAAACGGCCGATCCTTTCAAGTAGGACAGCTCATTGGACGCGGCTTGTGGGGCAAGTGCTACCTTGCACGCGAGGAACCGTCCGGAGCCGAGTGGGTTCTCAAGGTGCCCCTCGGTGTCGACGACTTGCCCTCCGACCCGCCCCGGCTGGCGGAAGCGTGCCGCGAGATCGCCCGAGAGCAGGCGCGGTTGCTCGAAGAGTCCGGCAACCCGGCCCTCGTCGAGATCGAGGAACGGTTCATTGCAGAAGACGGCAGCCCCACCATCGTCATGCCTCGATACCCGGAGACCCTTGAGCGGCGAATGGCCGACGCGGGCACGATGGATGAGGTCTTGCAGGCCCTCACCGGTGCCATGAATGCGCTCACGCTGTTGAACAAGGTGATGCGCGTCCACGGTGGGCTCAAGCCATCCAACATCATGATCGACGAGGAAGGCAGTGTGCGGTTGATGGATCCCATCACTCCGACGCTCAAGCGCCACATGACCACGCTGGGGGCCCGCGACGGATACCTGGGGGACGCCTACTTTCCACCGGAAGTGCGCACCGCAACCGGAGAGCCGACGCTCTCGACCGTGTCGGACACCTACGCCCTGGCCCTGACCCTTTACCGCGCGGGTCGGCCCGTTGCCGATGCACGCGACCACTCGGACCTCCCGGCCAACGGCCTCGAGAAGGCACAGGTGCAGACCCTCAAGGACCGATTCCACAATCGATTGAAAGAAGAGCCCTCCAACCCGCGGTTCCACTCTCGGCTGGCCGACCGTGCCGCCGCCATCGTGAATCGGGGCATCAGTGCCGAAACAAGCCCATCGCCTCCCTTCCGTTTCACCAAACTGGAGGAGTTCAAGACCCGCATGATGGAGGTGACCTCATTGGTTCATCCAACCATCGCGCACGTCGGCAAGCTGATCCTCAACCGACCGCCAGCTGAGACGGCCTTCGGGACCGACGAGGCGGTCCGGTTCAGCTGCACTGTTGGGGCCACCCAAGGCGTCGAAACTCACGAGGAAATTTCGGCCGGCCTGGCCGTGTTCGACCACGAGTCTGGCGAACGCGTCCGAAACCTGGCGTGCTCGTACACCGTGGACCGCCATCCCTCGGGCCGGTTTCGGTTCAGCTTTCAAGTCGCCGACCTTCCGCCGGCCCAGTACCTGGTCCGGGTCGCCTACACAATACGGGACTCGGGCCACGAACCCATGACGGCGGAAGAAACATTCAGCGTTGTGGCGGCCCCCGGCTACGTGCCGCCCCGGACCGAGCCCGAGCGGCAAGCCATCACGATGGACCGCCCAAGCGACGGCGGGCACGGCGAAACGGTGACCGATGCGGCCGTGCCTCCGGGGTTGCAGGACATCGAGCCCCCAGAAGAGCCTGAGGTGCACATCGAAGCGGATGTGACCCCCTTGCACGCACCACCGCCAGACGCCCCAGCCCAATCCGAACCGGCCGTTGTCGTGTCACCGCCCCCAGAGGCGCCGCTCGATGAGGGCTCCGAAGAAGGTCCCGATCCGGTTGAGCCCGTGTACCAAGGCGCCGGCAACTGGAGCGAGCTTCCGCTGCCCAACATCGAGCAACACGAGATTTCAACGCCGGAAGCGCCGCGTTCCGAACGAACTGGGCCGGTGGAAGCCCTGGGTCCAATCGCGGAACTTTCGAGTTGGCTGATCGCCAAAATCGGGTCGGACTCTTACGTGCTCTTTCTCGGAGCTGCGGGACTCGCCATCGTGATCCTGCTCCTCACACTCTGGCTTATGCCCTAACTGCCCACATCCAGCATGCTGCAGGAGTTCTCATGAACATCACCACAACCGGTCAATCGCTTCTCGAGGTCAACGCTGACCTCCTCGCCATCGCTGTCACCGAGGCCACCATGTCCTCCGCCCTTGCCAGCCTCGATGATGCGTTTGGTGGCCAACTCAAAGCCGCTCTCGAGGCGGACGAGTTCAAGCCGAAGTCGGGCAACACCGCGGCGTACCCTTCCTTCGGAAACATCGCAGCGACCCGATTGCTCGTGGTGGGCGCTGGAGACGGTTCGGCCACCGATCTCAAGCTGGCGGCGGGTGCCGTTGGACGCGCGGCCCGTGGCACCGGAGCGGCTTCTGTCGCCTTCGCTGCCGGCGATGCCGATGCCGAGCAGACCCAAGCCGTGGTGGAGGGCTTCGCAGCCGGCAACTACAAGTTCGACAAATACAAAACCAACGACGACAAGAAGGGGCCAGTGGCGGACTTCACGATCATCGGCAGCGCCGATGGCGACGCCATCGCCCGGGGTCAAGCGATTTCCGGCGGGCAGTCGCTGGCCCGCGACCTCGTGAATGAACCGGCCGATGCGATCTACCCGGAGAGCTTGGCCGCGATCGCACTGAGCCTTGCCAGCGACGCAATGACGGTCGATGTGTGGGATGACGCCAAGATTGAAGCGGCGGGCATGGGCGGAATCATGGGCGTCGGCCGCGGATCGGACCGCAAGCCGCGCTTCATCCACATGAAGTACACACCTGCCGGAACGCCATCCAAAAAGATTGCATTGGTCGGCAAGGGGGTGACCTTCGATTCGGGCGGCTACAGTCTCAAGCCCAGCGCGGGCATGCTGACCATGCGATGCGACATGGGTGGTTCAGCCTCGGTCATCGGTACGATGAAAGCCATTCGCGACATGGAACCCGATGCGGAGGTGCACGGCATCGTTGGCGCGGTTGAAAACCTGGTGAGCGGCAACGCATACAAACTTGGCGACATCCTCGACATGTACTCGGGCAAGCGGGTCGAAATCCACAACACCGACGCCGAAGGCCGCCTGGTTCTTGCGGACTGCCTTCACTACGCCAGCCAGCTTGGTGTCGATACCATCATCGACTTGGCCACCCTCACCGGCGCCGCAGTGGTTGCACTGGGCGACCACTACGTGGCCATGTACACCGATGACAACGACCTGAGCGATGCCCTCTCCGCAAGCGCCAGCGATGCCGGCGAGCAAGTCTGGCGCATGCCGCTGCCCAAAGACTACAAGTCCCAGCTGAAGGCCGAGTGGGGCGACATCAAAAACGTCGGCGGTCGCGCCGGTGGGAGCATCACTGCAGCGCTGTTTTTGAGCGAATTTGTCTCGGTTGATTCGTGGTGCCATCTCGACATCGCCGGGCCAGCGTTCCTCGACAAAGGACACAAGCACTTCGCTCCGGGCGGCACCGGAGTGATGGTGCCCACCCTGGCGCGGTGGATTGCGGGCTGATCAGCCTTTCCGGCCCAGCCCGACAATGAAGAACTCCACGCTCTCCTTGCGGGTTGCCTTGGGTTTGACGCGCTTGGTCTTGCCGTAGTCGGCACGGATCCGTTCGATGAGCGCGGGTGCATCCTCTCCGTCAAACACCTTGACCACGAAGTGCCCCCCGGGCACCAGCAGCTCGCTCGCAAGAACTCGTGCCTGCTCCGCCAACTCCACCTGGCGCACGTGGTCTGTGAATCGATTGCCGGTGGTTGATGGCGCCATGTCCGACATCACGAGTTGCGGTCCCGCACCAAGTGCATCGCGGATTCGTTGCGGATCGACATCAAAGACCGAGTCCACGAACTGCACGCCGGGGTACCCGTTGACCTCGGTCAGATCGATGCCCACGCAGGTTGTATCCGGCCCGCCGGCCTGCTTGGCAAACCGCGACCAACTCCCGGGAGAGCACCCCAGGTCAAGCACCCGACCGTTCCGCGGAAGCACCTTGAACCGTTGCTCGATCTCCTCCAACTTGTAGACGCTCCGCGCAGCGTGCCCGTCGCTCTTGGCACGGCGTCCGTAGTGGTCTTGCACCCGCTTGTGGCCCACGATGCACTCCAGTGAAACTTTTTGTTACCGCTCGTCAAAATGCGAGGCGATGATAGCGCGAAACCCCCTTTCGATACGATATAGATTAGGCAGTAGTTTCGCCGGCGCGATTTGCCATTCCCGAGGTCCTTATGTTGAACCGCTTGTCTGTCCCAACCGTCTTGTTGCTTGCGCTGGGGTGCGCCCCGAAGGAAGAGATCGTCGAAGGGGTGCCCGACACGGGTGAGATTCCCTACACGTACTCCGATGAGGACAACGACCGAATCATCGACGGGCACGATGGCGACGACGACGCCGACGGCGATGGTTTGGCGAACTACGAAGACGACGACGCCGATGGCGACGGCATCGGCGACCGCATCGAG
>JAYZVA010000142.1:0-6900 GCA_036156175.1 Myxococcota bacterium
ATGGGGGAACCGGTGGACGGAGTGGTTTCACTGGACGGGAATGCAACCCTTCGCGGCGGTGACCTGCATTTAGAGGATGTGCGGCTGAGCGATGGTGCCAATCAGATCGGGTTTTCGGGTTCCATCATGCAAGTCGAGACCGATCCCGTGATGGACCTGTCGGTTCACTTGGTTGCCCTTGACCCCGCAGGGATCGAGCTGCTTGTGGGCGAGCCGCTGCTGTCTGAGACCATCAGTGGCGTCGTTGGTGTCACTGGCACGACCACGGCTGTGAAGGCGGAAGGGCGGTTGAGCGGGGAGTCGCAGGATGGCAGCCTGGCGCTCAGTGCAACAATGGCGCTCGACCGCGATCCCATCGCGTGGTCAGTTCACTTGGCACCAGCGGATCTCAGCGTCGATGCGTTGACTCCGTTGGTCCCCGCGGACACCCGCTTGAATGGCACGGTTCGCATCGATGGTGCTGGCTCGGAATTTCCAGAAGGGGTGCGTGCAACCATCGAGGCCGATTTCGGCGTCCAGCGCTTGGCCGGTCATTCGATCGATGCAGCACGCTTTCGGGCGGACCTGGCCGAGGGGCTGCTCACGGTCCACGACGCCCACGCAACCGACGGGAATTCCACGATGACCGCATCGGGTGTGGCGGATTTGGTGAAGTCGACGGCTGCCATTCGGTTCAACGCACAGGCCCTCAACGCTCGCGGGCTTCATCAATATGGAGCGCCACGCATGGCCGGTGGATTGGAAATTGGGGGTGAAATGACGGCGGATTGGGCCGGTGACCTGAACGCAGACGTCAAAACTCGATGGCGCGGGGAGGGAATCGAAATGGATGGCCGCTCGGTCGATGGCCTTTGGGGGTCTGCAAATGCGGTGTTCCGGGGCGAGGCCTTTCGTGCCACCACCGATGCCGTGGTGGAGGGAGTGCGCGCCGATGGCATGACGGTGGCTCGGGTCAATGTAAACGGGAGCGTGAGCGGCGAAGCTTCGGGTGCACGCGATGCCACCTTTACTCTAAACATTGGCGCTGCCGAACTGCCCGATGCGGAGCTTGCGCTCGGCAGCATCGTTGGTCAGGTGCGCATGCAAATTGACCCGATGGGCCGGCCATCCGGTGCCGGTGACTTCCAGGTCAGCAACGCCCAATACGGGGCGCAATATTCGGTCGACGGTGGGCCCGTTGCCGTTGCGATCGACGGTGACCGGGTGGATGTGGACATCGACCTGCGGCGCAACAGCGCCCCATTTTTGGCGGGCAGCCTGTCGGGCGATCTCGCAACGGGCGAATGGTCGTTGGACGGCTTTGAGCTTGCCATTCTGAAGTCCAAAGGCTTCGCATCAGCGGGTCCAATGGGTTTTACGCTGACAGAAGACGGCGCACGCGATGTCGACGTGCGAGTCATTAGCCCAGACGGGCTTGGAGAGTTCGCCATCACCGGTGTTGTGGAGCCCGACGAGCCCAACTTTGCGATCAAGGCGAGCGGCATTCGGCTGGGGGCCGTTCGCGACTTGGTTCAAGGGGTGCTTGGAGAGGGTGTCCTGGGCGAACCAATGCTTGATGCAGACGGCGTGTTGTCAATGGACGTTTCCGTCACCTCCAATCCGGGGGAGCCCCCGGCTGCATCCGGGTGGATGGAACTTCACGATTTGATGGCTCATGAATGGGTCGACGGAGTCAAGCTTCGCTTGGATGCCGCAATGAACCATGATGAAGCAACGGCTGAAGTCTCGATTGAGGGGCGCGAGGCGTTGCTGCTGTGGAGCAAGGCCTCGATTGGCTTGGTCAAGGATTCCGGGACCATTCGCCCTCGATGCGACGGTCCCTTCCGATGGCGGAGCATCGTGCCCGCTGCACGGCTGCGCGACGTTCAGCGTTCGTTGCCCTTCATCGGTCCCTCCGCCAATGGACAAGTGAGCTTCGATATGGCCCTCGGTGGATTGGTTTGCAGCCCCACGGCAGAGATTTACGGCGCGGTCGATGCGCCCGTCGGCGTCAATGGTGAACGCGTTCGTCTGGATCTTGCGGCGGCCAAGAACGACGAGAGCGTATCGATCGGCGTGACGGCATCCCAAGAAGGTCGTTCGCTTGCCCAGGTGACCGTTGAACTTGAGACGACGGCTCAAGCCGTTTTGAAGGCCTTGGTCGAGGGTTCTCCGCTCGACGATGCGGCCAATCTCGACCGTTGGATTGAAACCGTGGATGCGAAGCTGGAGTTAACGGACACCGACGTGTCCCGGTTGGCTCGAATGGCCGGGGTGAGTCACTCTGTGAGCGGGCTCCTCAACGGCCGCATCGCCCTGCAGGGTGCGTTGAGTCGTCCGCTGATGAGCGGGACGATTGAGCTGAACGAAGGCCATGTCGGAGAGGCGTCGGTCGACGTGCTGCGCGCGTCCATCACTCCCGAGGACGGGGAGCTCGCCGTCGAAGCACAAGCGCGGTTTGATGACGGTGGGCACGTCACGGCCGTTGGACGAGTTGCGACGGATGGACTCGACGTGCGTGCGATGGCCGAGCAACGGTTTGCACCCCCCATTGCGCTTGAGCTCAGCGGGGCCGGTGTGCCCATCGCTGTGGCGGCGGGCCCGTCCGGTCTGACCGATGCCCATGGCCTGTTGGCTGTGTCAGGCCGGATCGGCGGCACCGTCGATTCTCCGATGGCTGACATACGACTCCAAGCTGCCGAGGCGGCATTCACGGTGATTCCCACCGGGTTGCGGTACGAGCCGGTTGAGCTTGATTTGCGATTCATGGGCCAGACGATCCGGCTCGACCGGGTGCACGTGTCCGCCACACCGACCTGGGGCTTGAATCCGAAACCCGGCACGGTGGATGTCAAGGGCACCGTAGGGCTTGGCAGTGCCCCTTCGTTGGACATTCGCACGGCGCTGGATGGGTTCTGGGTCTCCTCCACCCGGTCGGCAGAGTTGGCGACGAGTGGGGCCATCTCGATTCGGGGTTCGTATCCCAACCTGTCGATTGGGGGCGACCTGGCCATCGATACCGCCGACATTGTGGTGGGCCCCGATGCGTTCAAGGACTCGAGTGGGTTCGAGGTGGATCCCATTGTGACGATTCATCGGGAGCGTCGAGCGGTGGTCGAGCGGGAACGGCCATCCGCGCAGTCGGATTTTGAGCAGATGCGCGTCGACCTGAACATCGACCTGGGGCAGGCGGTGCGCCTGCGAGCCGACGTCCCCATGTCTGAAGAGTTTGGGCAAAAGTTCTCTCAACTCGCCACCATGTCGGTGGATCTCGGACTCGATGGTGCCCTCCACGTCACCCAAGACAACCGCACGCTATCCGTGGTGGGCGAGCTGGAGACGCGTCGTGGGGAGGCCACCGCCTTTGGGAAGCGCTTTGGAATTCAACAGGGGACGGTCACGTTTACCGGGGAGGATGTGGCCAACCCCCAGCTGAGGCTGGATGCATCGCACCGGGTGGGTCAGTACGGCACAGTCGACATCGCGATTGGCGGTGACGTGGACAACACTCGGATGGATTTGTCGTCTCCGGAGTATCCGGATGAAACCGATGTGATGTCGATGTTGTTGTTCGGAAAGCCCACTGCGGCGATGTCGGAGACCGAAGGCGAGAGCGGCGCGGGGTTGCTCACCGCAGCGATGGCAAGTGCTGGAGGCAAAGCTGCGCGCGCTACTGGGGCGGCGTTCCTGCAAAATGTGCAAATCGATCCCGGGTCGGGGGCCGTGAAGGTCGGTTTTCCGCTCACCGACAAGGTCTATCTGTCGATTCAACGCGTGAGTCCCGATACCGATACCGACAACATGACTCAAGCGGCAGTCGAGTGGATCTTGAGTCGCTCAACGTACGGAGAGGTTGTGACGGGTGACCGGGGACAAAGCAGCGGCGATCTGTACTGGAGATGGCGATTTTGAGGCATCTCCGGTATTGGTTGGCGGCGCCAGTGGATCCGCTTCGGTTGCGGTGGATCCGCAGGGGCTTTGGCGCATTGATGGTAATCGAGGTGTTGCGATACCTGCTCTTCGACTGGATTCGTTTGTACTTTGTTGAACCGGAGTTCCACTTTTCGTACCCCGGATTTGAGTGGGTCCAACCGTTTTCGATGACGGGCATGGTTGCATTGTTTTTGGCCAACGGAGTGGCCGCCGCTGCACTCATGTGGGGCATCCGTGTCCGATTCGCTGCGTCCGTGTTTACGTGCGGTTGGTGCTACACAACGCTCATCGATCAGACCTACTACCAAAACCACTGGGTTTTGGTGGCGTTGATGGGGTTGTTTTTTGCGCTGGTTTGTCATGAGAAAAACGCCCAGCGGTGGTCGCATGCGCTTCTGCAGGTTCAGGTTGGCGTCGTCTACTTCTTCGCGGGTGTCGCAAAACTGAATGGCGACTGGTTCATTGGGCAACCCATGACCCTTTGGCTGTCCAAGCGCGCCGATTGGGCGTACATCGGATCGACGATTGCGCTTCCCGAGACCGGTTTGGCTCTTTCGTGGATTGGTTTGGCCTTTGACCTGTTCATTGTCCCGCTGCTCCTCTGGAAACGAACGCGATGGGTGGCCTTCTGGGTTGCCGTCATGTTCCATTGCTCAAACGCCGTTTTGTTCAAGATTGGAATCTTTCCAGCCATGATGATGGTGCTCACCACGATTTTCTTGCCCGCTCGTCGCATCGAGTCGCCGCGCAGTGGGAATCCAATTTCGTGGCGGCTGATGGTTGTGCTCGCCGCATGGGTGGCGGTTCAGGTATTGGTGCCGGTGCGTCACTGGTTCATCCCAGGCGACGTTGCCTGGACCGAGGAAGGGCATCGCTTCAGTTGGCGAATGAAGACGCGCAGCAAGGTTGGGTCAGTGGTGTTTCACGCCTTGGATACCCGGGAGGGAACTCACGAGGTGATCGACCAACCCCCCGATCTCACGGTGCACCAGTATCGAAAAATGGCGACTCGCCCCGAAATGATTCGCCAATACGCGGTGCACCTCGCAGCGGTCCGGTCCAATCGAGGTTCGGGCGAGTGGGCGGTTCACGCCGATGCGCGGGCATCGCTGAATGGACGTCCAGCCCGCAGCCTGGTTGACCCGACCGTGGATTTGGTCAAAGCCGAGCGGTCGGGCTTTGGGGTGTCCTGGATCACTCGGGCGGATTGAGCCCCTCCGGGCAATCCGTGCGTTCGCACACCATGCGCACGGTGTCCACGCGTTTGAGACCCTGAAAGTACGCGCGTGCGGGGCCCATTTCCACCGGTCTGGCAACGACAAAGACCGGTCCAGTCGAGACCGTTCGCGCCCGCCTCCGCGTGTCTTCATCGATGGTTTCGACCAACAACATCAGGCCGTTTCGACCTTCCAGCGCATCCACCCAATATCCTTCAACGCGCCCGTTTGAAACCATGCGTGCCCGGCGAGTGTGCTCGGGTCCCATGTGAGGTGGGAGGGGGTCCGGGGGTTCGCACCCAAGTGTGGCGAGCAAGGCCCAAAGCATCATGCCCCCATCGTAAAATGAATCAGTGCTTCGATGTTGCCTTTTTTGGCGCCCGCGATGGGGCTGTCGATGACGCCATGCACGGTCGCTTCCAAGTCCGTCACGGCATTCACAATCGATTGGATGGCCTCTTGTCGTGCCGTCGCGTCACGCACCACTCCGCCCTTTGCCAGAGCCGTCTTGCCCACCTCGAACTGCGGCTTGATCAGCAACACGATCTGCGTGTGCTCGTTGGTCAACCGGCGAATCGCGGGCAACACCTTCGTGATGGAGATGAACGACAGGTCGCCGACCAACATCTCGATCGGTTCCGGGAGGGACTCGAGGTGACGCGCATTGGTTCGCTCCATAACCACCACCCGGGGGTCCGTTCGGAGCGACCAAGCAAGCTGACCGTAGCCCACATCAACGGCGTAGACTTTTGCCGCACCACGTTGGAGCAGGCAGTCGGTAAAGCCGCCGGTGCTGGCTCCGAGGTCCGCCGCCACCAGACCGGCTGGCTCCAGTTCAAATGCGTCCAGTGCCGCTTCGAGCTTGAGTCCACCACGACTCACGTACGGAATGGGGTTGGACTTCAGGCGCACGGGCGCATCGGCGTCGATTTGGGCTCCCGGTTTGTCTCGAGGGATTTCGTTCACCAGCACTGCGCCCGACCGAACCAGCGCTTGTGCCCGTTGACGAGTCGGCGCGAGTCCGCGGTCGACAAGCAGCTTATCGAGGCGAACGCGGCCTTTCGGCATCAGTGATCCCGCGCGACCGTGAACCGTGCGAGTGCGATCAGGTGGTGTGCGTTCGGGAACGACGCGCATGCCTCGATCGCCTCACTGAGCAATGCCTCCGCGCGCGACTTCGTCTGCGCTTCTCCGATCAGCTTGACGTAGCTTGGGGGACCGTCATCCCCGGCGTCTTCTTCCTTGTCCAAGATGTCGTCTGCCATTTGGAACGCCAATCCGATGGCTGCACCGTATCGAGAGAGCCGTTCGAGTTGGTCCGGCGTGGCGCCAGCGGCGATTGCACCCATTCGCACCGATGTCTGAATCAAGGCCCCGGTCTTGCCGTTGTGCAGTCTCATCAGTGTCTCGACGTCCGTCACGGGTCCACCCATGCCGATGTCAGCGGCTTGTCCACCAATCATCCCCACGTGTCCGGCCCCGCGAGCGAGTTCGGCGACCAGTTGAATCTGAATGGAGGCGGGGAGGTTGGTGACCGTGAGGATGCGGAATGCTTCCGTCAGCAATGCATCGCCGACCAGCAAGGCGGCCGGTTCGCCAAATTGGACGTGCACCGCTGGTTTCCCACGGCGCATGTCGTCGTCGTCCATGCAAGGCATGTCGTCGTGCACCAACGAATAGGTGTGGATCAATTCCACTGCTGAACCCACGTGCACCACATCTTCGGTCACCTCCGCTCCCAGTGCCTCAGCAGCGGCGAACGCAAACAGGG
>JAYZVA010000143.1:0-8922 GCA_036156175.1 Myxococcota bacterium
CTCATCTACCAGTGGCGCATCATCGACAGGCCCGCCGACTCCACTGCAACCATCGATGCGGTGACCCTAAAGGTGACGTCGTTCTCACCGGACCGCGCGGGCACGTACACCATTCGCTTGATCGTGGATGACGGCTTGAACACCTGTCGCACCGACATCGAGCTCGACATCGAACCGAAGCCGAACGCTGCTCCGGTATGCGACGCGGGCGACGACCGAGCTGCGGCCGTCGGCTCGACCGTCGTGCTGAACGGCAGCGGGACCACCGACGCCGATGGCGACCCCCTGACCTTTTTCTGGCGCATCATCGACAGGCCCGCTGGGTCCACGGCAACCATCGACGCCGTCACACTCAAGGTCACAAGCTTTACGCCCGATGCCGTCGGATCGTATGTCATCCGCATGTTCGCATCGGACGGCACCGATGAGTGCCGGACCGACGTCGTTCTGACGACGACCGACGACGGCTTTGCGGGCGGTGGCGAGGATTCAGGGAGTGGCGACGGCCCGAGTGACCCTACCGATACCGGCACCCCACCAACTGGCCCGCTCTCGGTTCTTGCCGACGCCGGCCGAGACTTGATCCTCTGCGACACCAGTGAAGTTGCCTTGGATGGTTCAGACTCTACCGGCGAAGCGCTCGACTATTCGTGGCGATTTGCCACGGTTCCATCGGAGTCACTGCTGACCAGTGCCGACATTGTGGACGCTGCCAGCGCGACGCCGCGCTTCACCCCTGACGCGGAAGGCCGCTACGAACTCGAGTTGACGGTCGCCAATGCGGAAGGCTCGGACACCGACTTGGTGGCCGTAACCCTGAGCGCGGACGGCAGCGTGGTGATCTTGCATCTTGACGAAGAGACCGGCGCTGTAGCGGCTGATGGCAGCCCCGCAGGCAACGATGCGGACATCGTGAATCCGCAATGGACTGGGGGCCGCTTCTTCGGCGGTCTGGCCTTTGATGGTGAGTCGTACCTGACCATCGCGGATGATGACAGCCTCGACCTCTCCGGATCGTTCACCATTGATTGGTGGATGCGGACCGATGACGTTGGGACAGGTTGGCGGTCCATCATGACCAAGGGGGATGCCTACAACTACAGCCTCTGGACCAACCAGGACGAACTGTACTTCTACGGCGTCACCACCAGCGGGAGCTATGTGTTTGCCGCCGGCGAAACCGAAACCATCGGCGATGGTGCTTGGCACCATTACGCAGCCACCGTCGATGGCGATGCAATGACGGTGTTCGTCGACGGCATTGCGCTCGCCTCTGAGACACTCTCTGAGCCCCTGCTTCCCAATGATGATGACCTGTTCTTGGGTCGCCCGGCCTACTCCACCTCCACCGACATGTTCCGGGGGTCCATCGATGAGGTAATCATCCGAGAGGGCGCGCTGACACCGGACCAAATCGCCATCATTGCCGATGCCGATACGCAGTTCTGCACGGGCGATGAAGACAGCCTGGAGCCCGATGCATCCATCGTCACGCCGTCTGCATCCACGGAGACCGAGATTGGCTACATCAAGGTCGTTGGCACAGCAAACGATGAATCTGCAATCGGGGGGGTTTCTGTGAACGGCGCCACGGCCGTCGCGACGAGCGACAACTACGCCGACTGGGTTGCGTACGTCCCCCTCGCCGAAGGGTTCAACCGACTCGAAGTCCAGGTCCAGGATGTCGCCGGAAACATCAACACCGACGCCGACGACATTGGCGTGACCTTCAACGACGTGTGTGGCGAGGACACCGTGTTGTTGTTGGCGTTCGATGAAAGCACCGATGACGCCGTGGTGGACTGGGGGCCGACTGGGGCACCCGCGACGGCGGAGGGCGTCGAACGGGTCATTGGCCTGTATGGGAACGCGCTGCAAGTGGCCGGCTCGGGTTCGGTTCAGGTCCCCCACAGCCTGGACCTCGAAGGCGGTGGGCCCTGGACCATCGAACTGTGGATGCGTCGCGAGGGGCCGAGCACCGACTTGGAAGTCATCGCAGCAAAGGGCGACCCGTCCACCTACGGACTGGCGCTGTTTGGGGACACGCTCCTTTTTGGGTTCAGCGAGGCAGACGGCACCGAGTGGGCGGCAACCGCGACCGGTGTGACGGATGGCAGCTGGCACCACATTGCAGGCGTCTACGACGGCGGGGAACTCGCCCTGTACGTCGATGGCTTGTTGTCGGGGACGACGCCTACTTTTGGTGCGGTACCCGCCGTCAACACCACCCCAATCGCCATCGGCTCCTACCTCGGCCTCGGAGCCGCGTTCACCGGGCAACTTGACCAACTTCGAATGTACGACGAGGCCCTCAGCGCAAGCGAGGTTGTCGATGCGTTCACCGACGGAGAGGCCTGTCCGATCGGTGGCAACTTGGCCTTGGGTGCCAGCGCCAGTGCAACCTCCACGCTCAACCCCCTCTTCACTGCTGACAACGCCATCGATGACGACACCCAAGAGGCCGCTGAACTGGACTACAGCATGTGGCTCGGTGCCGACGGTGCCGCCGCCTGGGTCGAACTGGACTTCGGCGCGATTGTGGGTGTGTTGCGCATCCGGTGGGCAAACACCCACAACCGCACCTACTACAACCGCGCCACGGCGGATTACCGCATTGTCGCCTCGCCGACTGGCGCGTTCGGCGACGAAGCCACCACGCTTGCGACGGGAACCGGAACCCTTGAGACTGACTTGCGGTTCTACACCGAGGAGAGCAGCCCCGTCGCCGCCCGGTATCTCCGCTTTTATGCCGACTCCTTCGAAGGGCTGGGCCCTGGCTTGAACGAACTTCAAGTGTACGGACTGGAGTAACGATGCTGTTGCTGTTCATTCTCTGCCTGAACTCGTGGGCAACCGGCCCGGCCCCCGCAATGGTGTCCGTTCGGACCGGGCAGGACGCCGTTGAATACGTCACGCTTCCTTCGGGCACGCAGTTGAACTACGACACTCCGGGACCCGCAAAGGTCGTGATTGAGTCCCGACGGCGGATGGCGGGGCCCTCTCAGCGGTCCCGCCCCGCTCCGCTGGAGGCCCTTGGCGACAACAACGTCATCCTGACCATGCAGGTTCCCGGCTCGGCGATTGCCAATGGCCAAATCGACGACGCTCTCGGGGGGGTTCCGTCGAAGCTCGAACGGTCGGTCGTCACCGTCCCACCGGGAGGGCGCATGCTCTCGTTGCGAGCCCCAATCGGTGGCCCCGACTTCCTGGTCCGTGTGTATCGACGCAGCGGCGAACCAATCCTCCCATCGGGCCTTCCGGTCCCCGAACCAAAGGGCGTACCGCCGGTGGGGACACCACAACCGAAGCCGGCACCGTTGCTCATTACGCAACCGTCCCCCGACCCGATCTCCCCCGGCTTGGCCCGGGCCATTGGGCTCGGCTTTGGCCTTGGAATCCCCGGTCGCGGGGCTGGAATGGTGCTTCACGGCAACGTCGTGGGCCGGGCTCCAGTCTACCGCGACCTCCTCAGCGTCGGCGGCTCAGTGGGCTTCCACCGAATCGCGGTGAACGATAGCCACACAATCGATGTGCCGTACGGGGGGTACGCCACTCAAACCGTCTCCTATTCGACCGCAGTGATCCCGATGGAGGCCCACGTGGGCGTCCACCTTCCCCTGGGCACTGCGCACTCGGTCACCACCGTTGGAATTGCGGTGTCCATCGCAAGCCGCCATCAGGACGGTGCAGACCGAGTGACCAACCTCGCGATTGGCCCAACAATCGGAACCGGGCTCGAGTACGCACTCGGGCCGGGTCTGACGCGCGCACTGGTGGAATGGACCGACAGCAGGACCAGTTTCGGAAACGCGGACGAGCGAGGAACGGCCTCGCGCGAAACCCTCGCAGTCACCCGCTTCAGCGTGCAATATTTGTTCCCTTTTTGATGATGGAGTCTCCAATGCGCCACGACGCACTGCTTGCATTCGCCCTTCTCGGAGGCTGCAGCGACCCCACGGTCGCAAAGGACTACCTTGCCGTGATCAGTGTCAGCCCCGACCAAGGCGCGACACAGGTGGCGCTCGACACGTCAGTAGTGGCCGGCTTTTCCGAGGCCTTGGTGGGCGACACGGTGGACCCGCAGAACATTTACATCACGGATGAGACCGGCGGCCCGGTGGTGGCCACTGTGTCATACGTTGAAAGAGCCCACTGGGTGACCATTGACCCCGAGGCAGACCTCGCACCAAACAGCGCGTACCTCGTGACCTTCACCACAAACATCAAGGGGGTCAACTCTGGCTTTTTGCTCGCGCCCGTCCAGGTCTCATTCACCACGGCCGGCACCAATCCAAGCAATGAACTCCCCATTGCCGATGCCGGACCCGACATCGACGGGACACAAGGCGAAACGCTGGTGCTCGATGGCACGGCGAGCAGCGACCCTGAAGGCGCCGATTTGCGATTCCAATGGAGAATCGTCAATGCACCGAGTGACTCCACCGCCAGCCTGAACAGCACGACCCAGCCCACCGTGAGCATCACTCCCGACCAACCTGGTGAGTACATTGTCGGCCTGACGGTCAATGACGGCATTCAGGCCTCAAGCGAAGATTTTGTGGCAATCCGAGTGTCCAGCGAGAGCGGTCCCCTCGACACCGGAACGGGCGACTCCGATGACGAGACGGACACCGGAAGCGCGACTGGCGCGCCAGACACCGGACGGTAGCGCCGCAAAACCCCATTTGCTGACCATTTTGGACTGAAATTTTTTTCGACCAGAAGTGTTGACATGTCAACTACTTAGACAATCCATTTCCAAGAGTTTTAATCTATTTGCCCAAAAATACTGACTTTTTTGGTTTTCATTGGTAAACATGGAACACACCTTGACTTCAAGGTGGCTCTTTCAGAAGGTCGGATGGGTCGCGCTGTATGCAGCGTGAACGCAGGAGTGGATTTTCCTGGTGTGTGGAAGTTGTCGTGATGAAGCCGTCTTCGGATGCGGTCCGGCTTCATCTTGCTGAGTTGAGCATCCGCGGTGCGGCCCATCCGTCCTTCCGTCGAGCAAACGAGCAAAGCGTTGAGTGTACCCCCCGTCAAATGGGCCGACGCCCAAACGGTCGTTTTGGCGCCACCCGAGGCGGCGCCTGCCGCATGGAAGGAGCTGGCCCAGGCGGTGGTCTGGGGTGCCCTGAACCCGGAACGTCGGGAACGGTTTCGTTCGCCGACAACGCCATCGGTTCTGGATTCCCTCACGGTCACAACGGAGGATGGCTGGACGGTTCCCCTCTTGCGCAGGCCTGCTTTTGCTGGGGCCAGCGGCGAGCCCATCATCTTGGCATCGTCGGCCCATCTGTCGCCGGAGTCGATGGACGCGTTTGCGGAAGACTCGTTGGTCCACGCGCTTCATGGAGCAGGCTACGACGTGTTCTTGTTCCGAAACCGGGGCTGCCGCCAAGCGGTTCGTCCTCAAGGCATCGCCACGTTCGATTTTGACGACATGGTCGCGCACGACGTGCCAGCGGCGATCGACGAAGTTCGACGAATCACCGGCGCACCCCGCGTCGCGTGGCTTGGGCATGGACTTGGAGGTCAGCTTTTGGTCGGCCTTCTTGGCTCCCGAGTCAGTCGTTCAATTGCGGCGGGAGTCGTGCTCGGCTCTCCCGTTCAGTTTCGACCGCTGGGCACGACCGCCCGACGCGCGGCTGCGGTCGCTCGTGCCCTGCCCTCGCACTGGCGACTGCCCCTGCAGCGCGTGCAGCGCCTGTTGACCGTGGCATCGCGACCCATGGACGTTGCACCGCTGAGTCGTCGCATTGCTGGCCCGCGCGCTCGGGGCCTCATGATGGACTGTGGAACCGACATTGCCATGGGCTTGGCCCAACAAGTTGCGCTGTGGCACGAGGTCGGGCACCTTGTCGACCGCGACAACCGCTTCGACTACGTCGCTGGTCTGGCGGGGCTCGATACCCCGATGATGACGGTTGCCGCATCCGGGGATCCGATGTGCTCACCGGCCGCGGCCAAACCGGTCCACCACTCGTTGATTCACCCAGACCGGGCCCTCATCGAGCTCGGGCACGATTGGAGCCATCTCGACCTGATTGCGGGCTCGGATGCCGCGACGCAGTTGTTCCCGCAGATCATTGCGTGGCTGGAGTCATTTCGCAGCCACTGTTGGACTAGTGAGTAGCGCGCATGTGTTCCACGGTTAGGGGCACTGATGGCGAAGAAAAACACAAAACTGTTCCTTTGGTTGTTTGGCTTTCTGGTCGTCATTGCTGGAGTGACCGGGGCCGGCGTTGTGCTCTTGATGGACTCCAAGCCAGTGGTGCTCAAGCAGGACCCCCAGTGGCTGGTTGTTGACGTAGGGCCCGGCACCGCCGAGTCACCCGGGTCGGGCAGCTTGTTTGCCGACCCGGCCCAACTCCCGCCGCTCTCGACCGCGCTGAGTGCGGGCATCCGCCATGCGGCATCGGACTACGGAATCCACAGTTTACTGTTAAAGATCAACGGCTTACCCGGTGGTTGGGCTCAAGCTGAGGACCTCCGCGACGCGTTGGCAGAGTTCCGTGCAGCGGGAAAACCCTGCACCGTCTGGAGCCCAAGCTACGACACCAAGTCGTATCTGGTGGCGAGCGCATGCACCGCTGTCACGACCGCGCCGGAAGGAATCACCATGGTCACCGGCATCAACATCTCGCAGTCCTACTACGGCGATGCCTTGGAGTTGTTTGGCGTGTCTGCCAACTTTGAGCACGTCGGCGATTTCAAGAGTGCAGTCGAACCGTATGAACGAACCGGACCGTCTGCCGAAGCCGCCACGGCCACCAACGCGTTGCTCGATTCGCTGTACGGCAGCATCGTGACGGGGATCGCGGCCGGAAGATCGGTGGACGAGGCCACAGTATTGGACTGGATCGACAATCCTCCCCTGGCAGCAGCAGATGCCGAGGCTCGGGGAATGATCGACCAGCGAATCTATGAAGACGTCGTCGACGACACCGTGATGGGCGATGGGGATAGCATCGGCATTCGGCGCTACCTCAACGGCATGGAAGGGGGTTGGGGGTCCAGCGGTCGCGTCGCCGTTCTGTACCTCGAGGGTCCCATTGTGGTCGGTAAAGGCGAGACGGGGTTGTTCGGTGGAAAGATGATCGGGTCGGTCACCACAACGGATGCCTTGGAGGACCTGCGCAAGGATCGTGCGGTTGACGCGGTTGTTCTGCGAGTGAGCTCGCCAGGTGGCAGCGGCCAAGCAAGTGACGACATCTGGGATGCGGTCAACCGGCTCAAGGCCGTCAAGCCAGTCGTCGTGAGCATGGGCGACTACGCTGCAAGCGGTGGGTACTACATCTCGATGAATGCAGACCACATCGTCGCGGAACCCACCACCATCACCGGCTCAATCGGGGTCTTTGGTGGCAAGATGAACTTCGCGGGACTGCTCGCCAAGGCCGGGGTCACCCAGCACGCGTTCTCCCGCGGCAACCGCTCGGACATTTTGTCGCCCTCATCCGATTTTGACGAGGACGACCGGCGCGTGTTTCGATCCTTCCTGAATCACTTCTACACCGTGTTCATCGACAAAGCCGCGACGGGACGGGGCATGACCCCCGAAGCAATGCACGCCGTGGCCCAAGGTCGGGTCTGGACCGGCGCCCAGGCGGTCGAACACGGCCTGATTGACGCCTTGGGTGGATTGGGCGACGCGGTCGAGAAAGCCGCCGAGTTGGCGGAGCTGGGTCCCGGCTACGACATCGAACGCTTGCCGAAGACCAAAGACTTCTTCGAACAACTGATGGAAGAGATGGCGCAGACGCCAGACGCCGCAACAGCGCCCCGCATCATGAGTGGCGCGATGCCTGCGCCGCTTCGTGAGCCCCTGCGGGTTGCCTGGTTGCTGGAGCAACTCACAGCCAACGGAGCCGCCGTCGCCATGATCCCCGGACCCATCGAGATTCGTTGAGCAGGCTGGCTACATCGTGGAAACGGCATGAAACACGGCCAAGCCCGCAGCCATGCCACTGCCGAGTTCGTTGAGACCGAAGACCTCTTCGTCGGTTGATGCCCGCATTCCCAACACGCCGACACCGTATATTCGGCCCGGCTCAAACACCTCGCCCGGCACGTCGAGCACCAGGTTGTCCGGGTCGACCGGCGTCTGCGAGTCGTATTCGGACTGATGAACCACTCCAGACAGTCCCGTTGCGCCCGGAATCAGGTCTGGCGTGAGGTCGTAGACCAACACCCCGCCGTTATCGAATCCTTGATCTCGAATGTCCACACGGATGCTGACGCCCGCAGTGTGCTCTTCTGGGATGTCGACGACTGCGCCCACGGGGGTCTCCATGCGAATGCTGGCGCGCTCTCCGCCGTAATCGACGACCAGGCGAATTTCGTCTTCTTCTTGGTACCGCAGCCCATCCACCCCGTACGCAAGCCACGAGTCGCCGTCTTGCGTGAGGCTCACACTGCCGAAGCGATCGGACATCAGGCTCACCTTGGCGCCATCGACCACAGAGATGCCGGAGGTGGAGGTTTTCTGCACCCAGGCCTGTGCCTGTGCACCGAGGTCCAGCGTGGTTCCATCGAGATCAATCCCAGGCGGAAGCTCCACGCCGACGTACCACCCCTGCATGGTGATTGGATCGTCCAGCAGGTCGGTGACATCCTGCACCGCGCCAAACAACCGACACCCCGGGATTGACACCAAGGTCAACAGCGCGCCAAAGCCTATCATTGCGCCTCCTTACAGGAATTGTGTGTACCACACTGGAGTCCAGACCTCCAAGATGTGTTGACACGGACCGGGCGCTCGAATAGCTACCGCCCTCCAACGAGGATAGGAGCCACCATGGCCAGTCGCACACAAGAAACGAAATTCAAGCGTGAACTCCGTCGCAAGAAGGGCGGCAAAGACACCAAGCGGGCGCGTCGCCGGGGCACCACCCCAAGCTTCCCCGTCCACACCGAAGC
>JAYZVA010000144.1:0-49449 GCA_036156175.1 Myxococcota bacterium
CGGTCATGGTTAGAAGGTGGCTTCCTGCCCGAGTCGCGACCAGCGCCTCGGCCGACACGCTGAGCGGCGCTTCCACGTCGCTCACGATCGTGAATGCTTCGACCGGCACGCTCTCTTCGTCTCGAACCCAAACGGCGCTGAACGCCACGCCGAACCCAGCGACGGCTGACGCTTCGGCGACCTGAAAGTCCAGCAGCCCCGGATCGACATCGGCATCTGCATCCTCGTCCGCGACTTCCACCGCGCCGGTGTCATTCTTGATGTTGGACGAACACCCCACCGCGAACCCGGCCAACACAACCACCCATCCGATCCATCGCATACGCCACACTCCACATCCTGACCTGCAGGATGACCCACCCATGATCGATTGTAAAGGGGCACAATGATGCTGCCTGGCCCCCCAAACGACGGCGGCCTCACCGCGTCAGTCGGACCAGCTGTAGCGCACGAATGCGCCATCGGCCCCGGCAGCGATGACCGTCGTGGGGTCCGCGAACTGGCACCGGTGCAGCGGTGCCAAGGATGCGCCCGACGGCATTGCCGCAGCGAGCGCTGGCGTGACGTCCGTGAAGGTTTGCCCGCCGTCTCGACTTCGAATCATGAAGCCGTCTCCCAGGGCAGAGAATTCGCCAACGGCCACAATCTGGGAACCCTCACGGCACACGCCTCGGGCCCACGTCGCGCGCGACGCGCCGAACAGCTCCGCCACATTGTATGCGCGCCAGCCCGAAGCGTCGTAGCCCTCATCCGCCCACTGCGTTCCGATGGCGTAGACCATGCCGTGGGCCGCCGCGTGGTCCACGCCGGCCAACGCCACGTTCCCGAACGAGTCCGTTGCAATGTCCCACAACTCCCCGTTGAAGGCGTCGGGCCCATCCGAGAGCGGGACCACCTCCCACAAGTGGGTCAAATGGGACCCACCAGACAGGGTCGCAAAGCCCCACTCACGAGGCGGCAAGTACACAACTGGGGGGTGACCGATCGTGCTGCCAACCCCCAGGATTGCGCCACGGGCGACCGCCAAGTCCAGCACCTGGAGCCCCGCGTATCCGTCCGTGACCCACCATCCGTACCCGGAGATCCAGTCCGCACCGTCCACCGACACCACAAGCCCCGTGCCGGTCAGCGATTCTGCGATTCGAACCCCGTCACCCGATGCATACGAACCAACAGTGAAGCTGTAGTCATAGGTTGGGCCATTGGTCCACACGTCCGTCCAGCCCCCAGCCGCATCGAGCGCCACGACCCGCTGATCGGTTTCGGTGTGCGCTCCGGAAACGTACAAGCGCTCGTCCGCCGGGTCACGCCACACATGATTGACCCGAAACGCGCCAAAATCCATGCCCGGCGAAGCCGCCGCAACGGACACCCAATCGGTGCCGCCATTCACCGTCTGAAACAGCCCAAAGCCCGATGCCGTGGTGCCACACCCGACAAAGCCGCGGTCGCGATCGTCCATCCACAGCGCATCGGTCCGGTTTCCTGCACACGGGTGCACCGACACCGAGACATCGACGTCTGCATCCGCGTCTGCATCGGCGTCTGAATCCGCGTCTGCGTCGCTCTCTGGCCGCCCCGAGTCACAGCGGGCTGCCGAGTCCCGCCCGCACGGCTCTTTCAAGGCATCGCCGCACCCTGCAACGACGCCAACACCGACCATCACAGCGATCAAGGGGTTCATCTGAGCGTTCTCCGCGATGCACCCAATGTACGCCCAGCCTTCCAAGATTCAACCGACCTCACGCGGTTTTTCTGATTCACCTCGCCCAGTCGCTGACCCTTCCCTTACACAACAGATCTTGCCACACGGCTCAACCTCGCCGTAAACTCACGGCAATCCAGGAGGGGTCATGAACCTCATTGAACGTTTCATTCGTGAAGAAGACGGCGCCACGGCCATCGAGTATGGCCTGATCGCCGGGCTGGTTGCGGTCGCCATCATCACCGCACTGTCGTTGCTCGGGGGTTCATTGGAGAACCTCTTTGGCGATGTGGCCAACCAAGTGGACGAAGCGACGAGCGGACCGTAGTCCCGTTCGAGCCCATCGTCCTCGGTGCACCGGTCGCCGGCCTGTTGCAGGCCTGGGTCGCCGTGGTTGCGTGGTTTGACTGGCGAAGCCGGACCATCCCGAACTGGTGGGTCGCGCTCGGCGGCCTGGTTGCGATTGGGCTGGCCGTTTCCTCCGACGCGAGCATCGCGGCAGCGGCCGGCGTCGCCGTGGCGTTTGGAGTGGGAATTGTGCCCTTTGCGCTTCGCGCACTTGGCGCGGGCGATGTCAAGGCATCGATGGTTGTGGGGGCCGTGGTCGGCCCAACGGGAATCGCGGCGATCTTGCTGACCACCGCGCTGCTGTGCGGAGGTGTCGCGTGGATATGGTGGTCCGTCCAACGATTTCGCCCCTCCGAAACCCCCTCTTTGATCCCGGTCGGCGTCCCTCTGGCCGTGGCGACATGGGGGTTCACCGTCACGAGTTGGCTGCCGTGAACTGGCCGAAAAGTGTTGACAATGCAATACTTTGAATCGGACAGGCCCGAACTCGCGATACACTAAGTTCCCGCGCGCACACACCCGGAGATGCAATGGCTCGCTTTTCGACCAGTGGACAACCCCGTGCAACCTTGTTCCTTGTCGCCTCCTTGCTCGGCGCCGTCTTGGCCGCCTTTGCCGTGATGCGGGTGGTTCAGTCCGCCCAGGAAGAGGTGGCCGCTGCACGGAAAGGACCCGATACCGTTCCGGTGGTGATCGCCACCCGCACCCTGGACATGGGCCTCACCATCACCGATGACGACGTGACCATTCGCCACCTGCTGCCGGAGATGGTGGCCACGGAGACCGTGTACTCCGATGCCGACGTCGTGATTGGTCGGACGCCGCGAGCCAAGATCTTGCCCAACGAGCCCGTCCGACGGGAACGACTGGCCAGCGCGGACGCTGGCGTGGGCCTGAATGCCCTGATTCGGAAAGGAATGCGGGCCATGACCGTGCAGGTCGACCATCAGTCGGGCGTGGGCGGGTTCATCCAGCCGGGCAACTACGTCGACGTTATCGTCACCATCCGGCCCGATGATCAGCGTGGCCGGACAAAATGGGCAACCGAAACCATCTTGGTCGGCATTCCCGTCTTGACGGTCGCCGCGACCGAACGCGAGGAGGAATCGACGGAGGGCGAACCGAAACGCCGCACCAACATGCGACGCCAGAAGCCATCGGTCACCCTCGAGTTGACGCCGGAGCAGGCCGAGAAGTTGGCGCTGGCGGTCTCCAAGGGCGACATTCACCTGGTCCTGCGAGGCGACTTGGACATCACGACCGAGGACGACCGGGAGAAAAGCCCCCTGAGCACTTCTGAGCTGATCGGCTACAAGGCCCCGTCCAAAGGACGCCGGACCTACCGCACCGCCGAAGTCATCCAAGGGTCGAAGAAAGAAACCGCTCGATTTGACCGCGCGGGCAACAAGATTGAACGCTGACGGAGCTCCAACAATGATGATGCGCGCCCTCCTGGTGACCCTGCTTTTTGGCCTGCAACTGGCCCACGCCACCACCCCTCAACCCCCTCGAAAGACCGCCGATTCGCCGGTTGAGTGGCTCGATGTGGGCGTGGGGCAGTCGTACATTTACAAGGAGCGCCGACCCATATCGCGTGTCTTGGTGTCCGACGGTGAGATCGCCGAAGTCAAACTGCTCGAAGCCGGGCAGTTTCAGATTCGCGGATTGTCGGTGGGGAGCACCGACTTGTGGGTCTGGTTTCAAGGCCGCGTGAGCGCGCCGGTCCACTACCAGCTCACCATTCACCAAGACATCTCAGACCTGATCCGCCGGGTCGATGAGATCGTCGACGGCACGCCGCCGAAGGTGTACCCCCTCCGCGACCGACTGGTGATCGAAGGGCCCGTCCCCGACCTCAACACCGCCGAGCGCTTGGCCGACGTGGCGACGGTCTACGACCCCGACTTCATCAACCTGATGACCGTCGAAGGAGACCACCAAATCCAGCTGGAAGTGGTGTTCGCTGAGGTGAACCGCTCCGCCTTGCGCGAGCTCGGCTTCAACGCCCTCTGGGGAGACAACTCCCTTGGGTTTGGGGTCGAAGGCCCCCTGTCGTCGACCGCAGCCACCGCCACCAATCCCGCGAACACCCTCATCAACGGCGGGTCCACGCTGGCGCCGAGTGCAGAAGCCTTCAAATTGCTCGGCGTGGTGGGGGGAAACGTCAACCTCAGCGCCATCATGAGCGTGCTCAGCCAACACAGCATCTCGAAGATCCTCGCCCAACCCACGTTGGTGGCGCTGTCGGGGCAGCAAGCCGAGTTTCTCGCCGGCGGTGAGGTTCCCATCCCCGTCAGTCAGTTCGGCAACAAGGTCACCATCGAGTTCAAAGAGTACGGCGTCAAGCTGGTCTTCGTGCCCACGGTACTGGGAGACGAAGTGGTGGACATGCAAGTCTATGTCGAGGTCTCGGATGTGGACAACACCAACTCGATCCGACTGACGGGGATCGAGATTCCCAGCTTCATCAGCCGCAAAACCCAGTCGCACCTCCGCCTCAAGAGCGGGAACACATTCGCGATGGCGGGCATGCTCAACGACACCGTTCGGGCCACATTTGCGAAGGTTCCATTGCTCGGGGACATCCCGATCGTGGGCTCCCTGTTCCGGTACGTAAAGCACCGCCGCGACGAGACCGAACTGATGATCTTTGTGACGCCTCGCTTGGTTCGCCCCTTGGCTCCCGGCCGCGTGCCCGCGCCCCCCGGCGTCACCATTGACAACAACCCCAACGATTTTGAATTGTTCATGTTGGGCCTCGACCACCGCGCCGGATCCGAAACGGCTGCACCGACGGGGCCCATGGGACTGTCCCGGTAGATCCATGCAGAACACGTCCACCAATCGAACCGCACCCACCGTCCTCGTCATCGGCGTCGCGGGACCCGCCATGGGTCACATTCGAGAGTGCCTGCACACCGAGGCAGCGATTCCCAACGAGACGGTCGAGCATCGGGACGGCTCGAGCGCCGCGCGACGCCACCGCCCGCAGGTGATCATCGTGGGCTTCGACGCCGACCCCGATGCGGCCGTGCAGCTCGGAGAGCAGCTGGGAACTGAGCACCCCAATGCGGTCCTGATCGCCCACGCAACGATGGCGCAGCCCGAACGCATCCGAGAAGCCATGCGGGCGGGATACCGCGACTTTGTGGTGCTGCCTGAAGACGCTCAACTCCTTCGACGCACCGTCCGCGAGGCCCCCAGTGAAGTCGCCACCGTCGCAGATCAAGGCCAAGTCGTCGTGGTCATCGGCGCCAAAGGCGGTGTGGGAAGCAGCTTCATCACGGCCAATCTGGGCGCCGAGCTTGTCCCCGTGCACCGCGTCTGTGCGATCGACCTCGACTTCTCCATGGGCGACCTCGCGAGCATGCTGGATTTGCAAACCAGCAGCAGCATGCAGGACCTCTTGGGCAACCTCAATCGCCTCGATGAACGCATGCTCGCCGGGTCGGTTGCCGTGCACCCCAGCGGCCTGCATGTCGTCGCCCAACCCTTGGAACTCCTCGAGAATGAGTTCCTCAGAGGCGAGGACGTGCTGAAGGTGCTGAGCACCGCCGCCGACGCCTATCAGTACTTGTTTGTGGACTGCGGTGGCCGCATCGATGAAGCCACACGGACCGCGGCCACCGTGGCCGATTTGGTGCTCTTGGTCTGTTCACCGGACGTGCCGAGCGTGAAGAACGCATGGCGACGGCTCCACCTGCTGGAGCGTCAAGGGGTCGACCTCAACCGCGTGCGACTGATCGTCAATCGCTGGGACAAGAACCCCCCATTGACCATTGCGGACATCGAAGGGAATCTGGGCATTCCCGTCGCCGCAACCGTGGCGAACGACCCGAACCGGTGCCAACACGCGGTGAACGTCGGCTCGCTGCTGCGCGATGTCGACAAGCGGTGCGCCGCTTCGACCGACATCTCAAACCTGGTCTCACTGATCACCGACGGCGTTCGGCAGGTCGAGCCCAGCAGCGCCGGCCGCCCCCTTTCCTGGCTCTTTCGTTGAGCAACCCCTCCTGGAGTGCAGCTTAAGCAATGTCTTCGCGTTTGATCGACCGGGTCCGGAATGCCCAACAGAACGTCACCGGTGAGGGAACCGGTGGGGATGACTTCGCCCGCATCAAGGGCGACCTGCACAAAGAAATCGTCGGCTCACTGGACTTCGAACAGGTTCGCAAAACCCCGCGTGAAGAGTTGAAGTCTCGCCTCCGTCGCAGCCTCTCCGACACCATTCAAAACCGCCAACTCCCCCTCAACCGCGCCGAACGTGACCGAATGGTCGATGAGATCCTCGATGAGATCACGGGCCTCGGACCGTTGGAACCCCTCCTGGAGGACGACTCCATCACCGACATCCTCATCAACGGGCCCGACACGGTGTACGTGGAGCGAAACGGACGCTTGGAGCGCGCACAGTGCCGGTTCAACTCGGAACAGCACTTGATGCAGATCATTGACCGGGTGGTCAGCCAGGTCGGGCGACGAATCGATGAGTCCAACCCCATGGTGGACGCGAGACTGGCCGATGGCAGCCGGTTCAACGCCATCATTCCGCCCCTCGCCCTCGACGGGCCGATGGTGTCGATTCGCCGGTTTGGCCACCGACCGCTCACGAGCGACGAACTGGTTCAAGGCGGAAGCATCCCAAAGCCCATGCTTGACCTGCTGCATGCCGCAACCCGAGCCCGCTTGAACATTTTGGTCAGCGGCGGCACCGGTTCCGGTAAAACCACGCTGCTGAACTGCATGAGCGGATTCATCCCGGACGATCAGCGCATCGTCACCATTGAAGACGCGGCCGAACTTCAGTTGCAGCAACGCCATGTGGTGCGCTTGGAAACCCGGCCGCCCAATCTCGAGGGGAACGGCCGAATCACGGCCGAAGACCTGCTTCGGAACGCGTTGCGGATGCGCCCCGACCGCATCATCGTGGGGGAGATTCGCGGCGTCGAGGCCGTGGACATGCTCCAAGCCATGAACACGGGCCACGACGGGTCCATGTCCACCGTCCACGCCAATTCCTCGCGCGACGCCCTGTCCCGGGTTGAGACCATGGTTGGGATGGGAATGCCCAACACGTCCGACCAGCGGGTTCGCGAAATCATCAGCCGCGCGCTCGACCTCATTGTTCACCTCGATCGGCTCCCCGACGGCAGCCGGCGCGTCATGGGAGTCACCGAAGTCGCCGGGATGGAAGGCAACGTCATCACCACGCAAGACATCTTCACGTTTGAGCAGTCCGGCGTGGACGAACACGGACGGGTCTACGGCCACTTTCAAGCCACCGGCGTGCGGCCCACATTCGCGTCAAAGCTGGCCCGCGCCGGCATCCAGCTTCCGCCCGAGCTGTTCCGTTATCGCAAGGATGTCCCATGAACACGGCTGTGGTCGCGCTGCTCATCACCGTGGTGTTTGTCGGGTCATTGCTGGCCGGCAGTTTTGTCTATTGGTCCCTCGTCAGTCGGCGCGAAGCCAAGTCACGGGCGATGGCCCGACGCATCGGCTCCCTCGGCTCCTCCGATGCGACCGGCAGCTTGTTCCAAATCCGACAGACCGACCCGCTCGTGGAAACCTTGGGGGCCGTTGGACGACACCTCGATGGCCTGGCCCGTCAGTCGGGCTTGTCCATGACCGCCAGCGCCCTTGCCGGACAGATCGGTGGAAGCGCGCTGGCGGGCGCGTTGGTGATGGGCATTCTCGCCGGCTCGAAAGGGGCCGTTGTGGGGCTCGCCGTTGGGATCATTCCGTGGATGCGCGTGCGGTCCGCGGCCGAACACCGCACCATTCGGTTGTCGGAGCAACTGCCCGATGCCCTCGACCTGCTGTCGCGCTCCCTTCAAGCGGGTCACGGCATTGCTGATGCCATGCGCACCGTTGCGACGGAAATCCCCGTGCCGATTGGGGAGGAGTTCGGACGCGTGTACGAGGAACACAACCTCGGACGTGATTTTCGGGACTGCATGACCGAGATGGCTGTGCGGAACCCCCACAATTTCGACCTTCGAATCATGGTGAGTGCGACCCTGCTCCAGCGGGAGACCGGCGGCAACTTGGTGGAAATCTTCACCAACATCGCCGCCACCATCCGGGCGCGGTTCTTGTTCAAAGGAAGGGTCCGTGCACTGACCGCCGAAGCCCGGATGAGTGCGTTCATTCTGGGTGCCTTGCCATTCGTTGTCGCGGGCGCCTTGATGGTGCTGCGGCCGGAATACCTCACGCCCCTCGTCGCAGACCCCACCGGGCGGACCTTGTTGTTCGGGTGCGGGCTGCTGTTTGTCGCGGGGGTCGCGCTGATGCGCTCCCTCGCCCAGGTGGAGGCCTAAGATGGACGGGTACGCCTGGCTGGCCGGTGCCGCCGCGTTCGCATTCGTCGGCAGTGCTGCCTTGGGCATCCGTTCGCTCCTCACCACCGCGCCGACCGCCCGCCAGCGCATCGCGCGCGTCACCCGCCGCGGGGACGGCAATGCCCCCTCCGCGATCTTCACTCCTGAAGCCGAGCCCGACATTCGGTTCCAGCTGGGCAACATCGCCGCTCCGACATCGGGTGAGGAACGCAACCTGCTGCGAGACAAGCTCGTGCAGGGCGGATTCCGATCGGCGAACAACCTCGAGCAATACCTCACACTGCGGGCGGCCGCGGCCTTGGTGCCTCCCATCGTGGCGGTGTTCTTTGTGGGTGGAATGCCGCTGCCGACGATGCTCGTGGCCCTGTTGGGCACCGCTGCGCTCGGGTACTACCTCCCCGCGGTGATGCTGGACTGGCGCGTTCGGCAACGGCAGGCCGCCTTGCTCCGACCGTTCCCCGATGCCCTCGACCTCTTGGTGTGCTGTGTCGAAGCCGGTCTTGGGCTCGACGCAGCGTTTCGCCGAGTGGCGGAAGAGATCGAACCGGCGGCACCCGAGTTGAGCGAAGAACTCCAAATGGTCAACTACGAGGTTTCGGCGGGGATGCCGCGCGTCGAGTCGCTGAAACGGCTTGATGCCCGCACCGGGATCAACGAGATGGCGTCGTTGGTCAGCGTCCTGATCCAGGCCGATCGGTTCGGGACCTCCATCGCCAAGGCGCTGCGCATCCATGCTGAACTGGTTCGCAACAAGCGGATGCTCGTCGCCGAAGAAAACGCGGCCCAGATTTCGCCCAAGCTGACGGTGGTGATGATTTTGTTCATCTTGCCGACCTTGATGGCCGTGCTGCTCGGGCCCGCCATCATCAACATTGGGCGAACGCTCTGGCCAACGCTCTCCGGGGGTGGCGGATGAAGGCATGGATGCTCGTTGCCTTGAGCCTCGCCTGCGCCCAGCGCGGGCCGAACTCGGGCGTCGAACAGGCGCCGAGCTGGGCCACCGATGACGGCCGCACCCAAGCCAAGGTCGAACTTGCCGAGGCGCTGGTGTTGAACGGCACCCCCGAGGCCGCCCTGCAGATGATCTCCCAGATGGTGGAACAAGGAGCCCGCCACCCCGAGCTGCTGGTCCTTCAGGGTCGGGCCCTCTCCGACATGGGCTTGGTCGACGAAGCCGAGGCCGTGCTGAGCTTGGCGACCCGACGGTCGCCGTCCAACTCCGAAGCCCACAATCGGTTGGGCATCCTCTATTTCGATCAGGCCCGGACGGATGAAGCCATCAAGCGGTTCAAGGCCGCGGCCCGTTCCGCTCCGAAAGACGCTCAGATGCACAACAACCTTGGCTTTGCCTTGATGGCTGCGGGGCGTCACGCGGAGGCCGTGGATGTGCTTCGGGAGGCCCTCATGCTGGACGGCTCTCAAGATCGCACCCGAAACAACCTCGGCTTTGCCCTCGCGATCACGGGCGACGATGCCGCCGCCTGGCGGGTGCTCAAGGCCGGCAGCCAAGAAATCGATGCCCGGACCAACCTCGCCCTCGCGCAGGAGGCTCGCGGCGACGACGCCGCCGCGCTGCGTTCGTACGAAATGGCCTTGGCGCTTGACCCGAGTCATGCCGAGGCCCGCGCCGCCGTCAGCCGACTCACCGCCACCGACTCGCCCACACCCACCGGGAGTACCGAATGATCCGCATCCTTGCCCTCGCAACCCTGGCCGCCTGCGGCTCACCCACTCACTTGCAGTACGATCACGGCCGTGCTTCGAGCCAGGCGTTCGCCGCCCAAGGCAACCTGAACCGCCCCGAAGTGGCCGACGCTGCAGTGCCGCTTCAAGGACCCGAGGCGATCTTGATCCGCGATTCCGTGCATCAATCGAGCACCGACGCCAACTCTGGGAAACCGGAGGCGGTGAAAGAAACCAACGTCGACTGACGGGAAACAGTCCCGTGACGTTGTGACCCGGTCACCGATGGTGCCGCGCCACTGAGGTACAGATAAGCGGCAGTCGCCGCGTGGCGATTCGCTCCCTACTCCAGCCTCACCCACCGCCACACCCCGAACACCGGAGCACCCCATGCTCGCACTGCTGTGGACCCTGCCGGCCTACGCAACCGCCGTTAACGGGGGAATCCAGATCACCGCCTTCCCCGGGGCGCTCGACTTCGCCGGCGAGGTCATGACCGGGCAAACGCTCTACATCGAAGAACCGGAAGTGAGCGGTGCCGACATCGGCTGCTACGACACGGTTGGAATCCGCGACTTCAACGCCTCGGTGCCGCTCGACATCGTCGACCTGGAGTTTCGCGACAACACGATCATTGTCGATGTTCACTTCGGTGCAATCCGCGGCGAAAACATGACCGTGTACGGCACCGATGACGACCTGTGGGACGTCTGTCCGAGCCTTGAGGCCCAGGTGAACAGCGTCGAAGTCACGCAGGGGCGGCTCTTGGCCGAGTTTTCAGCGACGGCAAGCGATGCGGACTTTGACCTCAACATTGTGGGCACGCCGACCTTCACGGGCGACCTGACCACCGACATCGACTGGGTCCCCGACTCGCTCGTCCTGGGGTTCGTCGAGGACTCGTTCTTCGAGTCCGTCGAAGCACTCATCGCCGAGGAGGTGCCCCCACTCGTGAAGGGTCTGCTCGGAAACTCACTCTACGCCGGCCAAATTGGCGACATCGACCTCGATGTGCAGCTCACCGAAGTGGCCGTGGAGCGCGCCCTGATGCTCGGGATGGATGTCGACGCGGCTTGGCTCGGCGAAGGGTGCCCAATCAGCGGCGTCATCCGCGAACCCACCGGCGCCAACCCTGCCGTGCGGTTCGATCCCAGCACCGATTCCGACATCGGTATCGCGGTCACCGAGTACCAAATCAATCGCCTGTTCTTTGGCGCATGGGAAGACGGCCTGCTGTGTTTCGAAGCGGGCCCCCTCTACACCGCCGTGGAGATGGTCGAGGCCACCCTCGGGGAAGGCATCCCGAACAGCGACGTCGAGATCTCGTTCAACCAATCGCCTCAGTTCGTGATCCGCGAAGACGGCATGACCATGGCCATTGACGGCTTGCACCTCGGCATCTACGGCGACGTTGATGGCGAACGCCGTGCATTGATCGGGCTTGATGCGGGAATCACGCTGGAAGCCGAGATTCGGGTCGACCACGGTTTGTCCAGCTTTGTGTTCGACCTCTCCAACGTCGACTTGGACCTCGAAGCCCTGGTGGCCGACCCCCTCATCACCGACCGCAGCGGGATCACCGATCGGCTGGTCGCGTTCTTGGAAGGCTGGGCGATGGACACCTTGGCGAATCGGATTGCCGATGTCCCGATTTACGGCAACTTGTTCGAGGTGTCCGGCCTGTTCCTTCGCGTCGATGAGATGGCGACCGAGTACGGGGCGATTCGTGTGGCCGGCTCGCTGTACGAGTCATCGGACCCGGATGTCGATGTTGCCGCCCCGGACACCGATGCGTACATCTCGCGGACCTCCGCCGATTCCGTCTACGTGAAGTGGTCCGCGACGGACGACAGCGATGGCCCCATTGCCTTCTCGTGGCGCCTCAACTCCGGCGCTTGGTCTTACTGGACGAGCGAGCCCACCGGGGCCGTGCCCACACCGGAGCCGGGAACCCACATCATTGAGGTGCGCGCGCGGGATGCATGGCTCAACACCGATCCCTCACCAAAGGCCATCGTGTTCCGCGTCGATGAAGCCGAGACTTCAAAAGGGTGTGGGTGCGCCACTCAGCCGATGCCGAACGCCGCATTCCTGTGGTCGATCGCGGCCGTCATCGTGGGCGTTCGCCGTCGCCGCGAGTAAACTGAGGGGGTGACGAACCAACCCACCTTCGAGGCCCCCGACACCAACGCGGCACTCCGCGCAGGCCTCGTCTCGGGCATCATTGGGTTGGTGGTCGTCATCGCAGTGACGGTGTTGGTCGGTCGGACGCACATCGACGCCAGCGCGGTGCGGTCCATCGTCGCGCGAGCACAGCCGGGTTCCCTGATGGCCTCGATGTTGGTGATGAGCGCGGCGTTCTTGTTCCTGGGCAAGCGATGGGCTGTTCTCTTTCCGCCGCCGCACGCACCGCCGGGCCGTGGGCTGGCGGCCATTCTGTGCGCGGGGCTGCTCCTGAACAGCGCGCTGCCCGGCCCGGTTGGTGAGTTCGGTGCCGCCTGGTTTGCGCACAAACGCTACAAGGTGCCGCTTGGCATGAGCCTGGCCACGGGACTCGGCGCGCGCATCATCGGAATGATCATGGCCGCCATGGCCGCGCTCGCATGCTGGATTTGGGCCCGACCTCCCGTGCCAACCGACTACGCCACGCCCATCGAGGCGGCCGCCGTCGTGGTCGGACTCATGGGCTTCGGGCTGCTGGTGGTGTTGGTTCGCCCGCAGTGGATGACCGGCGTGTCCCGCATCACGATTGGCCGAATCCCGCGACTGGCTGCGGTGCACCGAACGGTTCGGGAAGCCGCGGACGCCCTGCACGGAATCCGCCGCGTTGGGAGCTCCGCCTTGGTCCGATGCGTCGCCTGGTCGGCCATCGCCCACGCATGCGTGTTGGCGGGGATTGCGATGGCGGCCTTCAGCCTGGGGTCGGAACCGTCGATGACGGGTTTGTTGTTCACCTATGCCACAACCACCGCGGCGGTCATTGTGATGTTTGCGTTGCCCGGCTCGCAAGTGGGCTGGGATGCCATCTTTCTGGCGCTGCTGACCACAACAGCGGGCCTGACCCTTCCCGACGCCCTGGCCATCGCCATCGTGGTCCGAGTGCAGCAGTTGGCCATCATGGCCGCCGGTGCCGCGGCCCTGACCTGGCTGGCCAGAACGGACACCCCATGAGCCAAACGGACTGGTATTGTGAAGCCGTGACGCGCTCGTCCCGCCATTCCCGTCGCGGCAGCTACGCCATCTTGGTGGCGTTGCTGCTGGTTGTTTTGCTGGGGTTTGCCGCCCTGGCGATCGACATGTCCTACATCCGACTCGCGCGATTGCAGGCCCAGAATGCGGCAGACGCGGGTGCCCACGCCGCACTGACCGAGCTGCGCCTGACCCGGGATCAAGATGCGGCCCGCAGCAGAGCCGAACAGATTGTGAACCTGAATTCGATCGCCGGCGATGCCGCAGTGATCGACCCAAACGCCGACGTCACCTTTGGGGGCTGGAACTTCGAGTCGCATTCGTTCGACCCGGATGCCGACTTCGTCAACGCGGTTGAGGTTGTGGTGCGCCGCGAAGCCGACGCGCCGGGCGGCTCGGTGCCCCTGATGCTGGCGCGCATCTGGGGGGCCGATGCGGCCGATGTTCGCTCCAACGGAAGCTCGGTGGGCGCACTGCGGACCCGAGAAATGCTCATCGTGCTCGACGTGACCGGCTCGTTTCGAGACGAGATCGGCCAAGCCCGTGAGGCTTCGTTGACGCTGCTGGACGCCATCGCGGAGAACGGTTTTCCCGCCGACAAGCTGGGGATGGTCACCTTCGTCGGTGCAGCAGAGCTGTTCACCGAGCTGCAACGAGTCGAGCCCAACTACGCGTCAATGCGCACCCAGTGGAATGAAATCGACTGGTGCAATCGCGACTACGCGCCGTTCACACTGTCTGCCTATGGCGACTACTTTCACTCCGCTCCGCAGATGATTTCATGCAACGAAGGCGGCGATGGTTGGGCGGACTCGGGCACCAACCAGGGCAGCGGACTGGAGGCCGCGGTTGCGGAACTCTCGGATGCCGACGCCACCGAACGGACTGCCCTCAAGACGATCATCTTGATCAGCGATGGCAAGCCCCAGTGTGTGCCGGAGGGAACCATCTGCGACGATGAAGTCGCCGACCTGGGCACCGACCAAGCGGACGCGGCTGCCGAAGAGCGAATCTCGATTTTCAGCGTGTCCTTCAACGACACCTACAACGAAGACCAATCCAGGTATCTGGAGTCGCTGACCCGTGGATATGGTCGATTTTACGAAACCCCCAACGCGGAAGAACTGCCCGACATCCTCGCGGAGATTGCGGCATCCATTCCGGTCTCGATCGTGCAATGATGCGCCGATGTCGCCGAGGGGCCAATGCCATTGAGTTCGCGCTGACGGCGCCCCTCTTTGTGTTGATCGTGACGGCGATCATGGAATTTGGCTGGATGTTCTTTGTCCGGTCGACGGTCATTCACGCCGTCCGCGATGGCTGCCGAGCGGGGGCCGTGATCCCGTACGGGGATGTCCCCTCACCCACGGAGGTTGCCCAGCAACGCATGACCGATTTCTTGGGCGGCTACAGCATCGACTGTCGCGGTTCGGAGGAGCGGTGCGGGATCAGCGTGACCACCGCGGGCGACACGCCGTATGAGACGATGAACTGCAGCCTCGACATCGCCTATGAGCCGCTGATTGGCCTGATTCCAGCCCCTGACCGATTGGGTGCCCAGTCCGTCGTCATGTTCGAGATTCAACGATGAGGCGTCGGCGCGGTTCCAGTGCCCTTGAGTTCGCGTTGACGCTCCCCGTCATCGTCGCCGTGCTTGCCGGCATCCTTGAGTACGGTTGGTATTTGTTTCAGTTGTCCAACGTTGTGCACGCCCTCCGAGACGGCACCCGGATTGGCGTCACCGTCCCTTCCTCGGATGACGCCGGGTCGCGGGCCCGCGCGGAGGCGCACGCCCGGTCGGTCATGGATGGGCTGGGTGTCCCGTGCACCGATGGCGGGGGCTGCCTGGTGACCGCGACGATTGAACCGGCTGGCGATGTGCAAATCTTGCGCATGAACATCGAGGTCGACTACGCGCCCTTGGTGGGCCTGCTTCCGACGCCGAGCCAGCTTCGGGGCACTTTCACGATGATGATGCAAGAACAGTCCTGACTCGAAGCGGACCGACAGCCCGGATCTTGTTAAGAACCTGCCCTATGGAGGTTGGAATGCAGTCCTTGTTGATCGCTTTACTGTTGGCCGCTTGCGGACCGAAAGACGCTCCGCCTGCTTCGGCGCCAGAAGCGCCCGAGCCGAGCACGGAGGCCACCCCGGCCGCGGAACCGGCCGTTGTCGAGCCTCCGCCGCCGCCACCCGAAGTCATCAATGCCGACTTCACGGTGACCATGACCAACGCGGCTGGCGAAGTTGTGAGCGGTCACGTCAAGCGAGTCGAGCGCGGCGAGAACATTTACGGCGAGGGCTGGACCACCGCAGAAAAAGACATCCAGTTCTACGTGGAAGGCAACGGTGAATACAAGAAGATTGGTTGGTCCGAGGTCAAGCGCGTCAGCGTGAGCGTCCCCAACACCAAAGACTTCGATTGCCTGTACAGCTCGGAGTACTCCCCATGGATGTACGAATGCAGCGTGAAGCTGAAGTCGGTGGTCACCACCACCGATGGAAAATCGTACGTCGCCGACACCGGCCACAAGTGGAAGTTCGTGACCGACGACGGCACCGAACACAGCTTCTGGCTGAAGAAACACTACGCCCGTCAGCAAGACGAGAGCGTTGTGGACCTCGAGGTCACCAACCCCGAGAACTACGCGCTCTACGGCGAGCTTCAAGCCCAGCTTCGTACCGAGATGAAGAGCGTGCTGACCAAGACCATCTCGTTCCAATAGGCCCGACTTGAAATCCAATCTCATCGTCCGGTTTCGCAAGTGGGTGGTGATCTCCATTGCCGTTGGCGCACTTCTGTATTTGGGCGGTGCGGTGATGGCCGACATCGATCGCGTTGGGGGAGCGCTGGAGTCCTTTGATTGGTGGATTCTCTTGCCGGTCTGCGGCCTGACCCTCTTGAACTACGCCCTTCGATTTGTGAAGTGGCACTACTTGCTTCGACGGCTCGACGTGCCCATGCCGCTCGGCGACGATGCGTGGAACTTCACAGCGGGCCTCGCGATGGTGATTTCACCCGGGAAGGCTGGTGAGTTGTTGAAACCCTACGTCGTCCGGGAGCGGACGGGCGTTCCCATGGCCACCACCATCCCTGCCCTGGTCACCGAACGACTCACGGATGGGATCGCCATGTTGATTCTCGCTGGCATCAGCGTGAGCGCATACGCCGCCGACAAAATCCACTACCTGACCATCCCTGCTGCCATCATCGTGGTGGGCCTCGCGGTGCTCGCTCACGAAGGGCTCAGCCTGGCCACGGTTCGCCTGCTCGGTAGGCTTCCCGGGCTTCGGGGGGTGAGTCAAAAAATGCACGAGATGTTGGTGAGTCTGCGCAGCTGCTTGGCCCCCGCGCCGCTGGTCTTGACGGTTGTGTTGAGCGTCGTTGCATGGGGAGCCGAATGCTGGGGGTACCAGTTGGTCTTCCACGGACTGGGCTACACGGATGTGGGGCTCGATGTCTGCGTGTTTTTGTACGCGTTTGCCACCGTTGCCGGCAGCGCGATGCCCGGTGGGTTGGGGGTCGCAGACGGGGTGCTGGCCGGCGGTGCGAGCACGCTCGTCGCGGGGATTACGCAGCCGGTGAGCGTTGCTGCTGCCATTCTCATCCGCATCTGCACCCTGTGGATTGGTGTGGCGATGGGCGCGTTTGCTCTGCTGCGAGTGTCGGCGATGTTGGGTGGAATTGACCTTCAGAACCGCGAGCCAACCGAACCTGCATGACGCCCAACCCGATCGAGCGCTACGGGCAGAACTTGGTGCGCCACCGTGGCATCATGCTGGCCGCCATCGTTCTGCTCACGATCGCTTCCAGCATTGGAATTTGGAACCGCGTATCGGTGGAGTCCCCCGTCGACTTCACGCCTCAATCGTTGTTCATGAGCAATGGGGCGGAGTGGGAACGACTGCAGGCCTACGAATCCGAATTCGGCGTCGAAGACAACACGATGATTGTGATCGTCGACGGTCCGGTCAACAGCCGGGAAGGAATCGGGGTTCTCGAAGACCTTCACCGCGCCGTCGACTCCCTTCCCGATGTGGTGTCCGTTGACTCCATCCTTACTGCATCCATCGCAGGGCGCGATGCTGCCGGAATGATCGAAGTCCGCGAGGCGGCCGATGCCACGGACGCACCGCTATTGAGCGCGATGAGCGACCCGTTTCTCAGTCCGATGCTGGTGGCCCCAGACGGCTCAGCGGCCGTGCTGCACATTGAGATCGACGAGTCGCTCCAGACCATCTCGGAGCTCGCGCCAGCCGTGTGGCGAATCAACGAAGCCATTTTGTCGACCACCATCCCGTCGGACTACAGCCTGCACGTCACCGGTGTTCCATTCATTCGGGCCGAGGTGGTGGAGATGATGCTCGCCGACCAAGGGTTCTTCTTCCCGCTGGTCACCACGGTCTTTTTGATCACCATCGTGGCCCTCTTCAAGCGATTTTGGGTGGGTGTGGCGCCGATGGTGGGCGTACTTGTGGCCACGATCTGGACGATGGGCGTCTTGCTCAGCAGCGGGGCGACCCTGAACATTCTCTCCATCCTGACCCCCACGCTGGTCCTGGTGATTGGCGTCGCGGATGGCATCCACTTGGTGTCCCGATACCGAGAAGAACTCGCCCATCATGACGGCGACCGAGCGGTCGCGATGGGGGTCACGGTGCGTCGGATGGCGCTGGCATGTTTCCTCACGACCTTCACCACCGGGGCCGGATTCGCCTCGCTGGTGGTGGCCCAAACCAAGGTGATTCGCGACTTCGGTCTGCAGGTAGCATGCGGCGTCACGTTGACGTTTTTTGCCGTGATGGTTGTGGTGCCGACGCTCCTCGCATGGATTCCCGTTGCGCGGATCGGCTCGCCCGCCGAGACAAATCACGGTCCCGCATACCGGCGTCTCACCCGCTTTGTGACGCACCACCCGCGCCGGATCATCGTGGGCGCGTTGGGCTTGACGGTGCTCGCGTTTTTGGCCGGTCAAAAGGTCTACACCAACTCGCACCTGCTGGAGATGTACCGCCCCGGACAGCCGACGTGGCAGGCCGTGAAACTGGCAGAAGAAAAAACCGGGGGCGTGATCCCCATTTTCATCCACATCGACGGCGCCGAGGATCAAATGCTGGATCCGACCGTGCTCCGCCGCATCGGCGAGCTGGAGGCGGAGCTTCGGTCATTTCCCTTGGCCGGCACGACAGTATCCATCGCAGGCTGGGTCCAACACATTCACCGCATGCTGACCGATGAAGCAGGGTGGCCCGACAGTCGCGCAGTTGTCGCGCAGGAGTTGCTCCTTGCCGAACTGACGGGCGATCTGCCCCTCGAGCGAGTGATCAGCCCCGATCGGGCACGAGCACGGGTGTTGGCCTTCACGCGGGATGCCGGTGGCCGGGAGTTTCTTCGGGTCAAACAGACCCTGGAGGCGAAAGCGAACACGCTGTTTCGGGGCACCGGCATTGAAGTCGAGGTCACCGGAGACGGGATGCTGGCGTCCCATGGCGTTGACCAGCTCATCCGGGACCTGCTGGCGAGTCTGGGGTTGATGTTCATCGTGATCGTCGCGACGATGTGGTCGCTGCTGCGCGACGTTCGGCAGACCATCATCGCGACCATCCCCAACATCATCCCGCTGATCTTCATCTTGGGTACGCTCGGAATTCTGGGAGCCGATCTCGAGACATCCAACATCGTTTCCTTCACGGTTGCCGTTGGCTTGGCCGTTGACGACACCATCCACTTCATCGTCCGGTATCGCGAGGAGCGGAACCGGGGTGCTCCCGTCCAAGAATCGATTTCAAGGACGTTCATTGGCGCTGGCCATGCGATTGTCTTGACCAGCATTCTGCTCATCGCGGGTTTTGGCATTCTCGCGTTCAGCCCCCTGACCAGCACCCACTACTTTGGATTGCTGGCCTGCATCACCATGGCCGCTGCGATGCTCGGTGACTTGCTGCTCCTTCCGGCCTTGTTCACTTGGCTCGACCAAGACGGACCCGGGAACCCCTCGCAAACGGATGTTCGCCGCGCGCACTAGGGAAGCCACCGCACAGACTGGCCGCTACTCCATGTACCCCAGGCTTCGAAGCTTCTCGCTGGTGGCGTCGCGCGCTTGGACATCGGGCAACGGCCCGTATTGCCGGGTGCGCCGATCGGAACGAACCCGTTTGAGTTCAGCCGCCAACGCCGCCGACGCCTCCCCTTGCGATGGGCGAATCTCGTCCGAATGCGCGGAGCGGTCGTACACCTCCTCCCGCTCCCCCAGCTCCGTGCTCTTGCTCACCAATGTCTGCTCAATCGAACGGACGGCGATTTCTTTGCCTTGCCCGCCTGCCGGCGCGCAATCCAGCACATCAACCCGCTTGCAATGCGAGCTCTCGCTGGTCACCACTCGACGCACGCCCGCCGTGCCCCTCAACGAATGCCCATCCAGCCGCTGGGCCGGCAATCCCACCGCGTCCACGATGGTGGGCGCCACATCCACCAGGCTCACCAGCCGCTCGTCGGTGCGTCCCGCATGGCGCGCATCTGCGTACTTGATCACCAGCGGCACGCGGGTCTGCTCGACGTGCGCCGACGTGCCGTGGTCGTACCACAAGCCCCGTTCGCGAAACCCCTCGCCGTGGTCGGCCAGCACCACAACAAGGGCATTGTCGTAGCGATCGAGGGCCTTCAGCGCCTTCAGCACGGTGCCCACCGATGCGTCGGCCCGCTCAACCCCGCGGGCGTACAGCGTCTCGTACAGTTCGTGCTGCGTGACATCGCCGATGCGCTGATACATCGGAAGATGCTTTTGGTGGAGCGGATTCGACTCCCACTCCTTCGCAAAATCTTCGGGGGTCGCCATGCGTGCGAGCGGCCCATGGGGGTCGAAGGTGTGAAACCAGCCAAACACGGGGCCTTCTTGAACACTCAGCCAAGACACCATCGTTTCGGCGGTGACGGAACCGTCTCGATTCTTCTCTTCACCCCCGTTGTAGACGGCGAACCCCTGGTCCAGGCCCAGGGCTCGTCGAAGCGTAAACGCCGACACAAAGGCCCCGGTGCGATAGCCCTGCGCTGCGAACAACTCAGCGAGCGTGGTGTGCTCGTCGCTCAGCGCATCCCCACCGCGAAACAGGTTTGTGAACACCCCGTGGGTTTCCGGGGCCAGCCCGGTCATCACGGATGCAAAGGCCGGGCCCGTCACACTCACGGGCGTGAACGCCTGGGTGAATCGGACGCCATCGGCAACCATGGAGTCGATGTGGGGGGTCGATGCGGGCGAGGCGGGATTGTACGCCGAGACGTGGTCGGTCCGCAGCGTGTCGACGGAGATGATGAAGACATCGGGCGGCGGCCGGGACCGATTGCAAGCCGCCATCCCCCAGGCGAGCGCCGCGAACCACAACGCCAGGCGGAACCACACGCGCAGACCCCGGCCCGACAAGTGAGCGGCGATTGCGTTTGCCATGCGAATGCTCCCGGTGCGGTAGGCTGTACTGGAGATAACAAGGAGTCGCCATGGCGATCATTGCCGCGGTCCAAATCAACGGCACCTCAGACATCGAAGGCAACCTGCGCACCACCGAGCGGTTGGTCCGGGAAGCCGCGGGGTGCGGCGCAACGTTCGTGGCCACACCCGAGTCCACCACCTACCTCGGGCCTCACGACCGAAAAATCGTTCTGGCAGAGGCCATTGATGGCCCCATCAATCAACGGCTGGCCAACCTGGCGCGCGAGCTCCGCATCACCCTCTTGGTCGGCTCTGTGGCGGAGAAAAAAGACCAGCGCCAAGCCTACAACACGTCGGTGCTGTTCGGTCCGGACGGGTCGCGCTTGGCGACGTACCGCAAGATGCACCTCTTCGATGTGGATCTCAGCGCCAGCGGTGGCGTCTCCTTTCGCGAGAGCGACACGACCGGCCGGGGTGCGGACCTCGTCGTCGCGCAGACGCCCGTGGGCGCGGTTGGCCTCAGCATTTGTTTTGACCTGCGGTTTCCCGAGCTCTACCGAGCCCTTTGTGACCGAGGAGCGGAAATTTTGGCGGTGCCATCGGCGTTCACCATGATGACCGGAAAGGACCACTGGCACACCCTGCTCCGTGCTCGGGCGATCGAGAATCAGGCGTGGGTCATCGCCCCGGCACAGTGGGGCCCCCACGACGACCAGGGGCTGCGTCTGTCCTACGGCCACTCGGTCATCATCGACCCGTGGGGCACGGTGGTCGCAGAGTGCAGCGACGGTGAGGGCTTCTGCATGGCCGCGTACGACCCGAACCGCACCCGCACGATCCGGGGTCAAATCCCAATGGGCGCGAACCGAATGCTCTGACTCAGGGGCGCTCTTCTCGACGCCGAATGACCAAGCCAAGGAGCGGCAGCAAGAGCCACCCACCGGCCTGCTGAACGCCGGTGCCCTGGGGCGCAATGCAGCCGCCCCCGCTGACCGAGCATTTTTCGACGTAGGGGCTCACGGTCACGACGCGAACCGAGTCGCCATCGGTGGTGTTTTCATTGAGCCGATCGCACTCAAGCACCACCACCGCTTCCACGTCCACGCAGTCGTTCAGGTCGTCGGGGGTTTTGTACCAGACGCGATTCGCCAGGATGGACTGCCCCTGGTTGTCTTGGTCGTTGTCGATGTCAACCAACTTTCCAACCGGCTGGCCATCCCCATTGTCGAGGTCGTTGAGCGTCCAGACGCATTCACCGTCGCAGCCCGATTCCAACTGCAGCAAACTGCCCACCTCCGTGACCTCCACTCGATTGGTGTCTTCGTTGAAGTCGGCGGTGTCGCTTTCAAAATACTCAATGACGCCGCAGTCTTGGGCGTGCGCCGCGGGAGCAAGCATCGCGAGTGCTGTCAGGATGGAAATCATGGGGTCTCCTCGGGACTCAGCATAGCATTGTGAGGGTGAGAATCCACCCGTTCATTCGCCCAGCAGGGCATCAACGGTTTGTTGGTCTGCACCGGGAAACTGGAACTGACCAAAGTCGTCCGGCGCAACCCAGTGAACCGTGTAGACCCCTTTGGGCACCGGCTGGTCGTCTGTGGATGCTCGATAGACCAACATGTCGAGGTTGTATCGCTCGTACTCGTGCGTGACATGAATGGAAAGCGCATGGACCTTGATCGCGATCCCTACTTTCTCGAACAACTCCCGGGCCAATGCATCATGATCGGACTCTCCCGACTCGACGCGGCCTCCCGGAAACTCCCAGAGCAGCGGCAACACCGAATGCGGATTCCGCTGCGTGATCAAGAACTGTCCATCGCGCTCGATCCGGGCGGCGACGACGCGAATGTGCGGCTTGGTCACGGGCAGACCCGATCGAGTGAACGCAACCGACCGTTGGCTTCGTTCTTGACGTCGCCGGCCGCGGTTGATGCGAGGCTGCAGTACTGGCGCACCGCCTCGTCAACCCGCCCTTGGTGTTCGTTCACGTATGCGAGGCCCAACCGAGCGTCGGGGTGGCTCCGGTTGACCGCCAACGCGGTGTTGAAATGACGCCGTGCGCCGTCCCAATTTCCTCGGTCAATCTGTGCCCATCCGCGTTCCGCTTCCCTCCCCGCGCTCGGCTTGGCGGGCGGCGACGGCTTGGTCGGCGGCGGCGCCTTGACGGCGGGCGGATTTGGAGCCGGCGTCGAGGCGTCGGTCGGAGCCGCGGGCGGATTGGTGGGCGGGTCGGGGTCTGCTGCCGCGGCATCGCCTGCGGGCGGGGTTGAATCACCGGCGGGCGCCGGTTCCGCCGCGGTCGGTGCAGGCTCGTCCGCCGCTCCGTTCGAACCCGAATCCTCGTCGACGCCGGCCCCAACGACGGGCTGCGTCACCTCTGTCGTTGGCTCGGCGGTCGGTGCGATCGCAGTGGCTTGCTCGGCGGCATCGGCTTGGTCGGACTGATTGAGCCACTCCAAGGCCACAAATCCGCTCCCACCGAGCCCACCCAGGAAGAGCAACCACCACACCGCCATGTTGCTGCGGCGGGTTTGTCCCCATTCCAGATCGCCATCGTCGTCATCCATCGATTGCATGGCGAGACTCATTCGATCTTCGGAGAAGAAGTCCTCCTCATCGAGTTCCATGTCCATCGTGTCATCATCGGGCTTCAACGCCGCGGCCATGTCCGCTTCGTCATCGGGCAGCGCTTCGCCAAGGCCCCACTCTTCCACATCCACCGATACCGCTGCGGCGTCCAAAGCGGTCGTCGCGTCGTCGTCAGCATCGGCCTCGGCAACGATGGGACGCTCATCCTCGGGTTCGGGCGAGGGCGCCGCAACCCGCGCGGTCACGTCCGCCACGACATCGTGGGCCGCGGTTGCGGCGGTTGCGGGTGAATCCGAGGACTCAAGCACCGGCGTGGATGGCTCGGGCGGGTCGGCCGGTTCCATCCGAGTCTTGGCGGGGGACGCCGCCGCGAACGGTCCGCTGGCTGCGGTCACCCCTGCGGGCCGAGCAAAAAGCGACTTCCCTCTGGATTTGGACGCTGCGCTCGGAGCCGTCGGTGCCGGCTCTTGGGGTGCCGAGTATGGTTCGGGAACCGCTGTGGGCTCTGCAGCAACTGCGGAGCGTTCTGCATCCGCCACGAGCTTGAAGAACACCGCAAACTGCTCCAGGTCACCCACCCGACCGAACGCACCGCCATCGACGGATACACGGTCTTCCGTCCCGACACGCCGTTCTGCGATCCACCGCTGCAGAACTGCGGCATCGCCAACGGTGTAGGTCTTCCCGTTCTGCTTGAGCACAAACTGCCCCACCGGTGCGCGTGGTGCGGCATGGCGGGGCTTGGATGCCTCGGTGGGCGCCGCATGAATCGGAACCGATGCGCCGCAAGCCGTGCACCGAAACACCAAGTCTTGCATTCGGGCAAACGGGGCTGCCGGGGGGTCGATTTCGTACTCGGCTTTGCATTGGTTGCAGACGATCTGCACGGAACAACTCGCGGAAGATGGATGGGTAGCGGCGCTAGGGCGTCATCTGTTGAATCATGATTTCGATGGCGCGCGCGTCGGGCGGTCCGCTGCGAAGGTACGACTGATAATGCGTGTTGGCCCCTGAAATGTCGCCTTGGTCCCGAGCCATGTGCCCGAGGTACTTGTGCGCAGCCACGGCCCCACCGGACAGCGCGGCGCGCAACTCCACCTCTGCCGCGTCGATGTTCCCGCCTTTGTACAACGCGTGCCCCAGCTTCGCTCGCACGCTCATGTTGGCCGGATTCAACTGCAGCGCCGATTTGTACGACGAGGCGGCTTCCTCGTACTTGGCGGACCGGGATGCCATGTCACCCATGCCGATGTGGTCCGCCGCGGACAGGGTTCGTTGGCCCGTGCCAGCCGCGACGGGCGCCGCTTGACCGGGGGGCGCAAACGGGGCCTTGGCCTTCGCGCCCTTCATGAACTCATCTGGAATCTTGGCGATGAGTTGCTCCTCTTCCACAGCAAACGCTTCAATCTCTTCCGTCTTCACATCCTTCAACGCGGCGCTCAGCTCTTCCTGCATTCGGGTGCGGGCATCGGCTGCATGCTGCTCGATGGCCGCCTGCTTTGCGGCCTCCGCTTCTTTCTCTTGCCGAGCCGCCATGGCCGTGCTGTCCACCGCGTCGCCCGCCGGTTGGCTGATGCCAAAGTACGCAGCACCCGCACAAACCAACAGGCCACCCAAAATGACGTACCGAGTTCGCTTCTCTTTGGCGATGGCCACCTCAGCGGCACGCTGCTTGTTCTTGCGGCGCTTTCGCCCGGTCGCCTTGGCTTCCCGTGACTGCTTCAACGCTTCAAACGGGTCCACGAACTGGTGCGGATTGGTGTCTTCACTCCCGGTCTTTGCGATGCTCTGCACTGCGGTCTGTTCAGAGCCCCGCCGAGCCGCGGCGGGCGCCCGGTTGCCGCTCACCGCCTGCGATGCTTCTTCGAGCAATGAGTCCATGTCGAGTTCGATTTCACCGTCGCTCTCCGTCGCCGCCGCCTCCACCGCGGCCAGCAGCTCATCGGCAATGTCATCGGCGGAACTGGGCGCAACCGGCGATGCATCGGAGTCGTCCTCGATGCCAATCTTGCCCAGCAAATCCGCTGCGATCGCATCGGCATCCATCGCCAGTTCATCCCCGTCCGCCTCGGGCTCCGCATCCACCAGCGATTCCGCCTCGGGTTCGGTCTCCGGTTCAACCGCCGGCGACGCCGACTCTGGCGCGGGTGCAGCCGCATCCCGGGCAGCCACGTAGGTGTCGATGAAGTGCACCTCGAGATCGCCAATTTCACTGATGACCGTCCAGTCGACCCCATCGTGGCTCAGGCTGTCGGTGTCGCTGACCCGTCCCTCTTTCAGGTACCGGCGCAGGGTCTTGTAGTCGGAGAAGTCGTACACAAGACCAATGCCGGTCTTGACCTTCCAGGTCGAGATTCCAACGGACTTGAAGTCCAGCGCATGCACATCCGAGGGCCGGTCATCGGCATGCTCAGAAGGGGCCGCCGCTTCTTCCCGATAGACCACGAAGACGTGGCTGCAGCTCGGACACGTGATGCGCGCGCCTCGGCCCGGAATCCGGCCTTGGTCGAGCCGATAGCGGGCTCCGCAGTGTTCGCAGGTGACGACCATTTGGTTGGGTGTTCTCCGGGCTACTCCGACGGCATAAACTACCACCGGTCTGGATGCGCTCGCAACGCGCATGTGCGCAGACTCTTTCAGTTCAACACGACTTCCAGCTTCGCGAATCGCGCATAGACGGACTTGGCGCCGTGGCGGTCAAAGCGAATGTGGAGCTTTAAGTTTTGCTGTGAGCCTTCAACGCGACTGATCTCCCCGAGGCCGAAGCTGGGGTGCATCACACGGATTCCCGGCCGAAACTCGTCGGGATCCTCGGGCGTGAACGTGCGGAGGTCCGCGGGACGTTCCGCCGGCGCCACGGCGCGGCGGCGGGTCGGGCTTGGAAATCGGGAGGTCGAGAACCCCGAAGGCGATGCCCACGCCGGCCGCTCAGGCTCAACGTCGCCGCCCAGAACATCCTCGGGAATTTCATCGAGGAACCGGCTGGGTTCCGCGGTCTGAAACCCCATGCCCATCACGAGGCGGCGGCGCGCGCGCGTCAAATAAAGCCGCTGCATTGCGCGCGTGAACGCCACGTAGACGAGCCGGCGTTCCTCCTCGAGGTCCTTCTCCACTTCCCGTGCGCGATGATGGGGAAAACCGCCCTCGACCATCCCAACGCAGAACACCACTGGGTACTCCAAGCCTTTGGCAAGGTGAGCGGTCAGCAGGGTCACGGCGCCTTCGTCGTCAAAGCCTTCGGGAAGTTCATCGGACTGCCCCGAGAGGCTGGCGCGGTCGATGAATGCTTGCAACCGATCGAGGGGATGAAGGTCCTCTTCATCGTTCACATCGTCTTCGACCGCCCGGGACAACTCTTGGATGTTCTCAATGCGCGCCTGCGCTTCGGGTGTATCGGCCGCTCGCAGCGATTCGAGGTAGCCGCTCTGCTCGGCCAGGAACAGCACCAACTCACCGGGCGTGAGATCGTTGACTCGACCCCGCGCGGCATTCAGCACGGTGCAGAAGGCCAAGGCCCCCTTGCGCCCGCGGCCCTTTCCAACGCCCCATTGTGCCGCTGCAGCCAGCAACGGCTGGCCGGCGCGTTCGGCCTGCTCTTGGATGCCCCGAAGGGCCACGGCGCCGATGCCGCGTGCCGGCACGTTGATCACTCGCAGAAAGGCCATGTTGTCGGTGGGGTTCAAGATCAGCTTGAGGTACGCCAGCATGTCGCGCACTTCCCGGCGCTCGTAGAACTTCCGAGCGCCCACCAAAACATGGGGCACCCGTGCCCGGACAAAGGCCTGTTCAAAGGGTCGAGAGGCGGCATTCGTGCGGTAGATGATGGCAAAGTCTTTGTAGCGGTGCCCCTGGCCTCGCAACCGCTGAATCTGCCGCAGAACGCGGCCTGCCTCCTCGGTGTCATCGGCGGCAATCATGAGTTCCACCTTCTCGCCTTCTGCCACCGAGGTCCACAGCTCTTTCTCCATCCGGCCTTTGTTGTTCCGGACCACGCCATGAGCCGCCTTCAAGATGGGGGACGTCGACCGGTAGTTGCGTTCCAAGCGAACGACCATGGCATCGTTGAAGTCCCGCTCAAAGTCCAGAATGTTGCGGATGTCGGCACCCCGGAAGGCGTAGATCGACTGGTCGTCATCGCCAACGACCGCCAGATTGCGATGTTCCCCCGCAAGAAGCTTGACCAGTTTGTACTGCGCCAGGTTGGTGTCCTGATACTCGTCCACCATGACATAACGAAACCGGTCCCGATAACGCTCCAGCACATCGGGATGGTCCTCAAACATCCGAACGGTCAGGTTCAGCAGATCGTTGAAATCCACCGCGTTCGCCACCCGGAGGTGCTCTTCATACGACCGGTAGATGCGCGTCATCGGGTCGCCAATCTGGGACCGGCTCGACGCGGCATACGCGGCGGCATCCTGCATGCGCACCTTTGCTTGATCGATGACGGAACGCATCTTCGCAACCGGCCAAGCCTTGACATCGATGTTGGCTTCTTTGGCGAGGTTGCGAAGCAGGCGCGACGTGTCGTCGGTGTCGTAGATGGTGAAGTTTTGTTTGTAGCCGATGCTTTCGATGTCCCGGCGGAGGATCCGAACACACGCCGAGTGAAAGGTGCTGACCGTCACCTTGTCTGCGGCGGCACCCACCAGCTCGCGAACCCGCTCGCGCATTTCTGCAGCGGCCTTGTTGGTGAAGGTCACGGCCAAGATGTTCCAAGGCTGGACGCCCTGACTCAACATGTACGCGATCCGACGGGTGAGCACGCGGGTCTTCCCCGAGCCGGCCCCCGCCAAGATCAACAGCGGGCCGTCAATGCACGCCACCGCTTTGGCTTGTTCTTCGTTGAGCCCCTCGAGGCAGTGTTCGGCAATCATGTTGAGTCCCGCGCTTTCCGTGACCGGAACCGCTCAGCGGCTCCCTCCAAGTTCTGTTGCTGGCCGCGAGCGATCGCAACCGCCCCATCCGGCACATCCTTCGTCACGACCGATCCGGCCCCGACAATCGAATCCGCACCGATCGTCACCGGCGCGACAAGCGCGGCGTTGGAGCCGATGAAGGCCGCCTCTCCAATCACGGTCTCGCTCTTCGAGAAGCCGTCGTAGTTGCAGGTGATGGTTCCGGCGCCAATGTTTGCGCCGGCTCCGACCGTGGCATCACCGATGTAGCTGAGGTGGTTGGCCTTGGCCCCTGCTCCGAGGCGACTCTTCTTCATCTCCACAAAGTTGCCCACCTTGGCCGACTCGCCAACGCTCGACCCCGGTCGCAGTCGCGCGTAGGGACCGATGACTGCCTTCGACTCCACCAGGGCCGAATCCAACGACGAAAAGCTCTCGATGCGGGCTTCGGGTCCAATGGTGGAATCGGCGATCTCGCAATGCGCGCCAACGGTGGCACCGGAGCCAATCCGGGTTGCGCCTCGGAGCACCACCCCCGGTCCGACGGTGACGTCGGCCGCGAGCTCCACGGTGGTGTCCACGACCACGGTTTCGGGGGCCACGAAGTCCACACCGGCGCGCCCATGGCGTTCGACAATGCGGGCCTGCAGCTGTCGACGAGCACACGCCAGCTCCCACCGGTCGTTCACCCCTTGAACCTCGTCGAAGCTCGGATGGATCACCGCCTTGCAGCGACCCTCGTCCGAGGCCAGTTCCACCACATCCGTCAAGTAGATTTCCGCTTTGTGCGCGTGGGGCTGAAGCGTGGGCAGGACGGTCCGAAGCCACGCGATGTCGAAGCAATACACGCCCGTGTTGACCTCGGTGATCGCCAACTGTTCGGGCGTGCACTCCTTGGACTCGACAATTCTCCACGGAGACCCATCGGCCCGCCGCTCCAGGCGACCATAATGCGCCCCGTCGGGCAACGCGCACGTCAGCACGGTCACCGCCGCATCGCCATGGAACCGACGGAGGTCGCCAACAGTCTCGGAGGTCACCAAGGGAGCATCGCCCGACAGCACAACGACGGTGCCTTCGCTGGGGAGCGCACTCAACGCGCTCGCCACGGCATCGCCCGTTCCGCGGGTCTCCTGCTGTCGAGCGAAGACCACATCATCGCCGGCAAGCGCCTCCCGCACGGCGTCTTCTTGGTGATGAACCACGAGGATCGGTCGCAGCCCGGCCGCTTTTGCGGCATCCACGACATGCCCCACCATGGGCCGCCCCAGCAGTGGGTGAAGCACTTTCGCGAGGGTCGACTTCATCCGGGTGCCTCGGCCGGCAGCGAGGATGACGGCGAAGTCATTGTTTTCGGTCTGCATGTTGACCTCCGAGCCTTGCTGTAACACCGGATTGCAGGGTCGGAATCCTGCCGCTAAGCACAAAACACAACACCAACATCCGCGCTTCGGTGCGCGCATCCAGGAGTCGCCATGTCAGCACACGTCCTCGTCATTTTGTCCGGCAGCGGAGTCTACGATGGAAGCGAGATTCACGAGGCCGTAATTGCCTTAGTGGCGTTGTCCGCGGCGGGAGCGAAGGTCACCTGTGCCGCGCCAAACAAGCCCCAACTGCACGTGATCAACCACGCAACCGGCGAAGTGATGGATGAAGAGCGCAACGTCATGGTCGAGTCGGCCCGAATCTCCCGTGGAAACATCGTCGACCTGGCCACCATCGGTGACGAAGGCTTCGATGCCGTATTTCTCCCCGGTGGATTTGGCGCAGCCAAGAACCTCTGCACGTTTGCGGTGGACGGACCCAGCTGCACCATCGATCCGGACGTGAACCGCGTGCTGAACGCCTTCCACAACGCTGGCAAGCCGGTGGGAGCTGTCTGCATCTCTCCGGCCGTCGTGGTGAAGGCTCTCGGCGCGGTGTCGGTCACGATTGGCGCAGACGAAGGGACGGCGGACGCCCTGGCATCGATGGGGGGCCACCACTCCGTCCAAGCCGTCACCGAATGCCACATCGACCGGGCGAACAAAGTGGTGACGGCCCCCGCCTACATGCTGGACGCGCCGATCGACCAAGTGGCCATCGGCATCCAACGCGCAGTCAGCGCGGTGCTGGAATTGGTGTAGGTTCCTCCGCCGAGGGGTCCTCGGCTGCGGACGGGGCGGACTCAAAGAGACCGGCTGCTGCAATGACTTCCGCGATGGCCACCGCCTTCATCCGCTCCCCTCGGGCGTCCACGTGGATCGCGTCTTCGAAGTGCGGGGTCAGGTCGTCGGCGAGGGCCGCGAGGTCTGCAAACAACCACCCCTCCCGCTGAGCCAACGCCTGAAGCCGACGGTTTTGAGCATCCAGCGAACGCAGATGCCCATCCGGCACGGAGGGAATGCCGGGACGCTTGGTCTGAAGGGCCGGCATGGACGTCAGCATCACCGCCGCGCCATTTGCCTGCGCGATGGCTGCAATGGACCGCAGATTGCGCTCGAAGATGGCCACGCCCTTCTCCGATGGCTCCGGCTGAGTGGGGGGCGTCCACGTCGTCAACTGGTGCAAGCTCGCCCGACTCGGGACCGGTCCGTACCGGAACAACTTCGCGTACACGTACACATCGGACCATCCTGCAGCCAATGCGTCCAACAGATCGGCCGCATTCTGCTTGAACGTCGCCGTCCCTTCGTCGGTCTGCACAACGTCCATTGCCCGCCGGTAATGACTGTAGTCCACCTCGGGGGCGACGGCGCGCATGGGTTCCATGTCATTGTTGACGCAGTGGATGACCACCAAGTCCGGTTCGTGCGATACGCCAACCATGGCGAATGCCCCCAGCGCTTCCGCACTCGTCCATCCCCCGATGCCCAGATTTTGAACTTCGACCGACCCCTCTGCGCGCGCCTCATTCAACACCACTTCCAACTGGTAGGGCCAGGCTCGGGGACCGGCTGTCGTGGAACCGCCCAGCGCAACGACTCGAACCGTCGATTCGGGCTTCTCCAATGCCAGTTCCGGCCCCCAAAATCCAAGCGAGTTGATCTGGTCGCGGGCGCCACTGTCCCGACGCACGTACCCAAAGTATGGGTGCGGTCGGTATGCCAAATCCTGATTGAGGTGGCTGTAATACTGCCGGCGATACTCCTCGATCATGCTCGCCAACCGATCCGACGTAAGGGACACGACCAGCCGGAAGCCGAATTCCACAAGACCGAAGAACATCAACGACGCCATTCCAGCGAACACCGCCTTCTTCCCCGCGCTCATGGATCCCCGCCTCGTCATGATCGTCACGTAACATTGCGGCCAACGACCGTTGGTCTGGGCGGCCTCGGTACCCCAAAAAGCGACTGGCGCCGGCTGCCCAACCGGGCGGCCGACGCCAGCGAACGAAACCGATTTATTGTTTGGTGGCGGCCTTTGCGGCCTTCGACTTCTTCACTTTGGCCTTTTTGGCCTTGGATTGTTTGGCCGATTTCACCTCGGAGGTCTTTTCCTTGGCCGGTGGGGGTGCCTCGGCGGCTTCCTCGCCACCACCGCACGCGCCAATCAATAGAGCCAGCAAACTCGCCATCGCGATTTTTGTGTACATTTCGTTTCCTTGATTCAAGTTGGAATGGGGCCATCCGCAGCAGCCGGCAGGGCCGAGCTCTGGGATGCCCAAGGGTATCGCAGACCCGAACGTTGCCGCACCACCCGCCCGCTTGGTGGGCAACGGATGCCCGGTGTGGGTGGCAAAAAAATCAAGTGCATTCATAGTTTTAGGCCACCAAAACCCACACCAACTTGCCGCACTCCCGAACCGACTCGCAGCCGGGATGGCTCGCGGCGCATTCTGCGAGCCTGCACGCGCGGCGGCACCCAAATCACCGTTGCGTGCGCAGACGCGGTGGGTGATAACTACGGTTTGTGACGATTCCTCAGCCCGTTATCGACGCCGACCGAGCGCTGCATGACCTCCTCAAACGCGTGGCCTTTTCGCGGCACCTGAACCCCGTCAACATCCCCGAAGCGCGGCACGCCTTCAAGCAAACCGGCAAACCCCCTCCTTTCGATTACGAACCCCTCCATCAGGCGGACGCGCTCCTCCGGCAACTCGACGCCATGCAACCCCCACGGGATCACCCAGCGGGCCGACTGGTCGGTGAGAACATTGATGGCGTCCACCGGCTGGTGTGGGCATTGCACCGGCGAACGGCCGATGCATTTGATTCACTGAACCGTGCATCGGGATGGTACGAGGGGTGGGAGGCGGTGGACCGGCACTACCCCACCGGACCACCCGCAGGCCCCCTCGATGTGCCGGCGCGCGCGATGCGACAGCGGCTTGAAGACGCGTTCGCGGAGCGAGGGATGACCGATTGGGCAGTGGTGCCCGACGAAGTCATGTCGGCGCGTGTCTTGGTCGACGGGGCCAAGCGTTTGGTGCGCATCAACCCCAAGTCATCGTTTCGAACGCGAGACCTGACCCGATTGGTGGTCCACGAAATCGACGTTCACGCCCGAAGGGCCACCAACGGTGCGCAGCAAGCGCTCCTGTGCTTCCAGACCGGTCTGCCGGGCTCCCTGCCCACAGAGGAGGGCTTGGCGATGGTGGCTGAAGAAGTCTCGGGAAGCGCGAGCCCCGGTTCACTGGCCCGACAAGCCGAGGTGGTGCGGGCGATTCACTTCGCCCGTGACGCCGGCTTTTGTGACCTCTTCAAGGCGCTGACCAAGCGCGTGAGTTGGGGCTTGGCATGGGGAATTAGCCTCCGGGTCAAACGCGGACTCGCCGCGCCCGGTGAACCCGGTGTATACGCCAAAGACTCGGTCTACCTCACGGGTCGAAATCGTGTCCGTGCATGGCTGGACGGCGGTGGTGACATCTCCCGATTGTACGTCGGAAAGGTCAGCATCGATCACCCCGTCGAAGACTGGCTCGCGCAAGGTTGGGTGACTCCCCAACCCGTTCCGAGCCTCTGGGATTAGGCAACGATACCCGCGTCCAGTTGGATGAGCTCACCCATCGTGGGGAACTCTTCGCGAAGGAGTGCCTCCACGCCCATCTTCATGGTCATGATGGAGCTGGGGCACGTGTTGCAAGCACCAACGAGCCGCACATAGATGTCGTTGTTTTCGATCTTGATGAGCGTGATGTCACCACCGTCGCCCTGCAGTGCAGGACGGACCATGTCGTCCAAAATTTCTTGAACCTCCGCCAAGTCAATCCCGGATGCGGGGGCGGGTTCGGCGGTTGCTTTCGCGGGCGCGGCTTTCTTGGCCGGCGCTGGTTTCTTCGCCGCCGTCTTTTTCGCCGGTGCGGCTTTCTTCGTGGCGGGCTTCTTGGCGGCGGTCTTCTTGGCCGGCGCGGCCTTCTTCGCCGGTGCCGCCTTCTTCGCCGGCGCGGCCTTCTTCGCCGGTGCCGTCTTCTTCGCGGCGGGCTTCTTCGCCGGTGCCGCCTTCTTCGCGGCGGGCTTCTTCGCCGGTGCCGTCTTCTTGGTCGGAGCCGCCTTCTTCGCGGCGGCCTTCTTCGCGGCGGGCTTCTTCGCCGGCGCGGCTTTCTTCGTCGGCGCAGCTTTCTTGGTGGGCGTGGCCTTCGGCGACGGCGCTTCTGCCTTGGCTGCGGAATCCTTCGGCGGCGCGACCGTCTTCGACGACGCAGCCTCCGTGGACCCCTTCGCAGGACGCGGCTTGGCAACGGGCGGCGGCGGGGGTTGAGTGGCCGGTGGTTCCGTGTAGGTGCCGCGTGCCGGGGTGTCGATGCCGAGCGCCTTCTTGACTGCCTTCTTCATGAATGAACGGATCATTCGAATCTCCTTTGTGATGGACCCCTAACCCGCAACGCCGGGGGTTTGCTCAACACCGTTGAAGGATGTCGATCCCGGGTTTCCGCGCACCCATCCCAGGCCACGCTTTGCCACAGCATACACTCGGAAAAAAATCCCAATGACCACCCACTCCCATTTTTGTGGCGGGCGCGGGCCAACAATCCACTTGTTGTCCTCCACCCCGGCGTCGACAAACAGGACTCGTCCATGCACGGCCAGCGTGCACCGACTGCCACGGCGAGGAGCAGCACCCACCACAAGCGCGTCCTGCGGATCGCCATCCGCCGCTGGAACACCCAACACCGAGCCGTAGCTGAACAGGCTGGGGAGGGGCGATAGAAAGTCCACCGAACCATCGGGACGGTGCTTGACGAAACTGAACCGAGACACTTCGATGTCGACAACAACGGTATCGGGCAAACGCATCGCCTTCCGATACCGCACCCGGCCCGCTCGCGCTATCATCCGTTCCAGCGCATCGCACTCAGCGAGCCACGGAGGTTTCATGCATCGTTTTGCACTGTTGGCAGTCTTGGCGGGCTGCAATGCCGAGCACAACTTCGGCGACTCCAAGCCCAGCGGCACGACGGCCGGCGGCGATGGGCGAATCGAGATCTTTCCCGCCGACGGCGTTGCCTGCGAGACGATGAGCGCCGGTCTCTCGGTCACGTGTGGCTTTCGAGTCAACAGCGTTGGCGAATACGACCTGCGCTTGATGTCGATGGAGATTGTCAACGCGGGAGAGAACGATGGACAACCCGTTTTCGACAACCTGCGTCCCGCCGACGACACGCAAAACTTTCCAATTTCGATCGACACGGGCGATTCGCAAGAGTTCATCTTGATGGCATCGATGGCTGTCGCGGGAACCGCCAACGGCATCATCGAGATCCGGACCAATGATGGGTCGGTTTCGGACCCTTCGCCCGGCAAAATCCGCATCCCAGTCACGGCGACGGCAACCGCGGCCGCGTCGAATGACACGGGTACACCGGGCTCGGATGATACGGGCGAACCGGTGGAGTCCGGTGGCGATACAGGCGGTGTGGACGACTCCGGTGGCGATACGGGGAGCTCCGACGCATCGGACCCCTCGTCTGACGGTGGCGATACGGGGGCCTGAGTTACTCGCCCTTGGGCACCCACAGCGAGTGCGGTCGGACCTTCCAGCCGGTCTTGGGGTACAGCGCCGAGCCGGAGGGGCGCTCCATGGTGGTCCGGCGGTAATGCTGGCGCAAACCGCGCTTCAGCCGAGCTTTGGCGGTCAACACCGCCGCAAAGTCTTGCGCCGCGATGGCATCAGCAATCACTTGCGCTTCGTCGTACAGCGGACCATCCTCATGGTCGATGTCCCACAACGCAATCAGGGCAATGCTGCCGCTGTGCCCCGCTTGGACCGGCATCCAGGGCTGCCAGGGCGCCAGGACCCGTCCATCAACTTGCCGAAGGCGCTCAACCACCGCCTCCCCGGCTTGCAGGTCCGCCGGGGTTGGCACGTACCGGTCCGGCTGCCACTGAGCCGACCACAGCTGCCAAGCAACCAAGACCGAGGTCGCCGTCCGGAGCGCAAGGCTGGGCCAGTGTTTGCGGAGGCCAAGCACGGCCAACGCACCGCCAAGAGCCATCACCCAGAGCCCTGGCATGAGGACGTTCATGTAGCCGCCGTGATGCCCCCTCATCACCGCAGACAAAAACACCGCCATGGCACCGTGAGCCAGCCAAAACCGGGATCCCTGACTGGCGACGCGCCGTCCGATCAACAACGCAACCGCCATGATCGCCGTCGCCCAGGGGAGGGCCATCATGAGCTCCCCTGGAGCGGTCAGAAAGAACCGCTTCGCGATGAAAGGGTGGGCAGAGGGGACTTCGACCACGTACGTCCAGAAGAGCCCATCGGACGCCAGCGTCAACCACGCGGTCGCCGCCAACGCCGGGACCACGCTCCACCGAATGTACCGCAGGGCCGCCCCGCGGCCTTGGTGATGGTGCAACCACCACAGCGAGCAGACGCCGTACAACGCCGCTGTGTGTTTGGTCAGAAACGCGGCGGTCAGCAGCAAGCCTGCAGACCGGACAGCGCCGCAGCGGCAGGCCAGCAGAGACGACGCAATCAGTCCGACCTGCAACCCATCGTTCCGGACCAAGTCAAAAAATGCACCGCAGGCCGGATAGGTGGCCCAAAACAAGGCCGCACCACCAATCCCCAATGCCCAGCTCCCCCCTTCCTTCCGCACAGCGGCGGCCAGCACCGCACCGGCGAGCGCCACACCCGCAATGCTCACCGCGCGCCCAAGCGTGTAATCCAGTGGCAAACCGAGATTGCTCAGCCCCCCCACCAACCACGGGTACATCGGCGGGTAAATGAACGGGATGAAATCGATGGATGGCGGCACATAAATCGCTTGACCGTTCGCGACGCGGGAAGCGTGGAGCAACATCCCTCCCTCCATCCACTCCAAGTCAAAGGGATGGGAAATTCGCCCGTAAACGGTTCGCGCGAGCAGAATCGCCATCCCCACAGCCATCGCGACCATTGGCGCATCGGCGAGTCCCTTCAAGAATCCAGTCGGCGCTCTATTGGCCATCACGAAGCGCCTGGATCACGGCATCGACCACCGCCTGTTCGAGCGCGGTTTCCCCCGACACCACGGAGCCGGTGAGCCCGAATCGAGCGGCGTCGGACAACGCGGATTCCAAGGTCCCATGGGTCTCTGCCCGCATCTGCGCCATGCGCATCCCGGCGGGGCCGGCGCCCGGTGCGCCCCCGGTTGACGGGGACCCCCCATCGCCTTCTTCGTCAGCGCATGCCATGCACGCTTCCGGCAAGTCGGCGCCCGGCAGATCCGCTTGCGCAACGGCCGAAGGCGGGCCGCCGTAGCGCTTCAGCCCCATGGAGCGCAGGTGCGCCGCCTCGCTCGGCGGCAGTTCCTTGACGCGGCCCAAATCCCGGGCCGTCTTGGTGATCAAGGCGGTGTGCTCCATGGTCTCCAGCCGGCAGAACGCCTCCAGCAGGTCGCCGCCCACGCAGACCGCACCGTGCCGGTCCATCAACACCGCATCGTGTTGCTGAATGTGCTCACCAACCAGCGAAGCGAGGTCGCCCGTTCCGGTGGTGCGGTAATCCAATGTCGGAATCGTACCGAGCGTCAACACAACTTCCGGCAACACGCACCGGGCCATTGAAACGCCCGCAATCGTGAACGCGACGGCAATGGGAGGATGGGCGTGGACCACGGCACGGACATCGGGGCGGGCGTTGTAGCACGCAAGATGCATGGCCATTTCACTCGTGGGTTCGCCCTGGCCCCGAATTTTACGACCAGACCGGTCAATCACCACCAAGTCATCGTCGGAGAGAAACCCCTTGTGACAGCCTGCGCGCGTGCACAGCACGGTTCCGTCGTCCAGCACCATCGACAAGTTGCCGTCCATGGCGACCAGAAGGTGCCGTTCGTAGCACAGGTGGCCGATTCGGATCATCTGTTGACGTGCGTGTGCTTCCAGCATTTCAGAGGTTTATCGTGCGCCGCGCGCAGCGGACAGCATCAACTGAGTGTGAGGCCTTCCACCACCCACGACGACACATCCACACAGCCAAACCGCTTCTGGTCGTTGGCAACCTCACGGATTCCCGACCACAGGTCTACAAACGTCGTGGAGATTGTGTGCACCCCCGCGTATACGGGCTCTGTTCCAGCCGCTGCGCTGAACACGTGGCCGGTCAGCTTGAGCTTGCCATTCCTGAGATTGAACCAGCCCCGCCCCGTCACGGCCAAGGCGTCAAAAATCAGATAGCGCCCCAGATCGGGCGCAATCATGTTTCGACTCCGGGTGCCGGGCCGCAGCACAAGGTTGCCGGGCATGACGCCCTGACGACCCTCGTGTCCGGACGGGCGCCCGTTCCGTGCGCGCGCCTGCTCGACCGACTGATACAGTGCTCCCACCGCACCTTCTCGAATCAGCGGGATGGCCAAGGCGGGAACGCCCCGCAAATCAAACGACCGGGTGTTCAATCCACTGGGAATCAGGCCATCGTCGATCATGTGGAGTTTGTCGGTCCCGACCTGTTGGGAAGCGCTGAGAAAGCTATCCCCTGAGTCCACTGTGCTCCGCAGGAATGCGGGCAAAGCGGCTTCCACAATCGCCGCCGCAACCACTGGCTCGAACACAACGGGTCGCTGAGCGATCGGAAGCGGTTGGGGTGCTCGGTAACGGCCAACCTGGGCCGCCAAGTCGGCGCCCAATGGCAGGCTTGCGGCATCGGCAAACAACCGGGATTCGACCGACCCGGTCACCGCAAGCGACCCATCATCCAACCCCACACATCCTTCGAGGCGAAACCGACTGGACGCCTCTTCGCGCCGCACACCGGTTGACGATGCAAACGCGCGATCCCGGACATCTTCGACGTATCGAAACGACAATGGTTCGACGCCATTGAACGAACGGGCGTCTTCAATGTTGTCGTTGACCGCCTCTTCTCGTTGCTCATCGTCCAGGCTCCCGCACCGCCGATCCATCAACCCCAGCCCGGCAGTCGACTGTTCGTAGTGCTCCGCCGGCCCCGCATTCGGATTTCGGCCGGACGCCTTTGCCGCTTCGATTGCTTTGTCGATGAGTCGGTGAATGGCCCCCTTGGACCCGCATGCACCCGAGGCCACGCCCACTTGGCCGATGGAACTGTACACCCGAATGTCAGCCCGAAGCGATTCCTTGGAGGGCAGGCTTGCAGCGCTCGTTGTGCCCGTTGATTCCCACGCAACGGTTCGCCGCGTCGCGGCATCGATGTGGACCTCGATCGCGGTGAGCCCAAGACTCCGGCCGTGTTTCACCGCAGCATCGGCCATTTCCAGTGGTGTCGCTTTGTTCTGCATGGTCTTCTCCTCCAGCGTCCGCCCACCGCACTATACCCGGCATCCACAAAAAATCTGAATTTGGCTTTGCATCCCACGTTTTCGGCGGCGATCACCCCCCTCTTTTTTGGCACAGTTGACCCCCGAACCCAGCGCGGGTGGCTCGTGGAAGATCAGTCGGCGGATGCCCTGCATACTGCAGGGGGACAAAATGACCAAAAGCATGGGTTTGTACGATATTTTTTTGCACCGTATTGGCGAACTCATGAGTGTGTGGAGCCACCGGTTCCCACCGACCGGTCTCGGGGCCAATCTGGGCGCGACTGGTTCGCCCCGAGGGAGCACCGACCGGGCCCCACTCCGCACGGTCACCGACGACGCTGCGGCAACCAAAAATGGTTTCGATTCAACAAGTTAACGACTTCAAAGCTACACAATTACAGGCAATCGCAAAAAGCCCCACTAAATCAGGACAAGAACGTTCGAAAAGGGTAGATTTAGCGCCCTCGAGCGATCTGTAAAATTCGGACCAGGGGAGGCACGAATGGCCACCTCCACCCTCACTCAGCGACTCTCTCAACTGGCAGCCGACCGGGGTGCTCCCGACGGCGTGGAACACGAACTCTTCGTGTCGTTCATGCGAGCCGCCACACCCCAGCTCCGAACAGCATTTCGAGCCAGGCACTCCGATGAGGAAGTCTTCGACATCCTCTGCCAGATGCTCAAGACGGCTCAGTTCCTTCGCAGCGACCCGTTGGTCGAGCTGCACGACGCCGACGGCAGCACCGTGATTCAAAGCGTCATGGCCGACCAGGCCTTCATTGTGGACACCGTGATGCTCACGCTTCGCACGCAGGAGTTGGATTACCACTCGGGCTTCAACCTGGTCTTGGGCATGGGTCGCAACCCGGAAGGCGAACTCGTCAGTGTTGATGGCGAATCAGACCCCCTCGAGAGCCTGATCTATGTGGACACCGATGGACTCGATGACCACGCGCCGTTCAAGGATGAACTGGAAAGCAACCTTCGGCTCTCCAAGGCCGTGGTGGGCGATTTTGAGGCCATGACCACCTTGGTCACGGAAAAGAGCACGCAGTTGCTCCGGACCTCCACCGAGCCCACTCCCGAACGGGAGGCCGGGTTTTTCTTGCGCTGGCTCCTCGCCGACAACTTCGTGTTCATGGGGGCCGTCCACCAGGGGATGCGCCACGGCCTGACCGACAAGGCCGTGAAGGGCCTGACCGACACCGCGTCCATCGACCAATGGGACGACCCCGACCGACTCGTCAACATCCGGAAGGCCGAACAGGAATCCCGGGTGCACCGGGCCGGTCGACTCGATGAAATCTGCATTCGCTTGCCAGACGGCAGCGCGCTCAAGCTTCAAGGCCTCTTCACCCACCGGGGCGTGACCCAACCCAGCCGTCACGTACCGATCCTGCGGGAGATCCTGACCGAGATTCTGAACGACCAGGACTGCAAGCCGAGCAGCTATCGGTACAAAGGGATCTCCAACGTCTTCGATTCGTTGCCGAATGAGTTCTTGTTCACGACACCGAGCGATGAGATCGCCGAGATGATCGACCGAGTCTTGGAGGCCGAACAAGAACGACGCGCTCGAGCGCACATCATGCAGAACCAGTCCAACGGCAACACGTTTGTGTTGGCTGCCATGCCCCGAGGACGGTGGTCCGACCGGGTCCGCCAGAGCATCGAACGTCAAATCACCGCAGTCACCGGTGCGTCCTACTGCGACCACGGCGTCTTTGTCGGTCGGTACAGCACCATCTTGGTTCACTTCTTCCTCACCGGTTGCGCTCGCCTCACAACGCAGGAAGTGGACGACCTTTCGAACGACATCGTGGAACTCGCGACGGGATGGCCCGAACGCCTCCACGCCGCCCTCATCGCCGATGTTGCCTCAGAGAAGGCCGAGCGGCTGAGCCTCCGCTACGCCAATGCGTTCGCCGAGATGTACATGCGGAAGACGGCCCCCGAACAAGCCGCACGCGACGTTCAGATGCTCGAGAGCGTCAATGCATCCAACCCCGTTGTGGGAGACATCTTCACGGACGGTCGAAACCGAATCAACCTGCGTCTGTACCAACTCGACAACATCATGCTCTCCGAGATGCTGCCCAAGCTCGACAACTTCGGCCTGGTGGTCATCGATCAGTTTGCCGACACCGTCTCACCAACAGGGAGCCAGGCGTACACCATCGACACGTTTCGTCTTGAAGGGGTCCGCGGGGCCGACAACGCTGCACTGAACGACGCCGCCCACCAACTGGTCGACGCCATCGAAGCCGTGTTCACCAACCGAGTCACGGACGACGGATTGAACCAGCTCATCCTCGCCGCCAATGTGTCGTGGCAGGCGGTGGACACGATCCGCGGCTACCTCGGGTACGCCCGCCAGTTGGGGCTGCGCTACACACCGACCCGCATCAACGAGATCCTGCTGGCACAGCCGGAACTCGTGCGCGCCCTGTGGCAATACTTTGCAGCCCGCTTTGATCCGAACCTGAGCGGCGATCGCGTCCGCGCCATGAGCGAGACGAAAGAACGCTTCGAAGCACTGCGCCGCACGCTCCGAAATCACGACCAAGACCTCACGTTCCGCACCTTGTTGAACCTGGTCGAATCGACGCTCCGAACCAACTTTTATCGAAACGACCGGTTGGAGCATTACCTGAGCTTCAAGTTTGATTGCAGCGCGATCAAGCAGATGCCCGAGCCGCGCATGAAGTTCGAGGTGTACGTGCACCACCCCGAAATGGAGGGCGTGCACCTCCGCGGTGGACCCATCGCTCGGGGCGGCATCCGATGGTCGGATCGCGAGGACTACCGGCGAGAGATCCATGGCCTGGCGACCACGCAGATGGTCAAAAACGTGGTCATCGTCCCCGAGGGCGCCAAGGGCGGTTTCTACCTCAAGCGCAGCTATGCGGATCGAGCGGAACGACGGGCCGAAGCCGACCGGCTGTACACCTTTCTGATCCGGGGATTGCTGGACATCACGGACAACATCGTCGGTGGTTCGATCGTCCACCCCGACCGCGTCGTTCGTCACGATGCCCACGACAACTACTTGGTGGTCGCCGCAGACAAAGGCACCGCCCACCTCTCGGACACCGCCAACGGCGTCTCCCAGGAATACGGCTTTTGGTTGGATGACGCGTTCGCATCCGGCGGGTCCAACGGCTACGACCACAAGAAAGTTGGCATCACGGCGCGCGGCGCTTGGATGACCGCCAAGCGGCATTTTGCAGAAATGGGCACCGATCCCTACCGCGACCCCTTCACCGCGATCGCCATCGGCGATCCCGCAGGCGACGTGTTTGGCAACGGGGTGATTGAGTCTCCGCACATGAAGCTGCTGGCGGCATTCAACCACCTCCACATCTTCATCGATCCGAACCCCGACCCCGCATCCTCGTACCAGGAACGGCTCCGCATGTTCAAGGCGGTGCAGGGGTGGGAGCACTACAACACCGAGTTGATCAGCAAGGGCGGTGGCATCTTCAGTCGGCAGGCCAAGTCCATCAAGATGACACCCGAAATGAAGGACTTGCTGGGGGTGATGAGCGACGAACTCGACGTCGATGCGGTGATTCGACTCATCCTCCGGATACCCGCCGACCTGCTCTGGAACGGAGGCATCGGCACCTACGTCAAGGCCTCCCACGAGACCCACCAACAGGTGGGCGACTCGACCAACGACAGCTTGCGCATCAACGCCGATGAACTGCGATGCAAGATCATTGGCGAAGGCGGAAACTTGGGCCTCACCCAAGCCGGTCGGGTTGAGTTCGCCCAAGCAGGCGGGCGCATCAACACGGATGCCATCGACAACAGCGGTGGCGTCGACATGTCGGACCACGAGGTCAACCTCAAGATCCTGTTGAGCGCTGTTGTCAACGACGGCACGTTGGACCACGAAGAGCGAAACACCCTCCTCGAGGAGTTGACCGAGGTGGTGGCCGAACAGGTTCTCGACAACTCCGACACCCATGCACAGCAGCTGAGCCTGGACCAGATTCGCTCTCACCGCGACCCCATGTTCTTCAGTCGCACCATCGACTGGGTCTGCAAGCAATCGAACACGACCCGACAGGCGCTGACGTTGCCGTCCGACGATGACCTGCAGCGGCGCACCCAAAACCGCTCCGGGTTGACCCGCCCCGAGTTGGCGGTGCTCCAAGCACACGTGAAGACCCACATTTTCAAGGAGTTGATCGCATCCGACGAATCCGGGATTCCGCACTTTGATGAACGCGTAAAGGGGTACTTTCCGCCCGAGATTCAAGAGCGGTTCGGCGACTACATTCCCAACCACATGCTGCGACGGTCCATTGGAATGACCGTCCTGATCACCGAGGTGGTCGGCAGCGCAGGGGTGCTCTTCTTCCCCATGCTCAAGGAGTGGACCGGCGCGAGCGCCCTTGAAATCGCGCGGGCGTGGCTCTTGGCCATGGACATTGTCAACGGCTCATCCATACAAGCGGAAATCGAATCGTGCGATGCAAGTCTTGACGCGAAGTACCGCGCCTGGATTGAGGTTCAAAATGCCATCGCAGGCGTTGCCGCATACGCCTTGACGGCCGGCGAGACGGGCTTGGTCGGCGACCCCGTCGACACGATCCGCGAAGTGCTGCGGCAGTTGCCTCGGGTCCGCGGCGCGGCACACCAAGAGCAGTTGGCCACGATGACTCAGCAGCAGCTCGAGCGGGGCATTCCCGAATCCACCGCTGCAAAGATCGCCGCGATGGCAAAACTGACCATCGCCCGGGAAATTGCCCTCCTTCATCAGCCCAACGACCGGATCAGTCACACGGTGATTCGCTACATCTCTGTCGGCGAGGCCACCGGAATCCTCCCAGCACTGCGAAAGATTCGAGTAGAGCAAACCTCGGGGCCGTGGGACCAGGTGGCACTGGCCATCCTTCGCAACCGCTTCTTCGCGCTGATGCGCAACCTGTACGCCGCCATTCCACTGGGTCCCGAAGTGCGGCTGGGGGTGAACAGAATCAAACGGCGATTGATCCGCAAAGGCCCGTTGGGTCAGCTGACCACAGAGGTGGATCGGTTGCTCAGCGCGAGGCCGGACACCGCCATGCTGCTCGTGGCTGAAGAGCGCATTCGGGGCGCCTTGGCTTCTGGATTGGGAGACATCGACATCTCATCCAACGGGAAGGCGACCGGCGCCAGGGCGGACGACCCTGAAGCCGGCTCAAATCCCGCACCACCGTCGCCCGCCCAGGCAAAGTGACCGACTGGATCTTTGTTCGCCACGGCGAAAGCACGGCGAATGCCGACGCGGTGTTTTCTGGTCACATGGATGTCGCCCTGACACCACGAGGCCAGGCACAAGCAAGGGCTGCTGGCCAAACCGTTCGCGATCGCTTGGGTGGCATCCCCCTGAACGCGCTGTGGTCCTCCGACCTCAAACGCGCACACCAAACCGCGGTCGGCATTCAGGAGGCCGCTGCGTTCACGGTCCCCATCCAAACGCACCCTGCGTTGCGCGAGCAGCACTTGGGCGAGTGGGAAGGCCAGCCCATTGCAACCATCCGGAGGGCCCACCCGGAGCAACCCTTGATGGCGTGGGACCGCCGTGCCCCGGGAGGCGAAACCCTCGAAGAGGTTGGCCGCCGTGCGGTGGATTTGTTGCGCACCTTTCGGCCGGACGGTCCGGTGTGCATCGTCGGCCACGGGGGGCTGCTCCGCGTCCTGATTGGCCTGCTGGATGATGTTCCCGCCCCCGCGATCGGGTCGATCCGAATTCCAAACGCCGTGCCGATTGTGCGGCGCGTCACTCACCAGCAATGGGATCGGATCGCGCGCGAGCGTTTGGGTTACGCTCCCGCATGGCACCATTGATCTTAGGAAGCGGCTCTCCACGCCGGCTCAGTCTGTTGACCATCGCTGGCTTTGAGGTCGCAGCGGTCATTCCTCCAGACATCCCCGAGCGGCGCGCGCCCAACGAGACGCCGCTTCGGTACGTGCGGCGTCTCGCCGCCGAAAAAGCCGCTGCAGTGCCGGCATCGAATGCGTGGGTCTTGGCCGCCGACACCGTGGTGCACGACGGGATGGACGTGTTTGAAAAGCCCACCGATGACACCGATGGATTTCGCATGCTGCGGGAATTGTCGGGGCGGTGGCACCGCGTCACCAGTGCATGGTGCGTGGAGTGGAAGGGCCCGCGGTCCTGTCCCGCGGAGCGGCGGCGCTACCGCGGCGAGCGCACGTCACGCGTGAAGTTCCGCTCCCTGACCGACCGCGAGATTCGGCGCTACATCCAAACCGGAGAGGGCACGGACAAGGCCGGCGGCTATGCCGTTCAGGGCGAGGGCGCCGCCCTGATCGAGCGTGTGGTTGGGAGCACCACGAACGTGGTTGGGCTTCCCCTCGACTCCGTCATACCCGCCCTTCGCGCCCTCCACCTCCACGGGAGTCCCCGATGACCATTGCCGAACGAATCGCGACCGTGCATCGCAACGTTGCCCAAGCCGCCATCGACTGTGGGCGTGACCCGAGCGACGTCCGCGTCCTTGGTGCGTGCAAGACCAAGCCCGTCGACCTCATTCGCGAAGCCCTCAACCACGGCCAGACATTGCTCGCCGAAAATCGGGCCCAAGAGTTGCGCGACAAGGCGCCATTGTTGGCCGCCCATTCCCCGGCACCGGAGTGGCACTTCATTGGCCGACTCCAAAAGAACAAGGTGAAATACGTGGTGCCGTGGGCATCGCTCATCCACACCGTCGATTCGTTCGCGCTCGCCGAAGCGATCGCGCAACGCGCGGGTCGACCCATCGGGGTCCTGATTCAAGTCAACACCGGCGGCGACGAAAACAAGGCCGGGGTCCCCGGGACGGAAGCGCTTGCGCTCGCGAAGCGGGTTCACGGCCTGGAGCACATCTCCGTCAACGGATTCATGACGATCCCACCGATGACCGAACAACCCGAAGACTGCGCACCGTTTTTTGCCGAAGTGCAAGACTTGGCCGCCCGGGGCCGGGCCGACGGTCTCCCCACCACCGTGTTGTCCATGGGAATGAGCGGCGACTACCGAATCGCGATCCGGCATGGGAGCACCATTGTGCGGATTGGCACCGCCATCTTTGGCGCCCGAGACTGATCAGTCGCGCACAAACGACACCGCGTGCGTCTGCTCGTACCATCCGAAGCTCCATTCAAACTCCGTCGCCTCGGCACTGTGCATCCCGTAGTCGAGCTCTTTTGTGACGGACCCGTACTCGCCGCCATCGACTTCCACCGCGCCCTCCACGTCGGTTGAGACGTTGGTCATTTCGCCATTCAACGTGAACGCAAAGGTGCCGCCTCCGTAGTCTTCCCACATGCACGCGCCATCGCCTTCGACCACGCCATCCTCGCTGACGAACACAGACATTTCGCCCAAACACCACGCGCCCCACGCCTCCGAGGTGACCGTGATTGAGCCCGAGTAGTCGCCCGGGTACGGCCATGCATCGGCGTCGGCATCCGCGTCGGCATCGGCATCGGCGTCGGCGTCGGCATCCGCATCGGCATCGGCATCGGCATCGGCATCCGCATCCGCGTCGGCATCCGCGTCGGCATCCGCATCTTCTTCTGCCACCCCGGTGTCATCCGTCGAACCATCGGCGGCGGAATTCATCCCCCCGCCAAGGTACTCCAGCTCGCCGTCGGGCTGGGACGCTTCAGGACACCCGAACAAAAACAAGAAGGCGCTCAGACGAATCATTTCTCACTCCATGGTTGGCTGCATGCACGCTGTTTATACATCAAAAACAAGCCCACCCGCTGAGAATGGATGCCTTCGACGTTGCGGAATAAGCCCAGTAAAACACCGAGGTAGGCCATGAACACACCCATCGTTGAATGCGTTCCCAATTTTTCGGAGGGGCGCGATCAAGCGGTCATCGACGCCATTGCGGCCGCCATTCGCTCCGTCGAAGGGGTGACCCTCCTCGACATTGACCCCGGAGCGGCGACCAATCGCACGGTCATGACCATGGTTGGTCCCCCGCAAGGGGTGGTGGAAGCCGCATTCCAAGCAATCGCAACGGCCGCCGACCGCATCGACATGCGGAACCACAGCGGCGCTCACCCGCGCATGGGGGCGACCGATGTGTGCCCGTTCGTGCCTGTCTCGGGCATCGACATGGACGGGTGTGCGGCGCTCGCGAAGCAGCTGGGCGAGCGGGTCGGCGCCGAGCTTGGGATTCCCGTCTATTTGTACGAATCGGCCGCCCAGCGACCCGAACGACGCAACCTCGCGGACGTGCGCGCCGGCGAGTACGAGGGGCTGTCCGGCCGCACCGGGGACCCCCACTGGCTCCCCGACTTCGGGCCCGAACGGTTCAATGCGCAGTCGGGCGCAACCGCGATCGGCGCGCGTCCATTTCTGATCGCCTACAACATCAACCTAAACACCCGCAACACCAAGAAAGCGATGAAGATCGCCGCATTGGTCCGTGAAAAAGGAATCATTCGACGCGAGCGTGGCGAGATTGTTCGGGACGGCCAAGGAAATGCCGTGCGCGACCCCGGACTGTTCAAGTGCGTCAAGGGAATCGGTTGGTACATCGAAGAGTATGGGCGCTGCCAGGTCTCGCTGAACCTGACCAACTTCGAGGTCAGCCCGATGCACGAAGTGCTCGAAGCCACCCGCCGAGTCGCCTTGGAAGAAGGCGTCATTGTGACCGGGTCGGAGCTGGTGGGGCTGGTGCCCAAAGCCGCCATGCTCCGGGCGGGTCGGTACTACCTGCTCCACGAAAACGCGAACCCCGGGGTGTCGGAGCGGGAGCTCATCGACACGGCCATCCACTCGATGGGGTTGCGCGACGTCGGGTCGTTCGACCCCGCTACACGGGTGATCGAATACGCCATCGGTGGAGACGGTCCGTTGGTGTCGATGACCACGCGCGACTTCGTCGACACGCTTGCCTCGTCCACCCCTGCACCGGGCGGTGGTTCGGTCGCGTCCTTGTGCGGTGCGATGTCGAGCGCATTGTCCGCCATGGTCGGCAGCCTGACCCATGGAAAGAAGGGCTTTGAGGACCAATTCGCAGCACAATGTGCCAACTCCGAGCGGGCCCAGTCGCTCAAAGACGCGTTTTTGGACGACATCGACAACGACACTGCTGCGTTCAACGCCATCATGGCCGCGATGAAGCTGCCCAAGCGAACCGACGCCGAAAAGCAGGCGCGATCCGTGGCCATGAACGCGGCCACGCGCCTGGCCATCGAGGTTCCGCTTGGCGTGCTCGAGCGCACCGTCGATGCCATCGCTGCGGCGGAGGTTGCGGCGCGAGGCAACGACAACGCCCGGTCGGACGCCGGCGTGGCTGCCCTCACGGCCCTCGCCGCAGCCGAGGGAGCGTTCTACAACGTGCTCATCAACCTCGATGGCTTTGACGACGACGCCTATGCCGAAGCCGCGGTGGCGCGCGCGGAGGCGGCACTGGCCACCGTCACCGAGCGAGCGACGGCCGTTGCCGCGAAGATCCGTTCGCAACTGCGGCCGCGCTGACCGAACGCGGATTACTCCGAGGCGAGCAATTTCTCCACCGCTCGTGCCGTGCCCCGGTGGGGATCATTCGCGAGGCCAACCACTCCACTGAGAGAACGGGCCCGTTCCCGATCCAGCCTGCCCAGCGCCCGGACGGCCGACTCGCGCACCCCGGGACGGCGATCCTCGAGCAAGGGCACAATGCGGTCAAACGCGGCCGCATCGCCGCGCCAGCCCAGCGACCGGGCGGCATACCGCCGAACTTCTCCCGAGTCGTGGGAGAGCGACAGAATCAATGCGGCTGCGACCAATGCCGAATCCTTGCGGTCGCCGTAGCCCAGCAAGCGCACGGCTGTCGCCACGACATCGCTCGAGGAATCGCGCGTCGCCGCAATCAGCGCAGCCGGGTCCTCGCTTCGCTTGTGCGTCTCGAGCATCGCCACGCGGAGCGGCGCCGGCAGCAAAGCAATGCGATTCCACGGTTGGGGTTGCACCAAGCCCTGAGCCATGGCCGCGCGGACGCGAATCGGGTCGTCGCCGTTCAGCACCCGATCCAGCAGCAACACCTGAGCGGGCTCAGCATCCGGCAGGCCCCCGGGGAAATACACGCCGCCCGCCCGGTTGCGCATGGGTTCCAGCGAATCCACCAATGCAGCCACATCGGGCTGCGACGAGCGAATCCGGTCCGCCTTTTCCGCGACCGATGTTTCCGCCAATGCCACGGTTCCCACAACGTGCGCGAGCACAAACCCCATCCAACTCATTGGGCGACCTCCTGGTTGATGAGGTGACCGGCATCGGTCCACCACTCGTTATTGGTTTCCCGTTCGACGTTTGTCCCGCAATGAACTTCACCCAAGCCCATGTGGTACACGGACCAATCGTCCACAAACACGGTTCCGAGCGACTCGGGGAAGATGGCGCGCACGGCGGCAATCACCGGGTCGGATGCTTGATCGTTCAGGTCGCTTCGAATGAACGGATCGGGGATGAAGGCGGTCGGCGCCCCATCCACATCGGCAATGATGAGATTCGCCATTCCAGGAATCAGTGCAGCGACGAGGCCACCGCACCCGCTGACCTCTTCGAACAGACTGGGCATGTAGA
>JAYZVA010000145.1:0-23391 GCA_036156175.1 Myxococcota bacterium
GTATGTATAACTGGACACCACATCGCTCATCGGGACGGACGGCAAAGCAAGCCCCGACATGACCAGGTCGACCACAGACCCCGTTCCGACATCAAAAATGATGGTGTCGGTCCCGCCAAGCGCCGGAGCCGGCGCTTGGGCAGCACTCAGAGCGACCTCCACGGCGTCAATTTGCCCGATTACAAGCCCTCTGCCCGCGTCCGTCCAAGCATACCGGTCGCTCGGTGCAATTGAATACGCGAGGAGCCACAAGTTGCCAGGCGGGATGACTGGGAGCGACTCCACAACTTCGACCAACGCCGCTGAACCCGGCTCAAAGCCCTCGATCAGCACCACGCGGTCCTGCGGCAGGTTGCCCGGCCGCACACCCGGCTGCACCCGCACGAGCAACCCCGCTCGGGCCGCCTCAATGAGGGATGGGGGCAGCCACGTCCTGTCGGGAGGAACGAGCCGGTAGACGGGCACCTCGCCGGCAATCCCCTTGAGCCGGAAACGTCCAACGTTTTCCCAGGCGAGTTCCGTCTGGTTCATGCACATTCTGGTCGTGGATGAAACCCACACCTCGCCCGAAGGCGTCTTCGACAAAATTCGAGATGCCAAGTTCGCCGCCTCGCCAAACGCATCCCCATCAATGGCTTCGACATCCCCCGTAGCCATCGCCGCGCGAATGCTCAGTCCCGTCTCGTTTCCGATGGCGCTGACGAGTTCGAGGCACGCCACCGCCGCATCGCTTGCCGACTCAAACAGCGCCATGTACGAATCGCCCAAATTCTTGACGATGCGACCCCCACGCGCCTCGACCGACGGGGCAACCATCTGTTCATGCTTCGCGATCAAGTCGCGCAGCCCCTCGCGATCGGCTCGTCCTACAGACGCTGTGTAGTTCGAGAGGTCAGTAAATACGACGGTAAGCGTCCGGGTGGCCAAGTCATCTCCTTCACAAACGAGACCATACCGCGGATTGCAGTTCAGCGTCGAGGGTGATGCCCCCGACACCCCCTGCTCGCGACGCATCTGTGCCATTTTGTCAATCCGAGCCCCAAATGAGGGTAAATCCCGCCATTTTGTCACAAAAAAACGCAGCACATTGCCCCCATGCACTCCACCCACTATTGGCACAGGTCTTGCTTATGTTCAGAACAGAGGTGTTTCGCTTGATGTTTGGCCTGCAGAACAAAGTGCTGATTGGGATGTTTGCCACAAGTACCGTTTTGGCCCTCGCAGCGACGGTCGCGGTGAACGTCGTTCCCCCCATGATTTGGCCCCTCAGCGAAGACGTCGAACTCATCGATCCGTTCGGTTTGGAATCGAGCGGCGCAGCGGTCGGAGATGCGCCCGAAGCGCCTCAGGCGACCGCGCAGAGCAAGAGCACACAACGCGCTTCAAAGCGCACCTTGGTGGATCCCATCATCCGACGAAACATGTTCGACAGCTCGAAGGTCGGCGTTGAGGCCACACCGGACGCGGACGGTGAGGCCGGGAACAAGACCTCGCTTCCCGTTGTGCTGCTGGCCACCATTGTCGCGGACCCCGAAGCGTACAGTTCGTGCCTCATCGCAGAGGACAAAGGCGAAGAAGGGGCCTTGGGGTACGGAGTTGGCGACTCTGTTTTGGGTGAAGCGACCATCTTTCGCATCGAACAAAAACGCGTGATTCTAAAACGCAGCGATGGAACCCTTGAGTACCTCGAGATGGACGGCGCGAAAGCGGCGCCCGCCCGCAGCAGCGGCGCGAAGGCTGCGAAGGCTGGAAAGTGGGATGGCGTAAAGAAGGACGGGGAGACCAAGTTCACCATCGATCAAGAGACCTTCGACAAAATCCTCGAGAACCCCGACAAGCTCGCGGGGCAAATTCGAGCCGTTCCCCACACGGATGATTCGGGCAAGGTCGACGGGTATCGCCTGTCGGGCATTCGCCGCAGCTCGCTGTTCCGAAAGCTGGGAATCAAAAACGGCGACGTCGTCCACTCTGTGAACGGCAACGACCTGACCAGCATGACGTCAGCGTTGTCCGCCTTCGAATCATTACAGAACGAACGAAACTTCAGCTTTGAAGTCACTTCGCGAAAGAAAAAGAAAACGTACGAGTATGAGGTGCGTTGATGCTTAACTGGGACCGCAACATGCAAACGATTGGACGCTCAATTCAGCGATCAGCATTCCTTTTTGCCCTGGGGCTCGCCTGGCTTCCAAGCGCCCACGCCGCGCCAGAGGGTGCCGCAATCAAACCCGGCGTTGTGCCCGCAGGCATTGACAAGTCGGCGATTCCGGGGCGCGCAATTCCCTCCGTCAAGCCCGAAGAATCCGACGACGACGGGGGCGATGCAACGGATGCCGCCGAGGAGGAGAGCAGCACGACGGAGTCATCGGCCACAACGTTTTCGCCACCACGACAGAAGCCGCCCATCCTCGACCCGAACGCCAAAATCATGCTGGACTTTGTCAACAAGCCCATCATGGATCTGATCAAGTACATGGCCGAGATTACGGGACGGAACTTCATCCTGACCGACGACATCAAAGGCGAGGTCACCATCATTAGCCACAAAGCGGTGACGGTCCCCGCCGCCTACGAGGCCTTCTTGTCGTCGCTGGAACAGACCGGCTACACCACCGTTTCTGTTGGCAACATCACCAAGGTCGTTTCGTCGAACATTGCGGGCAAAACGCCCATCCGTGTCCACCAAAACGGGAACATCCCCTTCACCGACAACTTCGTGACTCAAGTGATCGAGCTCGAAAATGTCACCGTCAGCGACATTTCCAGTGTCGTGAAGGAGTTGATGAGCAAGGACGCATCCGTCATCTCGTACGCGCCCGCCAACACGCTGATTCTGACGGATGCCGCCACGAACATCCGGAAAATTTACCGGATCATCAACCAACTTGACATTGCCGCACCGAAGGCCCGCCTGAATGTCGTGCCGTTGAGTCACGCTCAGGCCACAGAGGTTCAAAAGATCATTCAAGACCTGTACGGCACGGCATCGAGCGGATCATCCACAACCTCAAGCAAAGCCGAAGACCGCCGTTCTCGCCGCCGCAATCGTCTCCGCGATCGCGTGTCGCGAGACAAGGGCGGCAGTGCCACAAACGTGGGTGCCGAAGGCAAGTACATCGAGAAGATCATTGCAGACGAGCGAACCAACTCGTTGATCATCATGGCCAACGATGAGGCCATGACCGCCGTGCTGAACCTGATCGGCGAGTTGGACGTCGACGTCGACCCGTCATCCCGAGCGCAGATCCATGTGGTGTATCTGGAGCACGCCAAATCCGAGGAAGTGGCGTCCGTGCTCTCCAACCTTGCGCAGTCCAGCGGCAACAACGACTCGAGAATGTCCGCGGCGCGGCGCCGGGCGGCGGCTCAACGAGCCAAGACGTCCGGTGCTCGTGGTGCAGCCAGCACGGCAACGTCCGCCGCCACCTCGGCCGCCGACGCGACCGGGGGAGCCACAGCGGCATTTGAAGACGGCGTGCGCATCACAAGCGATGAAAACACGAACTCCTTGGTCATCATCGCAACCCAAGACCAGTTCGCGATCTTGCGGTCGGTGATCGAAAAGTTGGACATCCGGCGCATGCAGGTCTTCGTCGAGGCCGTCATTTTGGAAATCGGCAGCGATGACGAGCTCAACGTCGGGCTCGGGTTTCACATGGGCAACGTGGACAACAACGGCTCGCTGTCGATCGGCAGCGGTCAGTTCAATGGCTCGTCCATGGGCCTGTCGCAAGACATCCTGAGCGGCATGGCCGTTGGCATCTACGGCAAGCCGATCGATGTCGACGTGGCCAGCCCCATCGACGGCAGCACCGTAACGATGTCGGTTCCGGCGTTTGGGGTCGCGCTGAACGCGATGCAGGGCGACAGCTCGGTCAACATCCTCTCCACGCCCAACATCCTGACGATGGACAACGAGGAAGCAAAGATTGTGGTCGGAAAAAACGTCCCCTTCAAGGCGGGCTCGAGCATGTCCGGCACCGGGACCACCATTCAAAACATCACGCGCGAGGATGTTGGTCTGACCCTCAAGGTCACCCCTCAGATCAACGAGTCGCGATTCGTTACGCTGGAAGTGTTTCAAGAAGTCCAAGAACTTCAGGAGTCGGCGGATTCAGACCTCGGCCCGACCACCTCCAAGCGTTCCGCCGAGACCACCGTGGTGGTGCGCGACAACCAGACTGTGGTGATCGGGGGGTTGATTGGTTCGACGGAGACCGAGTCGGAGACCAAGGTGCCAATCCTGGGGGACCTCCCGCTGCTCGGAATGTTCTTCCGCGGCCGCCGTGCCGTCGCGTCCAAGACCAACATGATGATCTTCCTGACGCCGCACATCATTGAGGAACCGGAGGACCTGGAAGAGGTCTATCGAATCAAGTGGGCCCAGCGCCAGGAGTACATCAAGCGGTTCTACGGAAAGAGCCGCGAAAAGGCCGATGCCGCCATGAACCAGCTGCTGAAGTACAGCATGAACCAGGTGGACAAACCGAGCGTGTATCGAACAAAGGTCTCGTCGCAGACCGAGGCCGGCGGATTCACAACAATCGGTGCCGAGGCGCCCAATGTGAACCCAATCGATCCCGCCCTGATTGCGCCCGAAGCCGAGTCCCCTGCCCCTGCAAGCGACCAACAGCCGGCATTGGAAACCGAAGGGGCCGAGTGACCCATGGCCATTCGACGCGAATCGCTCGACGAGCTTCTGGCGCAGAACGGCGCAGACAAGGCCAAGCTGGCCGAAGCGCGGGTTCAGGCGGAGCGGGCCGGAATCAGCCTTTTGGGTAGCATCGCCCGAACCAATGCAGTCCAAGACGACTTGCTGGCCACCACGCTGGGAAAGTTGACGGGTCTACGGGTGCTGAACGACGTGAATGTGGACCAGATCGATGTCGAACTCGTGCGTCAGGTCCCCCTCGGGTTGGCGCGCGAGCAGGGCATCCTGCCGCTTTGGGACAACAATGGCACGGTGGAAGTCGCACTCGGGTCCCCGACGTCCATTCCTTCGGTGGACGACTTCCGCGTCCTGTTCGGACGACCCGTTCAGCCCTTCATCATGGCTCCGGGCCAGCTGCGCGAGCTGACGAATGCCGCCTACGATGCCGCCAGCCGGACCGCCAGCGCGGTCATCGACGAAATCGAAGAGGAAGAAGGCTTCGTTGCCGACGACCTTCAGCTTGGTGAGGACCTGCTCGATGATCCGAACCAAGCGCCCATCATTCGGTTTGTGAACTCCTTGCTCACCCAAGCCATCAAGGAGCGGGCCAGCGACATTCACATTGAGCCATTCGAAAAAGAGTTGAGTGTCCGCTTTCGAGTTGACGGCGTTCTCTACGAAGTGGTGAAACCGCCCCGGCGCCTGCAAGCATCGATCGTGTCGCGGGTGAAGATCATGGCGGGGCTCAACATTGCCGAGAAACGTGTTCCGCAAGATGGACGCATTCGGACCCGCATGGCAGGGCGTGAGATTGACCTGCGGGTTTCCAGCTTGCCCGTCCGCCACGGGGAACGCGTGGTCATGCGGATTCTTGAGAAAGGCAGCGTGTTCAGCCTTGATGGGATCGGGATGGCCGACGGCGCGCTCGCGGAGTTCCGACAGCTCATTCGAAAACCCCATGGCATCGTGCTGGTTTGTGGGCCCACCGGATCCGGAAAGACCACCACGCTGTACTCCGCCCTCTCCGAGATCAATTCGCCTGACAAGAACATTTTGACCATCGAAGATCCCGTCGAGTACGAGCTCAAAGGCATCGGCCAGACTCAGGTCAACCCGAAGATTGATCTGACATTCGCAAGCGTCCTGCGGGCCCATCTTCGCCAGGACCCCGACATCATTTTGGTTGGAGAGACCCGGGACAAGACCACAGCCGACAACGCCATCCAAGCCTCACTGACTGGGCACTTGGTCTTCTCCACGCTGCACACAAACGATGCGCCGGGAGCATTCACACGCTTGATCGACATGGGTGTCGAGCCGTTTCTGGTGTCGAGTTCCGTGGTGGCCATTCTCGCCCAGCGTCTGGTTCGTCGCTTGTGCGATCACTGCAAGGCGCCCTACACGCCCAACGCCTCGGAGCTGGCCGACTTTGACCTCGGCAAACTCCCGGGACAACTGTACCGACCGGTGGGATGCGAGGAGTGCAACCACAAAGGGTACTCGGGTCGTTCGGGGATCTACGAGCTGCTGATCGTCGACGATGACCTGCGCTCGATGGTGGTGGCTGGCGCCACGACTGGCACCATTCGAGCCGCAGCAATCGGCCGTGGCCTGAAGACCCTCCGGGACGACGGCATCCGCAAAGCGTTGGAGGGCATCACATCCCTCGACGAGGTGCGGCGGGTCACCCAAGAGGAATCGGCCGGAGCGGATTGATCCATGGCGGTGTACGAATACAAAGGTCTCGACGCCTCGGGTGGTGCGGTGAACGGCATCATCGACGCCGACAACGCCAAAGCGGCTCGAAGCAAGTTGCGGCGGGACGGCGTATTCCCAACCACCATTGCTGAGCAGAAGAACAAAGGGGCATCCACCGGCGCAGGTCTGAGCCGCGAAGTCGACATCGCGCAGTATTTCGAGCGCATCACCCCAAAGGACATCGCCGCCATGACCGGCCAAATGTCCACCTTGGTCGGCGCCAACATCCCCATTGTGGAAGCACTCACTGCATTGGTGGACCAAGTCGAAAAACCCAAGTTGGAGCGAATCCTTCGCGACATCCGTGAGAAGGTGAACCAGGGCGCGACGCTGGCGGATGCGCTGAGAGACCACTCGGATGTGTTTCCACCGCTGTACACCAACATGGTGGGCGCCGGCGAGCAGTCGGGAGCCCTCGAGACCGTGTTGCAGCGACTCACCGACTACACGGAAAACCAAGTCGCGCTGCGCGGAAAAATCGTGACCGCATTGACCTATCCGGCGCTGATGGGCGGCGTGAGTGGGCTCATCATCATCGGGTTGTTTGTTGGGGTCATTCCGCGCATCCGGCGCGTGTTCGATAGCATGGATACCGCCCTGCCTGCACTGACCCAGTTTGTGATGGCGATCTCCGACTTTTTGATCGCGTACTGGCCCCTGTTGCTGGTGCTATCCATGGGGGCCGTCGCAGCGTTTCGGTACTGGGTCAAGACCCCCGAAGGCCAAACGGCTTGGCATGGATTTTTGCTGCGGATTCCAGTGTTGGGGCCGGTGACCCGAAAGGTTGCCGTGTCGCGGTTTTGTCGCACGATGTCCACGTTGCTCGACTCCGGCGTGCCGATCTTGTCCGCCGTCGCCATCGTCAAGACAGTCGTTGGCAACGACATCATTGCGGAAGCCATCGCTGGAGCCGGGAAAAACATCGCGGAGGGTCAGTCAATCGCTGTGCCATTGAAAGAGTCTGGACAGTTTCCCCCGCTGGTGACGCACATGATCAACATCGGTGAGAAAACCGGCGAACTGGAGCCGATGCTTGGCAAAGTGGCCGACGCCTACGACCAAGAAGTCGAGCGAACGCTCGAAGGACTCACCTCAATTTTGGAGCCCGTGATGATCGTCGTCATGGGCGGGATTGTGGCCGTGGTGGCCCTCTCCATTCTTCTCCCCATGCTCAACATGTCCGCAATCGCCAAATGACTGTGGCAACAGGAGTCTCTATGCAACGCAGCCCTTCCCTTTTCCTTCGGTCCGCTCGACGCGGCCTGACCCTCATCGAAATCATGGTCGTCATTGCGCTGCTTGGCGTCCTCGGAACCGTGATTGCAGTCAATCTGACCGATGCCTTGGACGACAACTCTGCGGACGCCGCACGCCTGCAAATGAAGCAAATTGGCTCTGGCCTGCAGATGTACGCGCTGAAGAACAAGGGCAAATACCCGTCGACCTCTGACGGCTTGGATGCCGCGAAGAAGTACTTTGCCGGAAACAAGGTTCCCAGTGACCCATGGGGCAACGAGTACTCGTATTTTTCCCCCGGAACCCACTCGGATGCCAAGTACGAACTGATCTCCCTCGGCTCAGACGGCCGGGAGGGCGGCGAGGATCACGCAGCTGACATCAAGAGCTGGGAGCTCGAGTAAACGCTTTGGGGAACCGGATCGCCACCACCCGTCGCGGACGCCATGGTCTCACGCTGATCGAGATCATGGTGGCGATGGCTGTGATGGCCACCATCGCTGCCCTCGGGATCCCTGCGCTCAACGGACTCTTGGACCTCAAGCAGCGGGCCGCGGCAAAAGAACTGGCGCAAACCTACACGTGGCTGTTGGACGAAGCGGCTTTGCGAAACGTGGCGTTTCGAGTGGTCTACAACCTCGACCGCGGGACGTGGGCAATCGAAGCCGGCGACCCGAACACCTTGGTCTTTTCCAACCCAGAAAAGCGGGAAGAGTTCGACGAGAAGCTGGAAGACGACATGGCGCGGTACACCGAACGCGAGATCGAAGAAGGCGACGCGGAAGGCGTCGAGAATCGCCGCGGTCGCTTCACTGGACTGGCCGAGTTGAATGTCCCGTTCACCACGGCGAAACCGCTGCCGGACGGCACGGCATTTGGTTTTGTGTACACACCTCAGTACGAAAAGGGCGGGCTTCGTCCTTCGCCCGAGGGCCCACCCGAGGACGAAGAAGACGACCGCATCGCGTACACGTATGTGTTCCCGGATGGCACTGCTGAACACACGGTGGTCCGCATCGTTCAGGTGGATGCGGAAGAGGATGGCTGGACCATCGAAGTGCTCCCCATTTCGGGCGACATTCGATTGTCTACGGACATGGTCGACCCTTCAGAAAGCCTGGCCTGGGTACCGGATGAGGGGCCTGAAATTCGATGACGACGACACGAACGGGTTTTACGCTGCTGGAAGTCATCATTGCCCTCGGCATTTTGGCTGGGGCCATGGTCGTGTTGGTCGACAACCAAGCGCTCGCCGTGCTGTCGACCCGCGAGGCTGACCGCCTGATCACCGCTCCCAACCTCGCCCAAGAGAAGATGTCCGAAGTCCAGTTGGTGCTTGAGCGCGAAGGCTTCGGTGAAATGGACATCGAAGAAAATGGCGACTTTGCCGACTTCGGCGCCGAAGACTTTCGGGGCGACGACCTTTTGCTCAACGTGAACCCCGGCGACCTGGAGCCCTTCAAGTGGGCCTACACGGTTCGCAAAATCGAGGTCTCGCTGCCAAACATCGGGGACATGGCTGGGGACTTGGCCGGCAGCGGCTACTTCGGAGAGGACAAGGGAACCGAAATGGACGTCGGCGGCGCCCCCGACCTTGGCGACCTGGGCATCAGCCCCGACATGGTTTCCGACCACCTTGCCAAGTTCATTCGGGAAGTTCGGGTCTTGGTTTGGTGGGGAGACAACGAAGACGAGACCGACCAAGTCGAACTCACCACGCACATCATCAACCAGAGCGGCGTTGTTTCCGAGACAGGCTTCGGCGGATTGATGGGGATGGGCGGATGATGTTCGGTTCCCGGAGAGGTTTGACCCTCATCGAGATCATTGTGGCGCTGGCCATCATGGCCATGATCGGATCGATTGCCGCGGGGACGCTGGGGACATCCATTCAAGCCTTGGATGCCATCGAAGAGGCCGGAGGTTCCACCCGGACGGCTCGAATCGCCTTGCGCCGCATCACTCGCGCGCTGGAGCTGACCCACCTCACCAAAAACAAAGGGGCCGTGAACACATACAAGACCGTGTTTGTCGGTCGGGATGACGGCGACGAAGACCAACTGTGGTTCGCCACCCTCGCTCACCATCGAAAGATTCGCGACTCTCGTCAGTGCGACCAAACGGAAATCACCTTGTTTTTGGACGATGACCCCGACCAAGACGACGCCAAGGTGCTGTACATTCGGGAATCCCCGCGCATCGATCAAGAGCCCGACAAAGGCGGCCGCCCGATGCCGCTGGCACGAGGAGTCACTCGCTTCGACCTTCGTTACCTGGATGGCGTCAGCGGCGAGTGGAAGGATGAATGGGACACCGAAAGCGTCGAAACCCCGTATCGCCTCCCCCGGGCCGTACAGATCGTTCTCGAACTCACCAGCCCCGACCCAAACAGCGACGATGACGACGATTTCGTCACCCAGGCCTACGTCCGGACGGTGATGTTGGCGATGGCAGCTCCGCAGGTCAAGAGCGTATTCGCCAAGGGCGGCAACCAATGACCGCATGGGACGCACTCACACGTCCGCGGGGCCACGAACGGCGCCAACGCCGGAGCGGAATCGCATTGCTCGTCGCCATGTCGACGGTCCTGGTGTTGACCGTGATTGTCACGGAACTCACTTACAATGCGCGGGTTCGGTACCTCATCGCGGCCCACGAAAAGGAGCGGGCACAGGCCTACTGGGTGAGCCAGACGGGCATCAACCTCTACAAACTGATTCTGAGCGCAAACAAGGGCATGGAGGGAAGCTCGGCGGGCGGAATGGCGGAGAGTCTCGGAATCAACATCGGTGATGCCCTTTGGCAATGGGTTCCCGTGATCAATACGGGCCTCATGCGGATGCTGTTCGCGAGCGGCGGCGACGTCGATGACGATGACCTTGAACAATTCAAGGCGTGTGGAACGGTGTCGGACGAGATCGATGAAGCGTCGCGCGAGGCGTCGCGCTTCTCCGACAAGAACTTCCTCGACTTTGATGGCGACTTCAACGCGGAGGTCACCGACGAGGACTCCAAGCTGAACATCAGCCTGCTCGGCAACCACAACGGCTTCATCAAGGAGTCCGCGATCGGACAACAACTGTACGGCTTGATGGCGGGCGAAGAGAATGATGCATGGTTCCGCGACCGGAACATCGAGCGATGGGAGATCATCGCCAACCTGAAGGATTGGGTCGACATCGATACAATGGGTTCCGGCCGGAGCGGTGGACAAGAGGACAACCTGTACAACAATCGAACAAGCGCGTACTTGGCCAAGAACGCGGCATTCGATACCTTCGACGAGATCCGACTCGTCGAGGGGTGGCAAGACGACGTGATGGATCGCTTCGGCAGCCAACTCACGATCTATGGCGCGGGGAAGATCAACATCAACACCGCCCCAGACGAGGTGTTGTTCGCCTTGATCAAGGCGTACGTCATGCCCGCACCGATGGACCAAGAAGTGCTTCGAATCGTCGAACAAATTCGAGAGCACATGTGGTTCGCAAACTTCAATAACGGCAAGGACTTTGCCCGATTTTTGGGGAACCTCGGCTACACGGTATCCGATGAACTTCAATCGCAACTGGGCAAGAGTTCAAAGACATTCAAGGTGGTCTCAACCGGACTGGTGGGCGACACAGCGGTCACGACCACGGCAATCATCGACTACAACAGCTCGCAGGTCGGTGAAGTCATTTATTGGCGAGTGGACTAGGAGGTCCGATGGCACGCATCATTGGATTGGACATCGGAACATGGTCGGTGAAGGCCACCATCCTTCACGGCGGCTTCAATCGGTTTGACGTGGAAGGCCAAGTCTCAGTGCCCATACGTGGGGCCGCGGGGACGCTGCCGTCTTCTGAGGACACCGCCGCTGCCATCGCGGAATTGGTCGAGCAGCTGGATGACTCGGAGCGGCTGCAGTGGGGCGCAGCGTTTCCGATCAACCACGCCGCTCTGCGCGCCGTCACGCTGCCGTTCACCGACAAGAACCAGGTCGCGCAGACACTCGAGTTCGAGATTGAATCATTGGTTCCCTACGACCTCGATGACATGATCATGGCACACCGGATCGTGGGAGTCGACGACCAGGGCAGCCGCGTCTTGGCGGCTCTTGCACCCAAAGAACGTGTGGGCACGCTCCTTGCCGATTTGGCACAGGTTGGCGCAGATCCGAAATCACTGGTCCTCGATGGCGACGTCTTGGGTGGACTCGGTGGCTCCGGCGTCGAAGCGATCCTGGACCTGGGTCACTCCCGAACGGTGGTCACCGTCGCGCAAGACGGGCAGACCATCTTCAGCCGCGGGATCAGTCAAGGGGGCTTGCACCTCACAACGGCGCTCGCTGCCGCACTCGGCATCGATGCCGATGCGGCGCAACAGCGAAAACACGCCGCCCGGCTGGCAACCCCCACAATGGCCGAATGGAGCGACGACGAGGCCACTCAGGCCGAATCCGCGCCAATCGATGCTGCCAGCTCCGACGGCGAGATCCTTCGGTCGGCCCTCGCTCCATTGATCGCGTCGATCCGGACCACACTCATTGGATTCGAAGAGCAAAGCGGAGTCGAAATCGACCGCATTCAGATCACGGGAGGCACCAGCAACATGGCCGGTTTGGTGACGCGGCTGAAGGCCGAGTTTGGGGTGGCGGTTGCCATCCTGAGGACCGGATCGATGGATGCCAATCAGCCCAACGCCCATGCCCTCAGCACGGCCCTGGCCGACCGGGCTGCAGGGGTCGACCATGGCGCCGCGATGGAGCTCCGAGCCAATCACTTCAAATACCGCGGCGACCTCGCGAGCGCTCGCATGCTGGCGCTTGCCAGTGCGGCGGCTGCGTTGCTCGGTCTGATTGCGGGCATTGGCTACTTTGCCTATCAACACTCCGCCGCGACCACCGAGCTGGCAACTGTCGATGCACAGATTGCTGAAACGGTCGCGCTGGTGGTGAGCGATGAAGGCACACCGGTCAGCTTCACGAGTCCCGATGATGCGTTGGTGGTGCTTCAAACGCGGACACTCGAAGCGACCCAACTCATCGACCTGCTCGGTCCCATCGTTGGCGACTCACCGCCAATCGTGGCGACGCTGAACCAACTCTCGGCCTCGCTTCCCGATCACAAGACGGCCCGCATCGACGTTCGTGAACTGACCGTATCTGACAAGAGCATCAGCCTCAAAGCAGAAACCGATGGCTACGATGCGGCCGCCAACATCGAGCAATCCCTTTCGGCCAATCAGCGCTTCCGACGAGCAAAGAAAGGCGATGAAAAGAAAACCCGAAACGGTGTTCAGTTCACCGTGAGCATTCCACTCGGCGAGGAAGACGCCGGCGAGGAGGGCTGAATGTCCATTCAAAACAGATTCAACCGGATGGCCTTGCGGATCCAGGACTCCACCGCAGGACTCAGTTCCCGAGACAGGAAGCTGCTCGGGTTTCTGGTCGCCTTCGCGTTCGCTTCCATCGTCGGTGGCGGCTTTTACCTGTTGAGCAACTCGGTCAACAGCGTGCGCAGCCAAGTCGAGTACCGCCAAGAAACGCTTCGCACGGCCCAAATGATGGCAGCGGAGTTTCAGTCGAATCAAGAAACCACCGCGGCGATTCGACTGAAGCTTGCAGAACATCAAGGCGCAAACCTGAGCGCCTTTTTGGAGAAAGCGGCGCAGACGGTTGGGATCGCGGACCGGCTCGACAGCGTGAAAGAGAGTGCAACGTCACCCAATGGCGAACTTCAAGAAAAACTCTACAGCGCGTCACTGTCCAAGCTCAGCTTGGAAGACGCGACCAACTTTCTGTACGAAATTGAAACGTCTGGGTTTCCCCTCGTGATTCGAAACGCCAAGTTCAAGACCCGAAAACGGAACGACGAACGCGAGATCAAGTTGACGCTCGACATTGCATCGTACGCCTTGATTGATGCAGCCGGAGGTGAAGGATGATGAAGTGGATTGCGACCAGCGCCGCCAGTCTGGTCTGGGGCACCCTCGTGTTTTCCCTCGGACTCACGCTCGCCTTCCCGGGGGACTTCATCACCAAACACATGGCGTTGATGGTTCAAGAAGGCACCAACAAGAAGATGCTGCTCCACGTGGATGACGCGAGCTACAGCGTGCTCAGCGGGATCAACTTGCGAAACGTCTCGCTGTTTGAGTCCAAGCCGGGCCGTCGGAGCCCGGGCGAAAAGAGCCTGCCACCTCGCGACAATACGCTGCTGACCACCCTCGACCGGGTGTACCTCAGCCCAAGCTACCTGCCACTGCTTCGGGGCATGCTTGAAGCGGACATCGGACTCGACCTGACAGGCGGACGCTTGACCGCGAGCATCGGTGCCAGCCCATCGGCGTTCCAGATTGGTTCCGACACCGAAGACTTCGACCTCTCTCATCACCCGATCCCCCTCGGTGACGACACCATCAACGTCTCGGGACTCCTCAACATTGATGGCGACCTCACCCTGAACCGCGATGACATCAAGGCGTCCGAAGGCGACTTTGGTTTCACCATCACAGATTTCGGTCTGACTGGTGGGTCCATCGGGGGCTTCACCTTGATGGAAACCCAATTCTCGGAAGCCGAACTCAAGTTCGATGTGGAGGATGGCAAGGCAAAAGTCAGCAAGGGGAGCTTCATCGGCGACATGCTTGAGGCCACCGTCGACGGCCACATCACCCTCCGCAAAGACCCGCTCAAATCCCGTCTGTCATTGAAGATTCAAGTGCGCTTCGATGACACCATCGACAAGCTGGCCAAAATTGCACTGAAGGATGCGCGCGACAAAGACGGGGTGTACCATTTTCGCGGTCGCGGAACGCTGACGAACCCCCGGTGGAGCACAGACCGACAGACCAAGCGCACATCCACAACTCGCCGGACCGCTGGAAACGACGATGGCGACTCGTCAAACCTGCCCAGCACTCGTTCGAGCCGTTCGACTGGACTGTCGGATGCCGATCGCGAGGAACGCCGAGCAAAACGAAAAGAGCGCCTCAAAGAGCGACGCGAACGCATGAAAAAGCGTCGTGAGGAACGCCGGGCCCGTCAGCGAGAGCGCGAAGAACGCGAAGAGCAAGACGACTACGGGCGCATCGATGAGCAGCAGTTTGACGAGCGCGAAATTCCCCCCGACCCGGACTTGGACGATCCGGTATTTGAGGAAGAGGTGGAGCCCGAGTACAACGATTTCGAGGATCCGAATGACCCCAACACCAACATGGAAGACCTGGGGTACATCGACGAGTAGCACTGGTCAGCGCTTCTGGGCGCGCTCCTCCTCCAGACGGCGCTTCGTCCGGATGGTCCGGACCAGCGCCTGACGGGTTGGATCGGAAGGCGCTGCTTTTGCCGCACGTTCCGCACGTTGCTCGGCCGCTTCGAGGCGGTTTGCCGCCAGCAGCACCTGCGCCAAGTAAAACTGGCCGTCCGCATCCATGGGGTCGAACTGTTCGGCGAGAAGCAAGAAGTCCCTGCCTTCCTCGGTTCGAGTCTCTGCGTCCACGTCCGGGTTGTGCAGGCGCGCCCAGCCGAGGTTGGCCAACACCGCCGGGTGATCGATCCGCTTGTAGTGGGCACGGGCAAGCACTTTGTCGGCTGCGGCCCATTCTCGCTTCACCAGCAGAGCCTTGCCTTCGCTCAACCACTCTTCCACTTCGTCGACAAATCCCCCGCCAACGGCGCTGCCACCGGTCTTGAGCGTGGCATCAAAGTTGAAGTTTCGACGGGCCTGGTCGACTCGCCTCACCATCTTCTGCGCGATGGTTCGAGACTCCGGATCGAGGTCTGTGCGACCGGCCAACTCAGCGTACCGGCGGTGCATCCGTTCCGCCGCCCGCGCGACAAGATCACGGCTTGCATCCGATGGCACACCCAAAACCACCGGAGGAGGCGCCCCCTCAACGACCGCGTACTCGCGCTGGAGCCGCTGCCGGCGATCCGAATCCCGATCACCGGGGAGTCGCTCGCCGCCTCGGGCCGATCTCGGTAAGCCTTGGTGTTCCGAGGACGACTGCTTCCGGTCCCTTCGATCGAACGCGATCAGGCCCATCCGAGTCAACGCAATGACCTCCTTGGACACGTCGCCCACGGCCAGGTTGGCACGACCCAGAATGTCATTCACGGTGCTTCGCCCGTCGACAGCACCCACGAATGCACGCGCGCCATCGCTCAGGGGCAACAAGCGGGCGATGGTCGTCGTCTCGGTCTTGGTCACCAAGGCATTCAAGTACCGTCGCAGGGTTCGAGCGTCGCAGGCCGACCGGGTCCGCTTGAACAGCACTCGCCCCAAGCGCTTCCAGTCTCCCGGATCGTCAAACACGCCGTCCGCAAAAGAAACCGTGCCGCCACGAAGCGCGGCCACAATGACGGCCTTGCCTTGGTCGTCCACAATCCCACCCTGGCTCACCAATGCAGTGCCCGGCACTGGTCCCGACACCGTCAGCGTTCCTGATTTTCGGTTGCTCCACACGTCCGTCAGCAGGAGCAGGTTGGTCGCGTCGATCGTGGCGTCCTTTCCGCGGTTGGGTTCCCCACCTCGATGGAGTTTTTTCGGAGTGTGCCCTCCCCGGCGCGCAGACCCACCCCGCGCAACGACCCCCTCAGCGCGGGGCTGCCCGCCTTGAGGGACGGACGTTGGCTTTGGTGCATGAAGCGCCTCGAGGAGCCCTTCAAGGGACACCGGTTTCTCCAGGACGAACCGGCCTCCAACCTCTTCCCGCAAGGTCCGTACACGGTTCGACTCTCGCTCGCTTGTCGGTGGAACGAGAATGATCTCGAGGTCGGAGGCGGGATGCGTGCGGCGTATTTCCCGTGCCACTTCGAAGCCGTCCATTCTGCGGCGACTGAGATCGACCAACACAGCATCGAACGACCGCATCCGCATGTGGGCACGCATCTGTTCGGGCGACGCAGCGTGGGTAACAACGGCGCCCGCGGGCTTGCCCAGGGCAGTCACCTGCTTGGCGAACCCGTCCTCGGGATCAACCACCAATACCCGCATCCCGCTCCTCCACCGCGACACCGCACAAAAACGCACCCCCCCGGAGGTATAATCAGACGTTAAATGGGCGTCATGCAGTCCCCATCGTTGAGCGCCGTTTTGAATGAAACCCGAGCCCTGGACGGCGTCGCCTGCTTCGATACGGCGCGGGGCGAAACGGTCGTGACTTGGGGGAGCGGGCCACGACACACAACGGCCAAAGGGTGGCCGGAATTTGTGCGTGCAACGCTGACTATGACCGGCTCTCAGGACTGCCAGTATGCGGGGGGAATCGTCGGGTGGCTCGGCTACGAAGCGGGCGCCACGGTCGAGCGCATGCCCATGCCCAAAGCCGAACGCCCGACCCATGACGTGTGCCTGTGGCGGACGGAAGGGTCGCTTGTGTGGTCATCGACGAGGCAGGAGTGGACGATCCACGGCTCGGAGGCATTCCGGTCTTCCGCCCGCGACGTCCTCACCCGTGCGGAAGGCGCGGCGGATCCCGGGCCTTCCCGCACCGACCCCCTCCGGCGTTCGGCAAACCAGCCCGCGGAGGCCCAATCGATTCGGTATCAAGCGGGCGTAGAGCGCGTGCTGGAGCACGTGCAAAGCGGTGATGTCTACCAAGTCAGCCTCGCCTGGGAGCACGAACCGATTGCCATCACGGACGCCCTGACGGCCTGGCTTCGCATCCGCTCCACCAACCCGGCCCTGCGTGGGTGCTACCTCCGCAGCGGCTCCACCGAAATCATCTCCAACTCCCCCGAACTGTTCCTGGACCTGGATGCCAAAACCCGGATCGTCAAAAGCATCCCCATCAAAGGGACTGCACCCGCAGTGGATGGCGATGCGGGGCGCAGGCGTCTGGAGCACAGTCAGAAAGAACGCGCCGAACTCACCATGATCGTGGACCTTGTCCGCAACGACCTCGGTCGAATCGCGACACCCGGTTCGGTGATTGTCCATCCCCGTGAGGTGCGCCAATGCGGAGACCTGTGGCACGCGGAGCAAGTCGTCCAAGCCACCATCGCACCGGCATGCGATGCAATCGACGTGGTCCGGTCCACGTTTCCCCCGGGAAGTGTCACCGGGGCCCCAAAGGTCCGCGCGATGGAGGTCATATCCGACTTGGAGGATGGGCCGAGAGGCGTCTACACCGGGGCAATTGGCTGGTTCGCCGACGACGGCGGCGCGCACCTCAATGTGGCCATCCGCACCGCCACCGTCACCAATGGTGAGGCCCGCTTTCATGTGGGCGCGGGAATTGTAGCCGACAGCGACCCGAGTTCGGAGTGGCACGAAACGCTTGCGAAGGCAGGCGCATTGAGCGCGGCCCTCGCTCACGGTTGAAGTGGGTGTTCAACGGCCGCCTCGGCGGCATCCTGACCGGTGAGCGCGTTCCAATTCATCCCGAACGCGACCGCTTGGGTTACACTACTCATGTCAAGACTTTTCCCCGCTTGTCGGTTCCCCAATTTTCCGCGCCATTCCACCCCATCATCCCCTCCGATGCCATGAAAACAACTGCACTCGCGCTCTTCCTGTGCCTCCCGTCTGCCTCCCACGCTTCACGAGCCGCTGACCAAAACGTGTCCGACGGCTCCCTGTGGGACTTCATCGAGGCATCCGCCTCCCCAAGCGATGCAGACGCCCACGATGCATCCCTCAGCGTGCATGCGTCCCGAGAGCTGCACGCCTCACGGACGAGAGAAAGCGCCTACCTCGACCGCGCGATGAGGCTTGCCGAGCCACCCATCGACTTTTACGCCGATCCGGTTGCACATTTGGCGGCCGATCCGTTGCACCTCAAGGACATCGATCCCGATGACTTCGACATCCCCGTCGTGGTCAACGACGCCGTGGTTCGGTGGATGGAGTACTTCACGGGCCCCGGAAGAAAGTGGTACGGGAAGTGGCTCTCGCGGTCTGGGAAGTATTGGCCCATGATGCACGCAAAGCTCGATGCAGCGGGCCTGCCACGCGACATGGTGTTTTTGTCCATGATCGAGAGTGGGTACGCCACGCACGCCTACAGCAGCGCAGCGGCCGTGGGCCTGTGGCAGTTCATGCCCGGCACTGCAAAAGGATACGACCTGCGGGTCGACTGGTGGGTGGACGAACGACGAAACCCTGAACTCGCAACAGACGCAGCCATCGAGTACCTCACCTACCTCCACAAGCGATACGACCATTGGTATTTGGCCTGGGCAGCCTACAACGCGGGCCCAACTCGCGTCAGTCGCGGGATTCGCACCCACAACACTCGAGACTTCTGGACGTTGTCGAAGAAGAACTCGTTCCGAGCCGAGACGGACAACTACGTGCCGAAACTGTTGGCTGCAGCCATCATCGGAAAGCACCCAGAACGGTACGGCTTTGGGGGGATTGAACCCATGGACCCAATGGCGCATGAGACGGTCACCGTGTCGGCCAATGTCGGCATCGACGTGCTGGCAAAGTGCGCTGGCGTCACCGTTGACGAGTTCCGTGCATTGAACCCGCAACTCAGGCGGTGGGCCCTGCCGCCCTCCCCGGCACGCCAGATGGTCCATGTGCCGACGGGCCAGTCGAAGCGGTTTTTGGCGGCCCTCGACAAGGTGCCCACCCAGCAGCGGCTGACCCACAAGCGCCACACCGTTCGGTCCGGAGAGAGTCTGGGCACCATCGCGCGGCAATACGGCGTATCCGCGAACTCGATCCAGACCGTCAACAAGTTGAGGAACCCAAACCGCATCGCAGTGGGGCAGAACCTGGTCATTCCCGTGGCGGGCCACGAATCAGCCTCCCGGTCGCTCGCCGCCACGAGCGGAGGCAAGCCGCAGGCCAAGCGGCCGCAAACCCATGCGGTCAAGAGCGGCCAGACGCTCTCGGGAATCGCCAAGCGGTATGGGGTTCGCGTCAGCGACCTCAAGCGCTGGAATGGCATTGAAAACGCGAACCGGATTCGGCCGGGCCAGAAGCTGAAGCTCTACGGCGCGGCGCCCGGACCCCAGTGGACGTCGTACACCGTCCGACGTGGAGACACACTGACCGGCATTGCTCAGCGTCATGGGTGCTCGATCGCCGAGCTGCGGAAATGGAACAACCTCAAGACCAGCCGGATCATGGCGGGGCAGAAACTCAAGGTGCGGAAATAGCCGGTGCTGAGCGTCCGTGAAGCGCTCGAGCGCACCATGGCCACCGTTCGGGAACCGCAGCCAGAGGATGTCGCGCTGCTTGACGCGCATGGGCGCGTGCTCCTCGAAGACGTTGTCGCGTCGTCCCCGCTCCCTCCGTGGGACAACAGCGCGATGGATGGGCTCGCCGTGCGGGCCGTGGATACGCGAACAGCGCTCACCCAAGGTCACACCGATCCGTGCGCCGATGCGGCCACGGGCAGCGCAACCGGTCCTTGGCTGACCGTGGTGGGGACAGCGGCTGCGGGCCACCCGTGTCCGACCCCCGTGGAGCCGGGACAAGCGGTCAAGATCATGACGGGCGCGCCAGTGCCCGATGGTGCGGATGCGGTGGTCATGGTGGAGCACACGCACGAAGAGTCCGGGATGGTGCAGGTGCAGCGCACCGCTGCCCCTGGTCAACACATCCGCAAGCGGGGCGAGATCGCCCATGCGGGCGACGCCGTTGCATTTGCGGGGACAATCCTCACCGGACCCCGCCTCGGCGTGTGTGCGGCAGTCGGAAGGGCCACGCTTCGGGTGGCCTCTCAACCCCGGGTGGGACTGATTGCGACAGGAGACGAACTGGTGGCCCCCGGCAAGCCTCTAAAGGCAGGACAAATCTACGCCTCAAACAGCGTGGCCCTGGCGGGCTGGGTGCGAGAGGCCGGCGGCGTCCCCGTTGATTGCGGCCACGCGACGGACTGCGTTGAATCACTGAGCGCAGCCTTCAAACGCGCGGCATCCTGTGACGTGATCGTTTCGACGGGAGGGGTCAGCGTCGGCGAGTTTGATGTGGTTACGGACACCATGGACGCCCTGGGTGTGTGCCTTGATTTCTGGAAAGTCGCGATGAAGCCGGGGAAGCCGCTGGCGTTGGGCACCATGGGCGAGCGGCCCGTATTCGGGTTGCCGGGGAACCCCATCTCAGCCCAGGTGACGTTTCTTCAATTCGTCCGACCGTGGATTCGGGCAACGCTGGGAATGCCCAACCCCTACCTGCCGGTCGTTCATGCTCGCCTGGACTTTGGCATGAAGAAAAAGGCCGGCCGCGTTGAGTTTGTGCGGGTGTCCCTTCAGTGGACCTCCGAAGGATGGACTGCCCACTCCGTTGGCGACCAGGGCTCTGGGAACCCGCTCAGCCTGGCGCGATCCAATGGATTGATGCTCCTGGATTCCGCTGAACACCGGCTCCATGCGGGCGACAGGGTGAGCGTCCAACTGCTTCACGCTGCTGGCCACGGCGCAGCCACGCCGGGCTACCCATGGTGATGGCCGGCTACGTCCTCTGTGGAGGCCGTTCGACCCGAATGGGACAAGACAAAGCGCTTCTGAAAGTTGACGGCGTACCGCTCGCAGTTCGCGCAGCTCGAACACTCGGTTTGGCCGGTTGCCAACCGGTCTCCCTGGTGGGTCGTCAACCGGGCCTTTCGGAGCTGGACTGTCCAGTTTTGTGCGACGACCTGATCGACTTTCACCATCCCCTCTTGGGGGTCGCCACCGCATTGAGAAACGCGGTCACCGCGCGCATCATGGTCGCTCCTTGTGACCTTATCGGCTTGGACGTCGCACACATTGAAGCATTGATGGAGCCGGATTCACCGTGTGTTGCCAGCATCGATGGTCGGGTTCATCCACTCCTGTGTGTGCTCAGCAGGGAAATGAGCGCGCAGGCTCTCGCATCCGCGCGAGCATCCGTGTCGGCCCGCGAATTCGTGGCCGGCCTGCCCGTCGTTGCCCTTCCCCCTCCCCTCATTACGGACGCCAACTCTCTCACTGATCTCGCTCGTTGACGGTCCATGATGGCGTTATCGGGGGACATTGAGGTGACCATGTCTGAAGCACTGGCGATTTTGGAACCGGCAGCCACCCGCGTTCGTGACCCGAAGTCCGGACGGAGCATTTGGATGGCAGGACTAATTGCCGAGCCCGAGCTTGTTGGCGAGACACTGCGCTTTGCAATCGCTTTGAGCGAAGACCACACCGATGAGGAGGGGAATCGCATGCGCGATGCCCTCGAAGACAACCTGCGAAAAATCGGATTTGATGGGCCCATCGAGGTTCGATTTGGCCGGACGCAACCGGCAGCCCCTCGCCCACCGCAACCGCCGAAAGATCCCGTTGTGGGCATGTCTGGAAGCGGGACCGGTCCCCATGGCGGGCCGTTTGTAAAAAACGCCATCGGCGGGGTTCGGGACATCATTGCCGTCGCCTCGGGCAAGGGTGGCGTCGGCAAATCAACGGTTTCCACCAACCTCGCCATCTCGCTGGCCCGATGCGGACTGAGCGTGGGCTTGATGGATGCGGACATCTACGGCCCAAGCCTGCCCACGATGATGAACATCCGCGGCCGCCCGATTGCAGACGAAAACAAGCGAATCACCCCACTTGAAGCGTACGGCATTCGCTGCATGTCGATGGGATTCCTTGTGCCGGAAAAAGAAGCCATCATTTGGCGTGGTCCCATGGTGATGGGCGCTGTTCGGCAGCTCCTCCACGACGTCAACTGGGGCGACTTGGATGTGCTGGTGGTCGACCTGCCTCCGGGCACAGGGGATGCGCAACTCACCATGGTGCAGACCGTACCCGTGACGGGCGCGGTCGTGGTCACGACCCCCCAGAAGGTCGCGGTCATTGATGCCGAACGAGCCATTTCGATGTTCCAGAAACTCGACGTGCCAGTCCTCGGCCTGATCGAGAACATGGCCTGGATGGAACTGCCTGACGGCAGCCGAACCCACCCATTTGGGTCCGGGGGCGGCGTTGAGACTGCGGCCGAATACGATGTCCCCCTGCTCGCTCAGGTCCCGTTCGACGCACGGATTTGCGAGGGTGGCGACAAGGGAATTCCCGCAGCAACGCGCGGCGACGGTCCCGGCGCACCGTTTCTCGCGGTTGGCGAAGCCGTGGCCAAAGCGCTGCGCCGCAACGCACCGTGACCCCGCTGCGCGACACATACGGGCGGTCGCACACATACCTCCGAATCAGCGTGACGGACCGGTGCAACTATCGTTGCGTCTATTGCATGCCCGAAGAGGGCCTCCAATGGATGCCTCGCGATGAGTTGCTGACATTCGAAGAGATCGCGCGCATTGTGGGGGTGATGGCCACCATGGGCGTCCACAAAATTCGAATCACAGGCGGCGAACCCACCGTCCGCTCCGACATCTTGGCACTCATCCAAGCGGTGGCCGCAATCGACGGAATCGATGACATCGCCATGACCACAAATGGGCACACCCTCGAAGCCTTGGCCCCTCGGCTTGCAGAGGCCGGTCTAAAGCGGCTCAATGTATCCATCGATTCGCTGCAGCATGGTCGATTCGCGAAGCTCACGCGCGGCGGGAACCTGGAACGGGTGTTGCGGGGAATTGACACCGCCCGTAGGCACGGGCTGACACCCCTCAAGCTCAACGTGGTCATGCTGCGAGGCCAAAACGAAGACGAGTTGTTCGATTTTGTCGAATACTGTTCAACGCACGCCGCCAGCACCACGCTGCGGTTCATTGAATACATGCCATTTGAGCAGCGCCGGTTTCAGACGGTGCCTTCAGCCGAGCTGCGCATGCGCCTTGCTGAGCGGTACACGTTGGTGCATGGACCGGAAAGAGCGCCAAGCGATGGCCCGTCA
>JAYZVA010000146.1:0-12618 GCA_036156175.1 Myxococcota bacterium
AACGCAAAATGCGTCGATGTTGAACCCGGGTTCTTCTGCGGGCACGTCAATGACGTGGTCAACACCCCAAACATCGAGGTCGATCTGCGTGGCAAGGGAGGAACGTTGACGTTCGACCGGGTTCGAAACGCCGGCAACGGCCTGCGCGACTACGAGGGCACGCTCGAGTGGACCGTGTGGGGTGTCGACACCACCCAGACGCCCGATGTGTACGACGAACCGGCCGTCCTCATGACGGGAGACATTCAGCTCCTGGGCTTGTGACCCAGTCGCCCAAGCTCGCGCAACACCCGGGCTCGGTCGGCCTCCATCGGTTCCTCGTCCGGATGCCCCTGAACGGCATTCAGACGCAACTTCGCCAGCCCCAGTTCGATCGCGGCCAATTCGCGCAACAGCCACCGCTCGTACATTGGACCTGGCGACGCCCGAAACACTTTGCCCCAACGAAGGTCATCGGCCGTCCACGTTTCAACCAAGGGGGCTCGTTCCCAGCACTCCACCACGTACAGCTTCCCACGGTCGTCAACAATTGCCCCATCGATGCAGCGCCACTGGAGGTTGCACATGGACTGCCGAACCAACTCGATGGCACCTTGAGGCTGCGTGACCACTCGCTTCAGACTCGCCATCGATGGCAGCCCGTCGCTCAAAATTCGGGCCATGGTTTGCCCGCCCATGCCGCACAGCGTGACGGTATCAACTTCGCCGTCGGCCAACGCATCAAACCCATCCGATTGGCGCACATCAATCGACTGATGAAAGCCCGCCGTTGCCAGACGTGCGGCGCTGAGTGGGCCGGCGGTGAGGTCCATGGCAATGGCAGACGGAACGATGCCTTCACGAACCAAGGTCAACGGCAACAACGCGTGGTCCGTGCCAATGTCCGCCATGGGCCTGCGCGGCGTCACAAAGGCAGCCACCGCCGCCAACCTTGATGAGAGTCCACTCGTCATGGAAACTCTGTTAACCTCACCGCTCTGAACCCATCGTCAACACGGTCTCCATGAATCGACTCGCCTTTCTCTTGGTCATCGCATCCGCGGCCGCAGCATACATTGGATTCGCAGAGCGCCATTCCACGTTGGCGGTCCAGTTGATCGAACTCGAAACCGCCCTTGGTGTCCCGCCCTGGATCGCCCTTGGCGGTGGCGCCGTCGTGGCCGGCATCATCGCCCGGATCCTGCGACCCGCGACGCCTGAGGCCCGGGGACCGGTCCGGCGGTCACCGGGTCGATCCCGGCCTGCGTCGGGAACGCCCGATGGCTGGTCGTTCGAAGGGCAAGACTGGCATCAAAACGTGGTCGACTCTGCCAAGTCCATTCCGCTCCCGGCGGGCGCACGATTGACGCACAATCCGCGCGGCACAACGCCGTTCGAACTTCATCTGGACAACGCCCCGCCGGAGCGATGCAAGCGGGCAGTGAGTGCGATCGCACAGTGGTTGGTGTCCGTGCCCCGCCCGCCGCGACTGCGGGTGCATTTCCACAACTGTCCGGAAGGCGGACCACCCCGACACCATCAGGTCGCAGGCGCGCTGGCAACCGCGATGGCCCGGTCGGAATTCAAGGTCACCACGGGGCTCGATTCCGTGGACGTATTGTTTCTTCAGCCGGACTCCCGCTGGGGTTCCGCAGCGAACCTGCCGTGACCAGGCGCTCCTGCATCGATCATCCGCATGTTTACTGACCAGTCAGCGGCCGTTCAAGAAGCCCTCGTCGGCGGTTTTGTGGTGTTCATGATGCTTTCCGTCGGCATCGACCTATCCCTCGACCGCATCAAGGCGGTGTTCCGACGTCCACGCATCTTGGCCACCGCATTGACCGCGAACTACCTCTTGGTCCCGGTGGTGTTCACCGTGTTGTTTGGTGTGTTTGACGTCGACGGCATGTGGGCCGTCGGCTTGATGTTTGTTGCAGTGGCGCCCGGTGGACCGGTGGCCGGGGTTCTCATTCAAAATGCAGGTGGTCACCTTGCTTTGGGTGTGTCGCTGATCATTCTGATGAACCTGCTGAATACCGTGTTGACGCCCCTCGGTTTCTTGGCCCTCGGCGCATCAACCTCCGCCAATCTGCCCGTGCTTGGGATGGTCAAGACCATTGTGATGTTCCAGCTGCTGCCTTTGGCGGCGGCAATGTCTTTCCGCCACCTGAGGCCGGACGCAGCGAAACGGATCCAGCCACTGATCGAACGGGCGGCCAAGCTGCTCTTGGTTGTGGTCGCTGCAGCGGTGCTCATCAGCGAGCTGCCGCGACTGTCGACCGTACCCATCGGCATGATTGCGCTGTGCCACTGCGCCGTGGCCGTAACCATGGGCCTCGGATGGCTGGTCACACCGGGCGACCGCAGCGAACGGATCGCGGTCGCAGTTGCCACCCCGTACCGAAGCATCAGCGTTGTCTTGCTGTTGCTGGCCTCATGGGTACGCGACATGAACGCGATGCTCGCAGCGATGACCTACTCGGCGGCGATGCTCTGGATGTGCCTTGCGGCGTCGGCGTGGCTTGGTCGCCACAATCCGGTCATCCCGCGCCGCTCTCACCATTGACGGTCTTGCTTGACCAGACCATCCCGTAGCAGAGCCCGAACAGCAAGAAACTGAACGACGAAAAGAACAGCCACTCGGGAAACTTTTGCAGTGGCACGAGCGTGTAGCAAACGACCATGTTTGCAATCTGCAACGCGTTCACCGGCTTGCTCCAGCGCAGGCTGAACTTGGGGATGCGGAGGTTGCTCACCATGAGCGCCCCGCCAACAACGAGCGCGGCGGGCATCCATGGCATCACCGCTGCCGAGACGCCCTGCGACTCCGCGGTCAAGAACGCCGCTGCAAGGCAGCCACCACACAGGGTGGACGGAACACCAACAAACATGTAGTCCGCGCCCTCGCCTTCGGGCTCACTGACGTTGAATCGGGCAAGGCGAATCGCCACCGCCAAGGCATACACTGCGCACGCCCCGGCTTTCATGCCCTCTCCCGGTTCTACGTGACCGCCCGTCACGCTGAAAAACACCAGCGCGGCTGGAGCCAGGCCAAATGCAACGAAATCCGCAAAGCTGTCCATCTCTGCACCGAACTCGGAGCTTGCGTTCAGTAGGCGTGCCGCCCCGCCATCGAGCTTGTCGAGCATGACGCCCCACAAAATCAGCCACCCCGCCAACACAAAATCGCCGCTCGCAGACAAGACAATCGACGCGAATCCGAAGACCATGGACAAGGCCGTAAAGCCGTTTGGCACCAGATATTTGAACAACACAGTTCGCTCCATGCTTCTGTGGGACATCCCTATCCCAGGCCAACAGACTAACCACCCCATTGACCCGCAACGGTTGCAATCCGGTTACAAGATTTGGCCTTGGAGGACCCATGCACCCAGCCCCCCGTTTTTCCGAGATGCCTTACAGCCGCCCGGAAGTTGCCACCATCGAAGCCAATGCGACCGAACTCATCGCCGCCTGGGATGCCGCCACTACCGTCGATGAACAGATGGACGTCATTCGCAAGTGGGATGCCCAACAGGTTGAACTGCAGTCCAATCAGACGCTGGCGATGGTTCACTTTCAACAGGAAACCAAAAACCCCGAATACAAAACGGAAAAGGTGTTCTTCGATGAACTGCATCCCGTCTTGCTTGGCCACGACCTCGAGCTGCTCAAGCGGGTGACCCAGTCCGAGCACCGGGCGTCCCTCGAAGCCCAGCTTGGTCGCCAAGCCTTCGCACTGTGGGACTGTTTTCTGGGAACGTTCGAGCCAGCCATTGCCGACCTCAAGCGAGAAGAAGCGGCGCTGACGACCGAATACTCCGAGATATTGGCGGCCATCGAGGTTGACTTCGACGGCGAGACGGTCAACCTGTCCACCCTGCGGGGCAAATACGGCGACCCCGACCGAGCGGTGCGCGCTCGGGCTCAACAGGCCCGCTCCGAAGCCATCGGGGCGGTGGCCCCAAAGCTCGATCGGATTTACCACGAGCTGACCCGTGTCCGGCACGCGATGGCAACGACCCTCGGCTACGACAGCTTCGTTCCGCTTGGCTACGCGCGCATGAGCCGAACGGACTACACGGCGGAGGACGTCTCCCAGTTTCGAGCACAAGTTCGGCAGCGAGTGGTTCCCCTCGCCCAGAAAATATACGCACGCCGGGCGCAAGCGCTGGGTCTCGACGCGGTCGAGTTCCACGACGAGGCCGTTCGCGACCAGACCGGCGTGCCCCGACCAAAGGGCGATCACGACTGGATGATGCAGCGAGCCATCGAAATGTTTGACTCGCTTGGTGCCGACTTCGGTTCTTTCTTCCGGATGATGGCGGACTGTGAGCTGCTCGACCTGAAGGCACGGAACGGGAAAGCCGGAGGAGGATTCTGCGCGAACGTGCCTCGGTACGGCGTTCCATTCATCTTCGCAAACTTCAACGGGACGCAGGACGACGTCAACGTCTTCACCCACGAATGCGGGCATGCCTTTCAAAACTGGTCCAGCCGCGATCAGTCACTGCTGTTGTACCAGTGGCCCACCTACGAAGCGGCTGAAATTCACTCCATGTCCCTCGAATTCCTGACTTACCCCTACATGGAAGCATTCTTCGGCGACGACGCCGAGCGGTTCATCGAGGGGCACCTGGAAGACGCCATTTTGTTCCTGCCGTACGGCTGTGCCGTGGACGAGTTTCAACACCGGGTGTACGAGCAACCGGACATGACCCCCGATGAACGCGCGGCGCTCTGGCGCGAGATGGAGCAGGCCTACCTCCCGCACCGACGCTACACCGACATGCCGCACATGGAGTCGGGCCGTCTCTGGCAGCAGCAGCGGCACATCTTTGCCATGCCCTTCTACTACATCGACTATTGCTTGGCGCAGACCTGCGCACTCCAGATGTGGCACTCCGCGAGCAAGGACCGGGACGACACGATGGCGCGCTACCGCACGCTGTGTTCCTTGGGGGGCTCAAAGCCGTTCACTGAGCTGGTCGCAGCGGCCGGATTGGCCAATCCATTCACGGCGGGAAGCCTTGACGCCGTGTGCGACGCGGTGGCGCAAACGCTGGATTTGGACTGATGCTGACGGTGCTCATCCTGCTGTTTGGGTGCTCGTCGGCATCCGACACCGCCTACACTCGGACCCAAACCCCCCTGGGAGTGACCGACTCCGAGGGTCCGGGGGAAGCACCCCGAGACACCGGAGCCGACACTGGAGGGTCGTGATCAGTTGGACGCTTCACCAGCGTCCGCTTCACCGCCCGCGGTGGTCGGAAAGCGCAGGCTCAACCGGATCTGAACATCGTCCTTGATCAGGTTGTCGGGTTTCCCAGGATACGAGACACCCCAGTTCTGCCGGTTGATGTCGAAAGACGCCTCCACCGTGGTCGCCATGGCGCCCACGATTACCGTGGCAGGAAAAGACAACGGGCGCGACTTTCCATGCAACTCGAGCACACCACGGACGTCGTGCGTAACGGCCCCCGTTTCGGCGGTTGGCGTCAGGCCACTGCTGACGAATGTGGCCTCAGGATATTTCTCCGCGTGAAAGAAGTCCTTGCTCAACAGGTGCTTGGTCAGTTTGGCGTTGTCTGAGCTGGTGGTGGTCATGTCGATCACGAACTTCGTGCCCAGCACCTCGTCGCCATCCAACACGACTGAACCCGTGAAAGCAGAAAATCCGCCATCGTGGCTGCCAGTCACCTTGGCTCCCGTGAACTCGATCTTGCTCGACGCAACGTCGACTGGAAAGACGGTTCCCTCCGGCAACTCTGGCAGCTCGACATCCACATCTGCTGGCGGCGGAGGCGGCTGGTTGGAGGCCGGGGCCGAAGCACCGTCGGTTCCTGCAGTTGGCGCCGAACCGTCACCGCATGACCAAAGACCTACTAAAATCAGACCGCGTACAACACTTTTCATGGAAATCCCCCGGCTTCCATTTTCTAACGAAACATCGGCTCGCGTCCAGCCCCGGTTACGGGTTCGATTGAAATTCCAAAATTACGGACACGGCAGTTCGATGCGTTTGTTCACGGAATGCGGAGGCTTCGACTCCCAAGATGTACTGACCCGTCTCTTGCGGTGTGAACTGCCACTCGAGCGACGCGGCGTCCGATGTCGGGTCCACCGGGCGGTCGGACGGGTCGTACAGCGCCCCTTGCAGCGCTTGAACTTGCCCGCCATCACACACCGTCAATCGGTAGCTCACCCCCGCCAAAACATTCATCGACAGAGCCCTCGTCGTGCCGGGGCGAAGGGTGGATGCAACGGCGGCCCGGGGCGCCCAGCCGTTGTGTTGTCCAATGGAAATCGTCTCTCGGGCGCACGCCGACGATTGCGACTCATTGCCGAGCACCGAGTCGATGTCGGTCATCACTCCGGCAACCGCCGTCGGCATCCCCGGCCGGGTCCACCCGCTGCCATCGTTCACAAACAATCCTTGACCCTGGCCGATGAGCTTGCCGGCGCGCTCAAACACCAACACCTCATCCCCCACAGTCGGCACTGGATGCCCGGGCACATGCAGCCGAACTCCATCCAGCACACCCCCGGTGAGGGAAAACGTAAACGTGTCGCTCGGTTGTCGGGGCACGGAGCGAAAAACCCGGACCGTCACCTGACTGATGATGCGGCCATCGTCGGCCCGCGAAGCAACGACGTCCTCGACCACACCGTGCACGGTGTTTGCCGCGGCTTCGACCAAGTCGCGCGTCGACAACGCTTCCGCGAGTTGAGCGGCATGCACGGCCTTTGGGATCGCAATCAACGACAAGAAGAGCAGGGCGTAAGGCATCGAGTGATGGTTCTCCGTGTTCAGAAACGGATCGAGCGCGGAATCTCTAAACTTCCTTCTTCAAGTTCATCCAATTCACACCGATGAGCAAGGATGTCTGACGTCGAACATGTTCTCGCTCACGCCGTTGCACGCCACCGGCAAGGCCACTTAGCCGAGGCCAAAACGGTGTACGAAGCCGTAATTTCTCGGTCAATGAATCCAAATATCAACGGGGCCGCTCTCGCTCATCTGGCCGTGTTGCATCTGAAACAAGACCGGATCGCCGCGGGATTGCTGGCCGCAGAACAAGCGCTCTCACTCAACGCCGACAACGGAACCGCCTTCTGGGCTTGGCTTCAATGCCACCGACGCCTCGGTGAACCCGGTCGTTCGCTACACTCTCTGCTCCAGCGGTCAACCTATGGGTTGCCGCCCAACATCTTGCACGAGATGGGACTTTGCTACGAGGCTGAAGGCGACCATCGCAAGGCTTATTTGGCCTTCAAGGAGGCGAAACGACGCATCTCGTTCGCCAACATGGACATCAACCGCAACCTGCTCCTGGAGTACATGCGTGCGGTGGCAGCAGCGACGGGGAAGACGACGGAAGCCGCGTTCACGAGCGATTTGCAGGGCGAGCACGAACCGGTGTTCCTCGTGGGATTCAATGAGTCGGGCGTGCGGGAGCTGGGAGAGATGCTCGCGAAACATCCGGGTCTCCGGCTGGCGGTCGAGGTTCCCGCCATGACTGCTGCACGCCAATGCTTGAACGGCAAAGATCCGGCAGGTCTCGCGGCGGTCACGGACTCGGAACTGTGCGATGCCCGTCGGGCGTATTTTGACGCCATCAACCGCGTGACTCCGGGGCCTGAACGCGTCGTCGACGCCTTGCCGATGAACGTCTTAATGATTGGCCTCATCCGACGGATGTTCCCCAGTTCGCCGATCATCCACTGCATCCGCCACCCCTGCGAAGCGGTACTCAACACCTTTGTGCGGCCCTACACGCTGAACAATGTCACGTGCCACTTCGACCGATTGGAGCGGACGGCGCTGACCTATGCAGGGGTCATGGCCATCGCCGATGAGATGAGCAAGAACCCAGTGCTGGACGTGTCGACGGTTCGGTACGACGACTTGATGACACACCCCAACGAAATCGTCCACGCAATCGCCTCGGCGGTGGACCCCACGGCCGACCCGACAATCCGTTACGCGCCCCGCTGCCCCGTGCCACGCTGGACGAACTACCGGGCCGAGATGAGTCGCTGGCTCCCGACCCTGCAGCCGTTCGCGGCCGCATTTGGCTACCCTGCGAAGTAGGCTCTCGCGTCGGCAAATGCCGCGACAAGGCTTCCCGATTGGAGGTCAATCCACACCAGGTAGTCGCTGGCCGCAGTCACGGCGTGCGCCGCGATGAGTGCACCGGAAGGCGAGTTTTTTAGGTGGTCCACCACCCGGGCGGCCGCGACCGCTCGCTCCAACTCGCCGTCGCTCAAAAACTTGCTGCGATGCGACTTCCACAACGCCGAAAGTACGTCTCGCTCGTCGGCCACCTTGGCGGCTTTGACATCGATATCGCCGACTCCAGGCAGGCTGGCGACGATCAACGATTGGATTCGGTCCGTCAAGGTCTGGCTGGCCCGCTCCTCTGCGGCGGCCTCCATGCTCGCTGCCTCCCGCGCGGCGTCGAGCGCAGAGATTGGCCGAACCGCGCGAGCAGCCAGTCGCTCGAGACGCGACATCTTTTGCCCGTACCGGGGAGCAGGCCCTTCATCCGGCTCTGGACTGGGCAACTGATTGAGTGCAAACAGCGCTTCGGGTTTGCTTTCGGTCCAGTCATCGCTCGCGGGCAGGTCGCCGATGAACTCGACATCGGCGCTGCCGGACGGCCGGCTGCGAAGCGGCCCCGCTCCGCCCACTTCCGCCTTTCCGGCAGCCGGGCTTGGTTCGGGCGCCGGAGCCATCTCTGTTGGCGCATCTTCCAAGTCGAGCCCCGCTTCGATGCCCGAAAAAGTCTCGGGGCGCGGCGCGGGTCGTCCGGGCTGCGTGAGGGCGTGACCACTGGGCGAAGCATCTTGCAGGACATCGCCGGGGTCCGGTGCGTCGAACAAGCTGGAGAGAGGATCAAAGCCTTTTTTTCGATCTGACATGGTGCGCATCCTGAGCATGCGGCCGGCAAAATCCCGACCTGGGTTACGGTTTAGCTCATGGTGCCCCCACTCTGCAACGCCTTTGACCTCGACGCGATCCGCAAACAGGGCGCCACGCCAGTGTTTTTGATTCGGCACGGCGAGACTCAGTGGAATCGAGAGCGTCGGTTTTTGGGGCGCTCGGATATTCCACTCAACAACACCGGGCATCATCAAGCCCAGCTGCTGGCGGACCGCCTGCGAGCAGTTCCCTTCAACAATGTGTACTCCAGCCCCCTCATGAGGGCCGTGGAGACCGCCAACGGCATCGGCGCAACGCACCGGCTGCCGGTCGTGCCCATCCGCGGCCTTGCCGAGTTGGACCAGGGTGAACTCGAAGGCAAACTCGCAGCGGCGCTGGTCGAAGAATACCCCGCTTTTTTCAATGCGTGGCGCCGCGACCCCACTCACGCACGCATACCGGGCGGCGAGACCCTCGCGGAATGCCAAGCTCGGTGTGTCGCAGCCATGCATTCCGTGCTTCGCGAACACACAGCGTCAGACACCATCGCCATCGTTTCGCACAAGGTTGCCATCAGCGGAATCATCTGTGATGCCATCGGCTTGCCGCCTCGGTTCAACATGATGGTCCACCAAGCCAACACGGCCATCAACGTACTCGCGTGGCGTCAGGGTCAGCTGACGCTGGTGCGCCTAAACGACCGCAGACACCTTGCAGCTACGGCTGAACCGCACGCCGAACCCCGCCGATGACGATGCCCGGAGTGATGACCTCTGGCAGGGGAATGTGCGCCTTCGTCCGGTCGCCCGGAATGATCAGGTAGAACGGAACCCCCGCTTTTCCATACCGGGCGAGCCACTGAGTGATGACAGGATCCCGACGGGTCCAATCGGCCTTGAGCGGGATCACACCGTTTTCCTTCATCGCATCCCGCACACTTTGGCTTGCCAGGACCGTCTTTTCGTTTGCCTTGCATGACAAACACCAGTCCGCAGTGAAGTCGATGAAGATTGTGTGACCAGCGAGCTCATCGACCCGTGCCTCGGTGAACGCCTGCCACGGCATTTCTTCGCTGAAGTCCAACTCCATCGAGAGGGCACTGCTGGAACTCGGTTCGGGTTCGGCAAAGTCCGTCACCAAGAACTGGGCTCCTGCCGCGACCGACAACCCGAACGCAACCAACAGCGCGGTCACCTTGGACCGGTCTGAAGCGATGGGTCCGCCCCAACGCCCGACAATCCAACAGCCCACCGAGACCACCACCAGAAAGGCCAAGAATCCGACCGCCCCGTCAGGGCCCGTCTGGGCGGCGAGCACATCCACCAACCAGACCGTCGTGGCAACAAGCGTGAAGCCCATGAACTGCTTGAATGTCTCCATCCATGCCCCGGGTTTTGGCAGAAAACGCGCCAGTGCTGGGATGTAGGCAATCAACAAAAAAGGAGCTGCAAGACCGAGTCCAGCCGCAGTAAAAAACAGCAGAATCCCCCACCCTGGCAGCGTGAATGCGAACCCCATTCCCGTTCCAAGAAATGGCGCCGAGCACGGCGTCGCCAACAGCGTTGCAAACGCACCGGTCAGGATGTGACCTGCCATCCCTTCTTTTTCCTGGGCTTGCGCCATGCTGGTCGCGCCGAACGCCGGGACCTCGAAGACCCCGAACAACGACAGCCCAAACACGAACACGATGGTCGCCAACGCAATCACATACTCGGGCGCCTGAAACTGATACCCCCAGCCCACCTCAAGCCCAAGGACGGTGCGAAACGCGATGACCGTACCGCCCAGCGCAAGGAAGCTGAGGACCACGCCGATGGTGTACCCCAAACCCGCGCGTTGGCGATCCGACACGTCCGCATCGTGCTGCTCCACCAAGCTGTAGATCTTGAGGCTGAGCACCGGCAAGACGCACGGCATGATGTTCAACAACATGCCGCCCAAAAAGGCCATGAGGAGCATCAAACCGAACTGCGGCTCGTCCCCGCTCGGTTCCTGCACCGACGGTGCATTCGGTCCGCTCGCGGACGCGGTCGCTGCGGGCTGGTCCCAGACCAACGGCACGGAAAACTCGTGTCGGACAACGCCATCACCAAACGGAAACTGGAAGAGCCCACCGACGGAATCATTGACGGGCACGGCGTCGGGCGCAAACGTCTCTCCGGTCAGCACGATGCGAGTGCCCCCGTCACGCGTCGAGATGCTGGTCTCCAGGATCATCCATTGTTCGCCAGCGATGGGCGCAAAAAACGGCCACCCTGTCGCGTCGTGTTCAATGACCCCTGCGTGCTCAACATCCAACGTCACGGTGAAGGGCTGCTCGGGCTTGACCACCGCTGGCTCCACCTGACCTCGGATCGAGACCCCATCGGGCAACGGGCCGGGATGAAACGACTGCGCGTGCTCAAAGAGTGGTGCGTGCGTGGAAGGCGATGGGGGCGAATCGAGCACCTCAACCGAGCGTTCCAACTCCACGCTTCCGGGAATGCACGACACCTCACACACCAACCAACTGGCACTCAATCCAACGGTGTAGGTGCCGGGCTCTGTGTTCGCCGGAAACACCATCTCGGTGTACAAGAGAACCTCTTGTTCGTACCCGTACGAAATGATGTCCTGAACGTCAAACTTGTGCGGGACCGGGTATTCGTACGGACTGACCGTCACCCCCGGCGGCGTGGACCACTGAATCTCCGTGGGCAACCCGATGTCGCCCGGACTCTTCCAGTAGGTGTGCCAGTTTTCATCTTGATCGAGGTGCAGGCCGACCCGGAGCGTACCTCCCGGCTCCACAGAGGTCTGGTCGAACAACAACCGAGCGTGGACTTGGTGGGGTTTGCCCGGCTGATTTTCAGGCCGCTTGGACCCCGACTCGGGCACCCCGTCGAAGGCAACGGGCGGCGGTGGCTCCCAGCCAGGAGGCGGCAAACTGAGGCCGGCGCTGTGCACGGCACCCGTGAGGGCAAACAACGACGCAACCGTGATCATGGAGCCGCCTCGGAATCGGCCGCCTGAGGAATCGGCTTACCAGAGCCCCTTTCGTTCCCGGATGTTCGGGCTTTCGCGGCGCCTCGAACCCGAACGAGCGACTCAACGCGATCGGTTTGCGGCATCCAGCACAGCGACTTTTTGCAGCCTTGATACTCGACCAAAAAATCGACTCGATAGGTCCCTGATGCGCAGTCCGAAGCCTCAAATGGAACCCGAATCACCACATCCATGTCGTATTGCTCGCGCGTCGCCGTCGGGTCGGCTGGGTCGGGTTTGATGAAGCCCGGGGGGAAAGACGGCTCGCTCAACGCAAGCTGGCACGGCGCATCCGGCGCGACGGTGACCCATTCGCCCGATGGTTCATTCTTTCGCCAGACTGCTTCGGCTTGCACCGCCATCATGTCTCGGTACAGATGGTGCTTCGCAGGCACCCTTATGGTGACGTCTACGGCGCTGGATTCCCCGCCGACAACCGCTGCGTCGGTGCTATCGACACGGAACGGATTGTTGGGCTTGGCGTCTGCAATGCCTCCCCAAGTCAACCATCCGACGACCACCGCAATGTGTGTGCAACTCATTTGCATACGAAACCCCTTCGCCCCCGCTAACATTGCCGGATATTCGACCGCATCGCCACCGTTGGAGTGCGACCCATGATTCAACCGACGAATGAACAACTGCAAACACTCGATTTCATCGAGCGTTTTTGGTTCCGTGTCGCCGAC
>JAYZVA010000147.1:0-7580 GCA_036156175.1 Myxococcota bacterium
ATGTCGCCACGCTCGTAAGATTCGAGAATGGCTTCGCGGCACAGAATCATGGGCACCTCCAAGGGAGCCCTAATCGGGGAGGTTCAGCCCCGCAGCCTTCGCGCCACATCCAGTGCCGCATAGGTCAAGATTCCGTCGGCACCCGCACGCTTGAACGCAAGAAGGCTCTCCATCACGACCGCATCGGTATCCAACCAACCATTCGATCCGGCGGCGTGCAGCATCGCGTACTCGCCCGACACCTGGTACGCGAAGGTCGGCACGCCAAATGCATCCTTCACTCGGCGGACAACATCCAAGTAGGGCATGCCGGGTTTGACCATCACCATGTCGGCCCCTTCTTGGAGGTCCATCGCCACCTCGCGAATCGCTTCATCGGTGTTGGCCGGGTTCTGTTGGTAGGTCCGCTTGTCGCCACCGCCCAGCGAAGACTTGGACCCAACGGCATCGCGAAACGGGCCGTAAAACGCGCTTGCATACTTGGCGGAGTACGCCAAAATCTGCACGCGCTGGTGCCCGGCGGCGTCGAGCGCGTCGCGAATGGCGCCCACTCGGCCGTCCATCATGTCGCTCGGTGCAATCACGTCGCAGCCGGCATTGGCTTGCGTGACGGCTTGCTTGCACAGCACCGCGAGGGTTTCGTCGTTCACCACCTCGCCATCCACCAACAAGCCGTCTTGGCCGTGGGACGTAAACGGGTCCAGCGCCACGTCGCAGATGACGCCGATGTTGGTGGTCGCGGCCTTCACGGCCCGCACGGCGCGGCAGACCAAGTTGTCGGGGTTGAAGCTCTCTTCGCCGCCCGGCGTCTTCTTGTCCGCCGGTGTGACCGGAAAGACCGCGATGGCGGGGATGCCCAGGGCCTCCGCTTCCTGCGCCGCGGCGACCAGCGACGCGATCGAGTGCCGGTGGACGCCCGGCATGCTGGGAATCGGTGCGTCGGGGCCGTCGCCTTCTTGAACGAACGCGGGCCAGATGAGGTCATCGACGGTCAGGGTGTGTTCCCGAACCAACCGGCGGGACCAGTCCGTTGCGCGGTTGCGACGAAGGCGGGTGCGGGGAAAGGCGGGCGAACTGGACGAATCGGGCATGCTGTTCTCCGACCCCGAGCCTAACACTCCTCGTGCGCCCGTGACCGGCCGGTCGACGGATCGCGTCGGGGAGCAAGATCGCAAGCCCAGCGACCGGCGCAACCGCTCACGCATGAACGTGCGGTTCGCTCATCCGCACATTGGTGATGCCGGAAGGCGGGCGCACCAAGCGCAATCTCCGCAGGCTCGCTCCCGCATGGGGCCAAGACGCGCGGGCCCTGGTCGGCAGCCGGTTCACCGCTTTTGGGCACTCGGAAGGGGCGGCCGGGCCCGCTGAAAAGCTACTCGAGTCCGTCCACCGTGAGCGGAATGGAGCTGACCACGAACGTGCCGGCCCCGGTGGCGACCAACCGGCCTGACGCCGTCCGAACCTCCATGGTGGTCGAGCACATTCGCTTGCCGGCCCGGACCACGCGAGCGGTGGCAAACAGGTCTTCTTTGTTGGCCGGCTCGTGCAGCCGGACGGTCATCTCCGAGGTGCTGACCCAGTTGTCGTACCGCGTCGCGGCGGTGAACCACCCGGCGTTGTCGATGAGCGTGGCGATGGCACCGCCGTGGGTGTCCTTCATCGCGTGACACAAGTCCACCAAGTACGGCATCTCGAACTGCGCATGCCCCTCGTCATCGTAGGTCAGCTCCATGCCAAACGTGGCCTTCATGGGCGCGAACGAGAAGAACTGGCGCAGGCGCTCGGCGCGCTCGGAAACAATCGAGGTGCTCATGGGGGCAGTGTACCGGTTTTGGGGCACTTCGGGTGGATCTCGGCCGCCACCGACGATAGCCGAGGGGGCCAAGGAGAGCTTCATGTCCGACATTCGCACCACCATCGACGAACTCATTCAATCGAACGCCGTTGTCCTGTTCATGAAAGGCAACAGGCAGATGCCCCAGTGCGGGTTCTCGGCCCGAGCCGTCGAGGCGCTCATGTCGACCGGTGTGGCCTTCGAGACGGTGGACGTGCTGTCGAACCCGGCCATTCGCCAGGGCATCAAGGACTACTCCAACTGGCCCACCATTCCCCAGCTGTACATCAACCAAGAGTTCATCGGTGGTTCCGACATCCTGACCCAGATGCACGCTTCGGGCGAACTTCACCAGACCCTTGGCATCGAGTTCGAGCCTCCAAAGCCGCCCTCTGTGACCCTGACGGACGCCTTCGTCGCCGCCATTCGGACCGCCATGGACGGCGCCCCTGGCGGCGGGATGCCCCGTCTGCAGATCTCTCCACGCTTCGAGTACGGCTTTGGGATGTCGGCGCCCGAGGCGGGGGACTTCAAGGTCGAATCGAATGGCCTCACGATCCTGGTCGACCCCAGCACCGCCGGCCGCGCCGATGGCATGACCCTGGACTTCAGCGAAGGGCCGCAGGGCGGCATCGTCATCGACAACCCGAACGAACCCCTGAGCGTGAACCGCCTCGACGCCATGGGCTACAAGGCCATGCGGGACGACGAATACCCGCACCGGCTGTTCGATGTTCGCACTCCCGAAGAATGGGCCAAAGCCAAGATCGAGGGTGCCGAGCTGTTGGACGATGCCGCATTCCGCGCCTTGGAGGACCTGCCCAAAGACACCGTAATGGTCTTTGTCTGCCACCACGGCATTCGCAGCATGCAGGCGGCGAATCAACTGGTCCAGAAGGGGTACCGCAACGTGTACAACCTCGAAGGCGGCATCGACGCGTGGTCCATCTACGCGGATCCGACCGTCCCTCGCTACTGACCCCGTCTGGAACGAACCGGCCCGACCCCGCTGCCGTGGCGGTCATTCCTCCGCCGGTTGGACCCGCTGAGCAAGACCGATGAAGCCCGAGCATTCCGGGCGCGCATCGCCGATCAGTCCGCCGATTGGGCCACCCAACCCGCATACTTTGCTTCGGGGCCCTGGCCGGCAAAGAACTGCACCACCGTGACGGCTTCATCGCCCGTGACCGCAAAGCTCACTTCGGCGTTCGCGGGCATGAACACCCCGGTGCCGGGCTTGATGGTGTGGTCGGTGCCGTCGATGGTGATGGTGCCGGTGCCGGTCTGCACGTAGAGATATTCCTCGGTCGCATCGCGGTGCACGGGGACCGACCCGCCGGGCTGAATCGTGAGCACGGCGAAGAACGCGTTCTTGGCGCCGTCTTCGGAGCCCGCGAGCCGCATCACCGACGCGGTACCGGAGGGCGTGCTGCGGGTGGGGGCGGCGGAGATGTGGCGAACGATGGCCGGGGCGGGGTCCGCGGCCAGGGCGGGTTGGAGCAACGCGAGGGCGGTGAGAGCGACAAGCATGGGCGTTCCTTCGGTAAACGGCGGGAGGGCCGACGGTTCGCTTATCCGAGTCACACCGCGTCGGTCGACCCTGCGGGACGTGGACCTTGCCGCCTGCTGCACAAACCCCGTACAATCCCGGCAACCCCGGAGCCCCCATGCGGCCATCGCTGTTGATTTCCCTCGCTCTTCTCGCCGCCTGCTCCGAGTCCGGGGTCAAGAAGGTCAACTCCGACCCCACGGTCTACATCACCTCCCACGAAGACGGGGACACCGTGGTGGCGGGCGAGGCCGAAACCCTGCGCGGACAGGTGGGCGACCCGAACCACGCCGTCACTGACCTCGCGGTCTCGTGGTTGCAAGACGGCGCCGAGGTCTGCACCGACAGCACCCCCGACGGGTCCGGCGTGGTGTCGTGCGCCATCGCGTTTGAGGCGGACGGCGGGCAGGTGGCCCTCGAAGTGCGCGACCCCGATGGCGCCGGCGCCACCGCCCGAATCACCCTCGACGTGCAGCCCCCCGAGGCGCCCAACTCGCCGCCCGCGTGCGCCATCACCGCGCCCGAGAGCGGCACCGTGGGCGCCGAGGGCGAACTCGTCACCTTCACCGCCACCGTCACCGATCCCGATTCCAGTCCAGACGCGCTCGCGGTGGACTGGACGAGCGACAAAGACGGTGCGCTGGGCTCGTCGACGCCCACCTCCGATGGTGCCGTCACCTTTCCAACCGCCGACCTCTCGGTGAACACCCACGTCATCACCCTGACCGCGTCCGACGACGCCGGCGCGACCTGCACCACCGACACCGTGTTCACAGTGGGCACCGCTCCGAGCCTGACCATCGTGGCCCCCACCGATGGCGCCATCCTGCCCCACGACGAAGCCGTTGTGTTTGAGGTGACGGTGTCGGACACCGAGGACCTGCCCACCGATGTGGCCCTGCGCTGGACGAGCGACGTCGACGGCGAGTTCTCGACCGCAGGCGCCGACTCCTCGGGGGTGGCCACCGTGACTGCAGACGCCCTGAGGGCAGGCCCTCACACCGTCACCGTCACCGCCACCGACACCGACGGGCTGTACGTGAACCGAACCGTGGCCTTCGTGCTCAACCAAGCGCCCGAGGTCACCGCCGTGACCATCGAACCCGACCCGGCCACCAACTCCGACACCCTGACCTGCTCGGCCGTGGCCACCGACCCCGACGGCGGCACCCCGGCCCTCGCCTACGCATGGTCGGGCGGTGCGACCGGGCCCACGCTCCCGCTCACGAGCGTCATCGCCGCATCCGGCGACACGATTGCGTGCACCGCCACCGCCACCGACGACGCCGGCGCAACGGCGGTGGGCACGGCGTCCATCACCCTGACCAACCGAAACCCCGAGGTCGCCGTGGCCATCGCGCCGACGGCGCCCACCCGGCTCGACACTGTCGCCTGCACCGCCACCGTGACCGAGCCCGACGACGACGCGACCACCGTGGCGTGGAACTGGACGGTCGACGGCGCACCCGTTGAGGCCGCGTCCTCCACCGACACGGCGAGCACCCTCGCCTCGGCCTTTGACGCGGGCGACACCGTTGCATGCACGGCCACCGCCGACGACGGGAAGGCGGGCGTCGGCACCGCCACCGCCGCCGTCACCGTCGGCAACGCCGCCCCCGAGGTGACCGATGCGGGGCTGATGCCCGCCGTGCTCTACACCAACGACACCGCCACCGCCTCGGCTGCAGTGACAGACCCCGACGGCGACGCCCCCACCGTCACCTACGCCTTCTCCGTCGACGGCACCGTGGTGCAGGACGGCCCGTCGCCCGACCTGGACGGCACGGTGTTCTTTGACAAGGGGCAGTCGGTCTCGGTTGCGATCACCGCCACCGACGGTGCCGATTCCGCATCGGCCTCGGCCGGTCCCATCACCGTGCAGAACTCGCTGCCCACAGCACCGGATGTGTCCATCGATGCCACCGAGCGCTGCCCCGACGGCTGGGCGCTCATGGCCGACGGGGTGCGGTGCGTGGGCGTGATCGACACCGAGATCACCAGCTGGTACGCCGCCAACGCCGAGTGCGAGGCGGTGGGCGGAACGCTCGCGAGCATCACGAGCGCCGAAGACAACGCGCAGATTCTGGCCATGGCCAGCGACCTGATTCACGACGCCATTTGGATCGGCTTCAGCGACGAAGGCTCCGACGGCGACTGGTACTGGGTGGGCGGCGAAGCGGCCGGCTACACCAACTGGCGCACCGGCGGCGGCCACCCGCCCGAGCCCAACGGCGGCACATTTGAGAACTGCGCCGAGATGTACCACCCCGCCGGCACCGAGCCGACCTTTGCGGGGTTCTGGAACGACTCGACCTGCGGGGCGACGGCCCACAACGGCGGCTATGCCTGCCAGGTGGATGCGGGCGAGCCCGAGCTCACCTGCCAAGTCGACGCCCCGTCCACCGATGCCGACGGCGATGCCGTAACCTACACCGTGGCGTGGGACGTGGACGGCCTTCCCTTCGAGGCCGCCGAGACCACGGTCCTGCCGGGCGACACCGTGCCCGCATCGGCCTTGGGCCCCATCGAGACCTGGACCTGCACGGTGACCCCCAACGACGGCACCGGCGACGGCGCATCGGCCGCGGCCGTGTACGACCGCGTGGACCTCGGCTGCACCGACGCCGCGTTTGATGGCCGGGTCTACAGCTTCTGCACGGCACCCCTCGAGTGGGATGAGGCCGAAGACGCCTGCGTCGCCAAGGGCGGGCACCTGGCAACAGTGCGCGGCGACGCCCAGTACGCGTGGCTCAAGGCCACATCGGAGAGCGTGTGGGCCAAAGACGACGGCGGCATCTGGTGGATTGGCTACAACGACATCGCCGTCGAGGGCGAGTTTGTCTGGTCGTCGGGCTCGGCCAGCACCTACACCGACTGGGCGCCCGACGAACCCAACAACAGCTACGGCGGCGGGCCCGAAAACTGCACGACCATGAAGCACCACGACAAGCCCGACGGCTGGAACGACCTTCCCTGCACGGGCTGGGAGATCTCGTCGCAGGGCTTCATCTGCGAAGCGGTGCCGCCCGAGCCCTGCCCGGGCGGCTCGGCCACCGTCTCGTCGTACGAAGACCTGGTTCCCTACCTCGACTGCACCGAGCTCGACGGCCTCTCCTTCCACATGACGAGCGGCATCACCGAGGTGGAGCTTCCCCGCCTCGAGGCGGTGGCGGGGTCGGTGTACTTTCACCAAAACGCCGACATCGCCCGGGTCTCGCTGCCCGAACTGAGCGCTGTCAGTGGCTACGTGTACTTCCACCAAAACGGCGATCTGGTGGACGTGGCGCTTCCAAATCTCGAGACGGTGGGCGAGTACCTGTACTTCCACGGAAACGAGGCCCTCGAGACGCTCGACCTGACCGATTCGCTCACGACGGTGGGCGGCTACATTCACCTGGTCAACAGCCCGCTGCTGTGTCCGCCCGATCTGGATTGGAGCAGCATTTCGAGCTCGGTCGACCTGAGCGGGCTCGACACCTGCGACTGAGCAAACCAACGGGCCCTGGCAACGGGCTCAATTTGACCGTGAAAACCCTTTGATCTCGCGTTTCATCTCTCCTACACTCCGGCCTCATTTTGGAGTGTCTCATGCGCGGTTTCGCAGTTGCTTCCCTGGTCACCAGCCTCGCGGCCTGTTCGTCGGACAGCGGACTCAAAAAATACAACTCGGATCCCGAGGTATCCATCAGCTCGCACACCACCGGGGACACGGTGGTGGAAGGCGTGGCCGAGATGGTCCGCGGCCAGGTGGGCGACCCGAACCACACCATCACCGACTTGTCGGTGACGTGGCTGATGAACGGCGCCGAGACCTGCGAAGACAGCGCCCCCGATGAAGAGGGCGTGGTCTCGTGCGAGATGACCTTCGGCACCGACGGCGCCGAGGTCAGCTTGGAAGTCCGCGACCCCGAGGGGGCCGGCGCGAGCGCATCGGTGACACTCGAGGTGCAACCGACTGATGCACCCGTGGCCGAGATCACCGCCCCCGCAGCCGACGGCGTGTACTACTCCGACCAACTCATCACCTTCCAGGGCACCGTGTCGGATACCGAAGACGCCGTCGATGCGCTCACCGTGGCCTTCGAGACCGCTGACTTGGGCGACTTGGGGCTCGACCTCGACGTGACGAGCGAAGGGGCCGTCGAGGCCTTTGGCTCGCTCGATGAAGGCGAGCATGCCGTGAAGCTGCGGGTGACC
>JAYZVA010000148.1:0-5062 GCA_036156175.1 Myxococcota bacterium
GCGGCTGTCCGCTTCGGTGATCCGCTGTTGGGCAGCGTCGCGCTCGGTTCGTGCGGCGTCGAGCTCGACCTGGGCCGCTTCGTGCTCGCCGCGGGCCGCGTCCAGGGCCGCCTGCAGTTCCCGCATGACGGTGTGCGCGGATTCGAGCTGTTCTTTGGCCGACTCGCCATCGGCCTGAGCGCGCTCCAGTGCGGCGCGCGCCTCGTCCGCCCGGCTCTGGGCTGCACTTGCTTCGCCGCTTGCCGCTTCCGCTGCGGCTTTGGCTTCCTCGGCAAGGCGGTCGGCTTCGGCTTGGGCGGCGTTGGCTTGCGCCGTTCGGGCTTGTTCCAGTTGCTCGATGCGTTCTTTGAACGCCGCAATGGACTCGGTTCGCTTTGCGAGTGTGTCCTCGAGTTCGGCGATTCGCTTCGTGTGGCCTTCGATCTCGACCTGACTGGCTGCGCGCGCGGCTTCGGCAGCGCGCTCGGCTTCGGCCGCTGCATCGCCGGAACCCTCTTGTGCTTCGGCCGCCTCTTTGAGCTCCTTGACTTCTTTGTTGAGCGCCGCAAGCTGGTCCGTCAGGGCTTTCACCAACTGGCTGTCGTCCTTGGGCGGAGGAGCAGCCGGCGCCGCCGGGGCTTTTTCAGCAGTCTTGGATGGTGACTCTGAGCGAAAAATGGCGCGAAGCGGCTCATCCAGGAACCCGCTGGAAATGGGCCGTTTTGCTGTGAAGTCGGGCGGCGTTGCGGAGTACCACTGGTCGACCAAGAGATCGTGCTGCGAACCATCCGTCAACAGCACGACGGGTATGGCTGCTGTGGTGGGGGTGCCCTTGATCAAGGCGACGGTCTGGGCCATGTCGGGGTCATCGCCGTTGACAAAGATCAGTGCTGTTGACGCCGAAGCGTGGGCGACCGCGTCCTCCGGCGTTGAGACCTTCAGCACCTTCAGGTCGGTGCCCGGGTGATGGCTGTTGAGATACCCGCGGACGTCTTCGCGTTGGTCGAGGACCAAAATCTGGAGCGCTTTGCCCATTACGCCCCCGTTCCGAGGTTGGCCAACGCCTTCTTGGCCCAGGCGGAGTCGGGGGACAGCTTCACCAGGCGCTGCAACAGCACCCGGGCCGTGTCCAGGTCGTTCTGCTCCACCAATACCTTCGCCAGGTACTCGAGGCCGTAGAGGTGATTGTTGTCAAAGGTGAGCGCCAATCGCAGAAACTCCTCTGCGTCGCCGTTTTTCGCGCCCTGAATGTTCCAGGTTGCCCACCCGAGGTCCGCCATGATGTCGGGGGATGACGGATCGTCCACCCGCGCTTTCTTCAAGACGGAGAGCGCCTCTTTGAATTTGTTCTTTGCCATCAGCGCTCGTGCTTCCTTCAGTTCTGCTGAAACCGGTTCGTCGAAGCCCTCCGCATCGGCTGCGTTGGCGGCGGATGCGGCACCGGCTGCAGCCGTGCGAAGGTCACCCACCTTTGGTGCCCGGCCCTGCTGCAGGCGCTTGTCGTATTCGGCACGGTGCCCGTCATCGGTCAGCGTGCGCCAGACCAGTTGCACCCCGGCCAGCAGCTCGTCAACCTTGCGCTGCACCTCGGGGTCGAGGCCCCGCTGCTTGCCCGGCAGTCGCCATCGGCGCGCAAGCCCCTTGCACTTTCGATCAATGGCGTGTTTTGGGGCCGTCGGTGGAAGCCCAAGGAAGGCGTAAAAATCGCGGCCCAATCGCTTCCGGTGCGCCGCGCGCAACTGGTCATCCGTCATCGGTGGGCGCCGTTTGCGTTCGCCATCTTCGGATTTCGCAGGCGCCTCGGCAGTTGGCGTTGGCGTTCGGGGTGCTTTGGCACTGGTGGCGGTGGGCCTTCGCGATGGGGCTGGTGTGGATGGAGGCGCGGACACCGCTGCGTCAATCTGTTGGTCCAACATGGTGTCTTGCGGGCGGCCTTCGCGGTGCAGCAGGCCGGCGGCTTCGAGAAACCAGAGCAGCTTCACAAGGTTGCCCGTGCTGTCGGACACTTGACGGAAAATGTCCTCCACGGATGTGCCGTTTCCAATCACGTCGAGAAGCCCCGCGAAGTCGTTGTCGACGGCGAGGCTGGGAAACAGCGCCGCGCACAAGGGATCGAGGGCCACCATGCCGGCTTTCGGGTCGGTGACTTTCGGGAACACAGCGTCCATGCTCACGTGCTGGCCCACCGCACCCCACAAGGATGCAATGGTCGAAGTCTCCGACCGCAGGGCCGGGTCGATTTGGGACACGCGCAGGTTCGGTGTTGGCTGAAACAGCCAATCTCCGGAACCCCAAAGGAGCGGCGCACCGACGTTGGTTTGGAGTCGGTTTTGTTTGTGGTCGTTGATTTGGTCGGTGGTGAGTGCCCCGCTCAGAACAATGGCCTGCTCCAAGGATTCGCCTTGCCCCAGCTTGTCGCGGATCCAGTTCACCTGTTTTTCAGGAATCAATCCGGCATTGGCGAGCGTGCGTCCGATGTCGTCTTCGGGCAGGTCGCTTCGAAAGGCGATGGGTTCTCCGCCGAGGAAATACAGCCGCCGCGACTTCTTGCCAAACGTGACTTCGAGGACGCCGGTCCGGCGGTTTCGAAACAACGAAAAGAACACGCGCACGAACGTTTCTCGGTCGTGTTTTCCTTTGGCCAACGCTGCTGATTCGGCCCGCATTCCGCTTTTCCCCAAGGCGCATGGTCTGGTCTGGCGCTTCGCTCCCCACGAGCGCGCCAGCGCTTCACCATACGATAGTTCGGCGTGGTCCGGGCCGTGATGCGCCGGTCAGCGGCGACAAACGATGGGCTGCGCGGCTTCCGAAAAACCGAAGTCCCGCGACATTTCTGGCGCCCGATGCGGATCGGCACGGTGCACTTTGGTGGATGGGCTGTCCCCATCGTTTGCGGAGACGGCTCGACTCGTGGAGACTGAGACCATCGTGAAGCACTCCGACGTTCCCATGCCCCCGTTTGCTGCCGCGCCCCCGGTGGTGTGGGCGGCAGCGGTCGCGGTCGCACTGGTGTCGGGCTGGCTGGCCTTGGGGCCGCTGGAGGGCATTCCGCATGTGACTGACGAAGTGGCCTACACGCTGCAATCAAAGCTGTTCGCTGCGGGAACGCGGTTTGGGCCGGTACCCGATAACGAGAGCATGTGGATGTTGCCGTTTTGGGTGTCTTCGGGCCCCGGGCACAGCCCGTTTCCGATTGGCTGGCCGCTCTTGCTGGCGCTGGGCGAGCGTCTGGGATTTGCGGCATTCGTCAACCCCGCATTGAATGCATTGATGCCCCCGATCCTCTACCGCATTGGTGCCGCGGTGGGCGGGGCGCGGCTGGGCGTATGCGCGGCGCTGGCCATCGCGTGTTCCCCGGGGGTTCTGTTGATGGGGGCCAGCCGCATGGCGCACACTTCGGTTTTGGTTGCGTTGGGGCTGCTGATGGTCACGGTGTTGGAGCGGCAGTGGAGCTTCCGTCGGGTGATGGTGGGTGGGCTCATGGCCGCTTACGTCGTGCTGGCACGGCCATTTGACGCCGCGCTGTTGGCGGCACCGCTGGTGCTCGTGGGCTTTCGGTCGATGGAGTGGAAGCATCGACCGATCTGGCTGGGGGTTCCCGCCGCTGCTGCAGCGGGCGTGCTGGTGGACAACTGGTGGATGACGGGCAGTCTTTTCGAGTTTCCGATGTCGGCTTGGTACGACCAGTGGCAGGGGCGCACTGGCTGCAACCGACTCGGGTTTGGGCCGGATGTGGGGTGTGCGCCCACACTGGGAAGCTTCGGCCACACGGTTCCCAAGGCAATGGCGCTGGCGCAAGAAGCGTGGGCTCGGTACGACGCGCTGCTGTTGGGTGTTCCAGGCGGGACCCTCGTCGCGGCCGTGGGTGCATGGCGCTTGGGCGCGCGACGGGGGTTGGTCTGGGTGGCGTTGGTGGTCGTTGGTTACGCCCTCTATTGGAGTCCGGGGCGGGCGTACGGCGCCCGATTCTGGCACCCGATGTACCTGGTCGTGCCCGTCGCGCTGGCCGGTGCGCTGACGCTGGTGCCGTTTCGGGTGGCGGCGGTGGTGTGTGTGGGGGCATCCGCGGTGGGCATTCGTGCCATCCTGCCAGACCTCGGTGCAGGGTACTGGTGCGTGGATGGCAGCTTGCGGGATGCGTTGGTGGAGGAAGGGATCACGGACGGAGTGGTGTTCTTGCAGGCGGATGGCCGCCGATCGGAGCCCTGGTCCTCCCTGGGCGTGGACGACTTTTCCTGCGATCCGATGCTGGAAGCCGGCGATGCGTGGGCCATTGCGGACCCCACGCGCATGAACGGCGGACTGCAATTTCGCCACGCGTTGCGCGACGCCGATGACACGCGGGCGTTCATGGAGCGGTTTCATCCGGGACAGGCTGCCTACACGGTCGAACACGATGTGGCGAACGACGCTCGGACCATCCGCTATTTGGGCGTATTTCCAAGCCGTTGACAATGCTCTTGCATCGGTCGTCTCTGGGTCGGATATGGTCGGCAAGGAGCGTGAGTATGGTCCGTGGGGCAACGATGATCTGGTTCGGTTGGGCGGCGAGTGGCTGCGCTGACCCGGCGCCGGCGGTGACCGGTTTGGCAGGTGCGAAAGCCGAGGCTCTGGGCGACTCGGGGCTCCCGACCGACCCGGACGCGGGCGATGGCTCCGGCCCGGATGCGCTCGGCCCCGCAATTCCCATGACCCGCGACGGCATGGTGGGGCACCTCGAGGCACTCATGGCCATTGCCGAGGCCCATGGCGGAAATCGCGCGACCGGGACAGAGGGATACACGGCCTCCGTCGCTTACGTAACGGAACAACTCGAAGCTGCCGGCTACGGGGTGGCGCTGTACGAGTTTGGGGTGGATGACGACGTGTGGAATGCATCGCCGGCGCTCCAAGCCGACCGAGACTTTGCGCTTGAGGACGAGTTCTATCCCTTCAGCTACACCGGTCCCGGCGTGGTGGAAGCACCGGTTTCGCCGGTGGACCTTCAAATTCCGCCCCCCGATGCAGAGAACGGTTCGACAAGCGGCTGCGAGAGCGGGGACTTCGCGGATTTCACGTCCGGCAGCATCGCGCTGATTCAGCG
>JAYZVA010000149.1:0-12326 GCA_036156175.1 Myxococcota bacterium
TTCTTTGCCGTTGCGCGCGGCGTTCACGAGCGCCCGGACGATGGGCGACTCGGTGCCCGTTCGGTACAAGGTCATCTTGATGGCCAGGACCGCCGGGTCCGCCGCGGCTTGGTTCAGCAGCGACACCACCGGTGCGTACGACTCGTAGGGATGATGCAGCAGAATGTCGCCGTCGCGCAGGGCGGAAAACGGGTCCACTTTTGGCCCAATGGCTTCCGGGAAATGCGGGGTCATCGCCGGAAATTTCAGGTCCGCTCGGTCGACCAGGTCCACCAGGGCGCTCACCCGATGCAAGTTCACCGGCCCGTTGACTTGGTAGACGTCGGAGGCGTCCAATCCGTGTTGTTCGGACAAGAACTTGATGGTCTCATCTGCGCAGTTGTTCGCGACCTCCAGGCGCACAGCGGCCCCGAAATTTCGCCCGTGGAGCTCGCCTTTGATCGCGTTCAACAGATCGTCCGCTTCGTCCTCATCCACCCACATGTCGGAGTTGCGGGTGACCCGAAACTGATGGCACCCGGTCACCCTCATGCCGGGGAAAATCAGGTCGACGCTGTCGTGGATGGCGCTGGAGAGCATCACAAACTGATGCGGAGACTGCGCCAGGTCCGGAGGGATGGGAATCAGCCGGGGCAAGCACCGCGGCACCGGAAGGATGGCCAGCCCCGAGTCGCGGCCAAAGGCGTCGCGCCCCTCGAGGTTGACGACAATGTTCAGGCCCTTGTTTTGCACATTGGGGAACGGGTGCGCCGGATCGAGACCGATGGGGGACAGGACCGGCATGACTTCGCGCTTGAAGTACCGGCGCAACCACCCGGTTTGTTCCGCGTTGAGTTCCGTTCGCTTCAGCACCCGGATGCCTTCGTCTGCGAGGGCGGGCAGCAGCTCGTTGTTCAGCGTGTCGTACTGCCGTTCGATCAGGTCATGGCAGCGCTGGGAGATGACTTTCAGGAGCGAGCCTGGAGACCGTCCGTCGGGGTAGGGGGATGCCAGGTCGGCCAGTGCGCGCTCGCGCAAGCCGGCCACGCGGACCTCAAAGAACTCGTCGAGGTTGGACGAAAAAATTGCGAGGTAGCGAAGGCGCTCGAGGAGCGGCACCGTGGGGTCCTGCGCCATCTGCAGCACCCGCTGGTTGAACTCGATGATGGACAGCTCGCGGTTCAAGAACAGCGCCGATTCGGGGGGGGCCCGATCGGGGGCGCGAATGATTTTCAATGTGCCGTCCGCCGTCAAGCCGCAAACCTCCAACGGACATTGTACCCGAGGCGGTTCGCAGCGCAACCGTCGGTCGTCGGTGGACTCAGGCCCACCAATCGGCGGCTTGCGGCCGCGGGCGGCCGCTCACAGCCGGACCGGGCCATGCGCCATCCTTGGGGGCATCGGACCCGGTGTGGGTCACAATCAGGCCGGGGGCGTGCTCGATCAGCATGGCGAATGCATCGGGGGGCATGTCGGCCAAGAACTCGGCGAGGGTGTGGTCGTTCGCCAGAGCCGCAAACAGGCTCGGGACGTGTTCGTTGATCAACGTCATGTGGCCGGCCGGCAGAATCTTGCGCAGGGCCGCCATGTGGGTCGGAACATCGGCATCAAAGCGCGCTTGTTCTTCCTCATGGATGTTGCCCATGGCCGGCATCACCCATTGGGCAGGGAGCTGGTCGCTGCGAGAGGCAAACTGTTGCTGCGTCGTCACCGCCACCCGCTTGGTGGTGGCCAAGTCCACATCAGGGTCTTTTTTGTAGGCCTCCCAACTCTCGTCGGTGATGTCGTAGAAGTCGCCATCGCGGGCCATCACGGCCCATTCGCCGCTGGGCGTGAGCGCAAAGATTCCGGCGTCGGTTCGATTGTCGGCGTCGGTGGTGTCGCGGTCGTACTGACGTCCGTCATCGCTCAGTGCGCCTTCGCCGCCTTTTTTGTAGCTGAAGCGACTGTCGCCAAGCAGAACATCGACGCCCACCACCACCCAAAAGTTCGACCGAATGGGTTCGGTGTCGCAGCGAATTTTGGTTCCGTCGGGCAGAATGAACGTCGAGTTCCCGCCAAAGTGCCAGTTGTCGCCGCCTTCCTTCTCGTTGACGTGCGGGTCGCCCCAGATCCGCGTGATCCGCTTTCCTTGGATGTCGTAGATCAAGACTTCGTGGTTCCGCATTTCGACCACGTAGCCAAGCGGCGTCGACACAATGGAAGAGTCTCGGTACTTCACAAACCGGGGTCGTTGCTTGGGAACCTGCAGTTTCATGGTCTTGAAGTCTTGCGAGGCGTGCGGGCCCGAGTCCCATTGACCCCCCCGGGGACGGTCGACGGTGCCCGGCATGTGGTCGAAGAGCGTGGCGTATTGTTGCATCGACGTCAGGTCGGTCCGCTGAGACGAGTCAATGTCGACGTCGTTGCTCCGCTGATACGAACGCCAGGACTCGTCTTTGACGTCGTAAAAGTGGCCATCCTGGCCTTGCATGGCCCACGTCCCGTCGGATTTGAGGGCAAACATCCCCGCACTGTTGTCGCCGGCGGCCACATCGGCGTTGGCTTTGTCCCACTCGAGGGCGTCCTTGTGCAAGCCGTCTTTGTCGCCGGTGCCAAAGTGGTATCGATCGTTGCCCGCGATGATGTCCACGCCCTCAACCAACCACTCACCACCGGCGTTTTGTTCGGTGTCGAGGCAGATCTTGGTTCCATCGGTCAACACAAAGGTCGAGTCGTTGCCGAAGTGCCAGTTGTCTCCGCCGCCGTTTTCGTTGACGTGGGGATCGCCCCAAATCCGCGTGATCTGTTGATCAGCGGCGTTGTAGATGCGGATGTCGTAGCGACTGAGCTCGATGGTGTACATGCCCGGCGTCTGAACCGCTTGCGACCCTTCAATCTGGCATGCAGACGGCCGAACCTCGGGAATCCAAAGGCGGGCAAGCGGATCGTCGATGACGGTCAGGATGCCCAACGGGTCGCCGTTCGATCCGGAGGCGGCGGGGGTCGGCTTGGGTTTCAGGCCTTGGTCGCTTGCGGCGCTGCTCGCTTGGGTCCTGGCGACCCGACCAGCCGACTCGAGCAAGGATGGATTGGCCTCCAGTGTGGCGATCACCTCGGCGATGGGCAGACCAAGCTCGCTCGACAGCCAGTTCAGGGCGGCCATGCCGAGATCTTCGATGCGACGTGGACCGCCGCGGCTGGGCGAAAGCGGCCGCGACTCGCTGCCTTCTTTGCTTGTGCCGAGGCTCCCGCCCTTTGGCCGTTTGGTCGTCTTGCTCACGCAGTGCTCCCGCCGAATGCCCTCAAATCTTGTCCACGGTCTTCTGGAGGTCAAGGATCAAAGTTGGATCTGGGACGAAATTTGCTAGGGCCGACCGCCCTTTTTGCAAAGCAAGGGCTTCAGCGCCATTGGAGGTCCACCAGCACGTGCATGCCTTGAGTCCAGTCCTTTTGCGGGGAATCGTGCACAACGGACCACCCGATGCCGATGGCAGCGGAAGCCCCCACGTCGGCTTCGCCGCGCAATCCCACAGACGCATCGACGCGCTGCAGAGACCCCGGCGCGACTCCGTGGCGCCCCATCACCTCCGCGCCGACTGCACCCCGAACGAAAGGACCGATCCAGAACCGGTCGGCCACCATTTCGGAGTCCGCGGGCAAGTAGTGCGTCGCCTGCAGCTGGGTCCAGATGGTGGACGCGGTCGAGACCGCTTCTTGGCGTTGCACCAGGTAGCCCGACGCCACGGCGGTCAGGTCGAATTCCCATCCGATGTCATCGGTGAGCCCCACCCCCGCGGAGAGCGCGAGGCGGCTTGCACCGCTCGGGGAACGCGTGGTGCGAACGGGTGGGGGGTCGGCGAGATCGATCACCGGTGCGAGCAGCGAAACCACGGGGACGACAAACACCGGCTTACCGGTCGTCCAGCAACGGCAAAAACCGAACGTCGCACCCGTATGCCCGCGGCGTCGCGGCGATCAACGTATGCAGGGGAATCTTGGTGTGGGGAACGTCGGCCCGAGGCATGTCAGCGAGGTACCCGAGCAACACGCGAACGACCGCGTTGTGGCTCACAATCAGGATCGGATTTCGCTGTCGCTCAATCTCCAAGATGAGCGGGTCGAGGCGTCCGATGACGTCGGTGTAGGACTCGCCTCGGGGGTATCGATAGGTCAGCTTGTCGGCGCGACGGCGAGCAAATTCACTGGGCATCGTCGTTTGAATCTGTGCGTAAGTCATGCCATCGCAAACGCCCGCATCGATTTCATCGAGCACCTTCAGCGGACTCGTCGTTCGATTGAGGGGTGCGGCGGTCTGGATGGTGCGCTGCAGGGTGGAGGTCCACACGCTGGCGGGGGGGTCATCCAGCCCATGAATGTGTGCGGCCAAAGCATGTGCATACGCCGCGCCCCGGTGGGTCAGCGGCATGTCGGTCCCGATGACGCCCGCCATGTTGGCGGTGCTCTCGCCGTGACGGGTCAGCCAAATGGTGCGCGGCGTGATGTGGAGGTTCATCACAAACTGGGTGATGCGGCCCTGCACGTACCCACTCACGTGTTGGGTTTCGACCCGAGTGCCAACATCGATCAGCTTCACGCAGCTGATGTCATCGGCGTCTATGGGCTCGTAGGCCTCCTCGTAGTGGGCGATGCGGGCTCGAAAGTCGGCCACGGCTTGCTCGGGGTCGATGCCCTGGTAGTCCGGCGCCAGCAGCTTCGTCTCCCGGATGTTCGCGGCGATGATGGCGGGGTCGTTGCAGAGGGTTTCGATGAACAACACGTCGATGCCGGCCGCTTCGCATTGTTCGGTCACCCACGCGCGCCGAGCGTGGGTGCTGTTGGTGGCGTCGTAGATGCCAATCTGGCCACCACTGCCGAACCACGCGAGCATGTCGGTCATGGCGACCTTGGCTGCTTGACGGCGCCGGGTCAGACCATCGTCGTTGGTCGGGTCGAAGAAGGACGCGGGCACCTGGGCTCCAAAGCGCTCGCGGCGGTAGTTTCCGACATTGAACACCGTGGCGCGATACCCGGTCCAGTCGAGGTATCGGGCAAGCTTCCGCGCGATGTACGTCTTGCCGCGAGCGGGCAGCCCCACCATCACCACCGCCAAGGGCCGGGGCATGGCGAGGGGAATTCCCAGGCTCATGACCGCACCCGCCGGCGAGTCTCCGTTCCGTGCAACAAATCATCCATCGCAGATCGCGACGCTCCATCGGTCTACGTTGTCCAGCTCCGAGCACTCGGAAAGCCATCCGGTGCCGGTGCCGTCGTCGTCCACCCGCATCAGGATTCCGGAAGCGTCGACGCCATCGGGGGCGGCGATGACCGCGTTGATGCCTTCGGTGCTGCGCGCGCTCTCGAGGGATAGGTCCACGTCCACGGTATCGAGCAGCAACGGAGCACCCCCGACGATCGCGTAGAAGCTGACCTGAATGAGCCCCTCAAAGTCGCGCTCGGACAGGTTGTTCACTTGGAACGTCACGGTCAGCTGACCCCGGTCACAGTCGTCTTCGCACACGTTGTTGATCAGCCCACTGAGGTCTTCGATCAAGGCGTCGCTGCCGACCCGCGCAACGCCCGCGTGCCAGTTGTTGTACAGCGTGAAGTTGGGGGTTGCATCCACGGGAATCGACAAGTCATCGTTGATGTTCGTGATGCTGTATGCGTGCTGGTTCCACAGGGGTCGCGCCGATGCCCATGACTCATCTTGGTCCCCGTAGGCGCTCACGGCGCCGGACCCAAAGCCATCGTGGCAGACCACGATCTCGGCTTGGTTGTCGCCATCGATGTCGGCCACGGTGGGGTAGTCGTACATCGTCGCGGAGTTGTGTTCGGCCGAGTAGAACTTCACGGCGCCGGTCTCGCCGTCGTAGACGACCATTTCTTCTTCATCGATGTAGACCACTTCGGCGATGCCGTCGCCCTCGAAGTCGAAGATGCTCGCACCGGTCGCACCCGACTCATCGATGACTGCGGCGGTCCACTTGACTTCGCCGTCTTTCTCCAGCGCCCACAGCTCGGAGCCGCCCGCGACAATGATCTCGGGTTCGTCGTCGCCGTCGATGTCTCCGATGGCGGCGGGGCTGGTGATGTTGGCACTGGGGATGGTCATCGGACCCCACATGACCGCGCCATGGGTGTCCATGGCCCGCACCGTGTTGTAGCTCACCGCGATGAACTCGCCCTCGTCGTCGTCGTCCAGGTTGGCCACCGACACCATGCCGTCGTCTTGGGTGAAGTCGACCCACAGCGGATCGCCGTCCGGCGTGTACATGGCGTTCCCCACGATGACTTCTTCGATGCCGTCGAGGTCCAGATCGGCCACCGCGGGCAGGGACCCCTCAGAGATGGTGCCACCGCCGAACCCCGGCATCATGCCGAATGAACCGCGACCGGCGACACCGACGCCTCGGGTCGTGCCATCGTGGTTCAAGATGACCCGGCCCACGACCACCTCGACGTTGCCGTCGTGGTCCATGTCGCTCAACACGGGCGCGGCCACGTAGTCGAAGTCGTCCCCGACGAAGGTCTCGGACTCCCACAGGATCGCGCCGGTATGGCTGTACAAGACCACCGAATAAATGCCGTCTGCCAGCAGGGAGTTTTCGTATTCCTTGACGGTCACAATGTCCGGTGAGCCGTCGCCGTCAACGTCTCCGATCGCGGGCGCGGCCGCGTACCCGAGCTGGCCATCTTGTTGCCACTTCACGCCGCCGGTGCGCCCGTCGAGGACATGCAGCGTGCCCTTTCCCAAAAAGGCGGTCGCATTCACCACAACCTCGGGGAATCCGTCGCCATCGAGATCGCCCACGACGGGCTGCGCCTTGCAGCTTTTTCCGCTGAGCGCATGCCACTCAACGATGGGGGTGAACCCGCCTTCGGGTGCCGTGGGGCACGCATCCGAGATGCCCACAACGCCCGCGGGCACGACCACGTCGGGGCATTCCAGATCGGTCGGGGCTGCGGTGTCGAGGAAGGCACCGGTGTCGTCCATGCTCCCATCGACGTCGCTGGTCTTGTTGAGCTGGTAGTCGGTGCAGGCCACAGCGGCCGTCATCATTGCCGCAACGGAAGTTCTGTGCATGGTTCACCTCTCGGCGGCGCGCTTAACGGAGCGCGCGCGGGCCCGCGAGGGGTACAATGGCGCCATGACAGATCCGAAGTTTGCGATCAGCGCCGTGTTGGTGGCCGTCTTGTTCTTGGTCGGGGCGACGGCCAGGGCGGCAGTCCGGCGCATGGACCTCAGCCCAGAACAGCGTCGTCGCACCAAAAACATGGTCTTGTATGGGGTCTTCATTGCCCTTGTCGCGGCGCTGACCATCACGTGGGCCGAACAGTTGGCCGAAGCCGCCATTGTTGCCAGCGGGTTTGCGGTTGCCTTGGTGCTGTTCCACAAGGAACTGGTCCTCAACGTGCTGGGCTGGTGGGTCAAGACCATGGGCGGCTCGTTTCGGATCGGAGACCGGATTCGCGTTGGCGCCACGCGCGGCGATGTCATCGATTACGGCGTCCTCACCACGACCCTGATGGAAGTCGAGTCTTCGGCGGAACACGGCATGCGCACCGGCAATGTGGTCTGCATTCCGAACGCGCACCTGCTGACTGAGCCGGTGATCAACGAAACCCGAATCCTGAACTTCGAGTGGAAGGAAGTGGTGTTTGAACTCACCGCGTCCGAAGATTGGCGCGCAGCGGAGGCCCTGCTCTTCCGTGAGGCGCAGACCGTGGTTGCGGAATACCGAGCGGACGTGGACCGGGAACTGGCCCAGATGGGCGAGACGTTTGCGTTTCACCCGATCCGGGTCGAGCCCGCTGTGTTTGTGAAGTCGGCGGCCGATGGGGGTGTGCGGCTGTGGGTGAGGTTGGCGGTCCCATCGCGCCGAATTTTCGAGATCGCTGACCGGTTGAACCGGGCGATCGTTGACTGGCGGCAATCGGCGACACAAGTTTGACGGCCATGGCCCCGCTGAGCGGCTTAGACGTAGGGGCGGTCGCGGGATCACGACCCGCAGCAACTCGTCCAAGAAGGGCGTTGGCACGTCCGGTCAAAGAGGTGGTTCATGAAGTCCATGGTTGGGTTCGTCGTGTGCGCAGCAACTGCGCTCTCCGGTGTCGCTGCGGCGGAGGCACCGACGAGTCAGGCGGCGCTTTCGGAGTGGTGGGCGGCGTCCAAGCAGATGTGGATCGGAAAGGACGCCTACGAGGCCGGAGGCAGTCAGTACGATGACGGCCAGTGCGCCGCGTCGTTCACGGACGGCATCATCATCCCGGTCTACACCGGGGTTGCGCCGCTCTCGGAACGGGTGGTGGGCGTCCTGTTCATTGGCAACGGCGAGTTGACGGTGTCGATGCCCGACCGCGCGGACCGGTGGGGCTTTGCAAACCACATGGTGCTCAGTGGTGCCAAGCAGCCCGATGAGATGACCGGCGTGGCCGACGGTTCCGAGCCGTATCGGGTGGCCATCACTCGGGCGATGATCTTGAGCGCCGACCCGGCCGTCGAGTCCATGCTGATCGACCGCATGCCGGTGGGATCCGGGGTGTACCGCACCGTGGACCAAGACGGCATCAACGAAGAGTACGTGGTGACCGAATCCCGTGGAAAAGTGCGTGCACAGATGATCGGAACCAACATGCTTCCCCAACGAACCCTCCGGTTCGAACAGGCCGGTCTCGATCCGGTGGCCATGCTTCGGCAGGATCGGTTGATGCACGAGGAGCTGGGGTTTGACTCGGGCAAGCTGCGTCGGATTGCGGACTTCCGAACCGCCGACCGATTTCACGTCGCGGCCCACGAAGGCGCCGGGCTCGGCCCGGTCGGATACGACCAATGGCTGTCGTGTTTCAACGATCCCCTGGGCCAATCGGACCTTGGCCAGCAGAACATGGTCTTTGCGCATGGCGAAGATGTGGAGGGCGTGCGGCACTTTCAGCGGTTTGCGGGCATCGACTTCCCGCAAGGGCCGACCGAGATCGTGCCCCGACCGTTGGTCATGATGGAGGCGGTACGGGCCGACAGCACCATCGACATCAAGCCGGTCAACCGCCGCAACTACATGGCCGTCGAGGTGGATTCGTTGCTCACGGTGCGGGCGAAGGGTGCGCCGCTGCAGCACTTGGCGTTGGCGATGCCGACCGAAGGGTCGGATCCGTCGGACTTTGAGGTCACGGCCGTCGAAGCAGCGGATGGGACCCCGCTCGCCCACGTCGGCCTGCATGCCGATACGGCGTTCTTTGTTCGGGGCAGCGCCAACGCCACCGGTGATGCATCCGAATCGGTGATGGTGGACAACGCGACCGAAGCGCAAGACATGACCCAGGCGGAGCTGCCGAGCGTCGACGCCAATCGGGTGTCGGGTGCGGGTGGTGGCGGCATTCAGGCAGACGCGACCGGTTCGGAATCGACGCCGTCGTCCGGCGAGGACGCCTTGGGCACCCCCCTTGAGATGCAGACCGTCTCGGCGCAGAATGTGGACTTCGACCTCATCACGCCGACTTCCTTCAAGTCGGAGTTCCTCGTGCTGTTGCGGGAGCCGGTCCCGGCCGGAGAGACCGTCCAAGTCCGGGTGAAGTGGAAGACGCGGTGGATCAACAACAACCGAACATTTTCGGGTCGGTACATGGGCGCGACCACCGGGGCCAAGCGATTCCTACCGGACCTGTTGCCGTCCCCCGGCGGAACGGTGTGGCACGCGAAGAGCCGGTTCACGCTGCCCCCGACCCGGTTTTTTCCGCTGGAAGGAACCATCAGCGGGCAAACACTGACGGACACCATGGGCGACGACGGCTGGCGGACGATCGAAGCCGAACAACCGTACGCCCGCATCGCCAGCGTGGGTGTGGGGAAGTGGGCGGTGTACTCGGAGCCCGCCACAGACGGCATGCCCTCCATCCGCGTCAACCTGGATTCGACGGATGCGCGCAGCCTGGGAGAGTTTCCCCCCGAGGTCCGGCGTGTTGTGAGCTTCTTGCAGCGGTTTCTTCCGGGTCTCGACCTCGCAGAGATCGAGGTGTACCAGGGTCCATCGATGCTCCCGTCTACGGCCCAATCGACCGAGTTTCGTTACGGCCGGTCGGGCTTGGTGAACCTGCGACGGATCAAGACCACCGAGGTGGGCGCCAACACCGAGCTGCAGAAAAAATACCCCGCGCTGACCCAGACCATGATCGCCCGTCAGGTGGCGCACCAGTATTGGGGCCAGCAGACGCCGCCGAACTCGAGCCGCGATCAGTGGGTGGTGGATGCCCTCGCCGACTCCTACGGCGCGTTCTACGTGCGCGCGGGACTGGGGAAAGAAACCTGGGACAAACGAATCGACACCGTGACGCGCCGCATCGAGCGGCCGATCATTCGCGGCGGCAATGACGATGTCAAAGCGTTGCGTCGGCCCCTTTCGTTGACCGAACCCCAGAAGTTGTCCGACATCTCCGCAGTCACGAAGGCCGATTATGGGTTTGTGACCTTGGCCCACTCATTGCGGGCCCGCGTTGGTCAGACGGCCTTCTTCCTGGGCCTGGACCGGCTGGCGCAGCGTCGCCGAAACATCCCGGTGACCACCGATGACCTGCAGTACGTCTTCGAGGAGACGTCGGGCGAGGACTTGTCGGATTTCTTTGACTTCTGGGTGCACGGCGCCCAGATTCCGAAGCTGACTGTCCGCTACGCCTCGGTCGATCAGGACGATGGGACGAAGACTGTGACGGGATGCATCGAGTCCGACGTCCCGTTCGGCTCGTTCGATGTGGCGGTGTCCGTGAAGGACGGCGACCGCGATGTCGCGGCGCTGGTCGATGTCGACAACGGAGAAGGGCGGTTTGAAGTGCCGGGCAGGACCGGGGAACCGACGGTCTCGCTCGACCCGAACCGCCACACCTTGCTGTACGCGCGAACCGTCGTCGAGGTGGATGACCCGCCCACCTGTGGCGGCTGAAAACAGCGCCACCCGGGATCGTGCGAACGCCGCTCAGTCGGTGGTGAGGTCCACCTCAAACTCGCCCTCGAACCGCACCTCGGGAAAGCCGCTGCTGATGGTGTCCCCAAACTCGGCTTCGAGGCGTCCGAAGCGCCACTCGCCGGTCCAGTCGGTCGCCACCGAGTCTTCTGAGCTGCTGAAGACGATCGTGCCGGAAGGGACCTCGTCATCGAAGTCGCCGTCGATCGAGACGGCAAATGCCCCGTCGCCGCCGCCGCACGTACCGGTGATGGTGATCTGCGGGGTCGCGTCGGTGTCGACGGTGCCGGTGAGTTCGCCTTCGCAATCGGCGCGGCTCTCGAACCAGCCGTAGTCGTAAATGAGGACGCTCTCGATCTCTCCCGCATAGTCGCCATCGGGCAAGAACGCGTCTGCGGGTGGCTCGCAGTCGCCGCCATCGAAGTCAAATTCGGCGCAGCTGAGGTCCGGACCGCCCCACCAGCCGCTTCCATCGTCGCAGTAGTCATCGCCGATCCAGCCTTCGTCCCAGTAGTAAGAATCGAAGCATTCCAGGTTGCAATCGTAGAACCCGTCGTCGCCGTCGTCCTCGCATTCGGCTCCAACCTCGGGCTCCACCGGGGGCTCGGTCGCGTCATCGTCATCGACGGCGGGCGCCGCTTCTTGGCAGATGTATGGGTGGTCTTCGTTGCAGGCGACGTCGTTCCAATCGTTGAACTCGCCGCCCCACTTCATGGTGGCGCAGTCTTCACCGCCGCCCGCGTCATTGGGTTCGCCGTCGGCCCAGGCGGTGTAGCTGGTGTCGGAACCATCCTGCCAGCGCCATTTGCCTTCTTCGCCCGCCCCGCGGTCGGTGAACCCGATGTACCAGGAAATGGGGTCGACGAGGTACTCAAGGCTGTCGGTGACGCCCTGGAGCCAGCGCTGTTCCGCGTCGTCTTGGATGGACACCAGCACCAGCCCGCGGTCTTCGCACGCCTCCCGGGCTTCGACTTCGCGAACGCTTTCGGTGCAGAACACGGTGGTCTCGCCCAGGTACTCGTACGAATAACAACCCTCGTCATCCGGTTCGGGGATGTCCGGGATGCTGACGTCTTCATCGGGCTCGCCCGTGTCGCTGTCTGCGTCGGCGTCTGCATCGGCGTCGGCGTCTGTGTCGGCGTCTGCATCGGCGTCGGCGTCGGCGTCTGCATCGGCGTCTGCATCGGCATCGGATTCGCCGGTGTCCTCATCGGGATCGCCGGTGTCCCCACCGGGTTCGCCCGTATCGCCGTCGGCGTCGGCATCGGCATCGGCATCCGAGTCAGCGTCGGCATCGGCATCCGAGTCAGCGTCGGCATCGGCATCCGAGTCAGCGTCGGCGTCCGCATCCGCGTCGGATTCGCCGGTGTCCCCATCGGGAGCGCCCGTATCGGCATCGGCATCCGAGTCAGC
>JAYZVA010000150.1:0-12370 GCA_036156175.1 Myxococcota bacterium
ATTTCCATGAGTTCAGCCGACTATACATTCGAGGCTGACTTTGCGATCTTTTCATTGGCCAGTGCCGGAGATGTTGACGGTGATGGCCAAGACGACCTGATCTTGGGCTCTCCCACCGCTGAATTCGTACTGCCGGGCGGCTACTATATCGGCAAGGCCTACCTCATCCTCACCGGCAGCTAAGGCCCCCACCGGTTAGCAGACCTCCTCGCGCGCACGCGCACGGAGCCTGACCATGTTCGACAAACCCGAAAGCCGCCCCGACTTCCCCGCCCTGGAAGAGGCCATCCTCAAGCTGTGGGCAGACGGCAAGATTTTCGAGCGCTCCGTTCGCGGCGACAAAGACTTTGTGTTCTACGACGGCCCGCCCTTCGCCACGGGCACCCCGCACTACGGCCACCTGCTGGCCGGCACGCTCAAGGACGTGGTGCCCCGCTACTGGGCGATGCGCGGCTACAAGGTCGAGCGCCGCTTTGGCTGGGACACCCACGGCCTGCCCGTCGAGATGGAGATCGAGAAGAAGCTCGAGCTCAACGGCCCCGACGACGTCCGCGCGTACGGCATCGACAACTACAACGAAGCCTGCCGGTCGATTGTGCTCCGCTACACCGACGTGTGGCGCAAGACGGTCACCCGCCTCGGCCGCGGGGTCGACATCGACAACCACTACAAGACCATGGACCCCACGTTCATGGAGTCTGTCTGGTGGGTGTTCAAGGAACTGTGGGACAAGGGGCTCATCTACGAAGGCTACAAGGTCATGCCCTACAGCTGGCGGCTCGGAACGCCGCTCAGCAACTTCGAAGCCAACATGGACTACCGCAAGGTTCAAGACCCGGCGGTGACCGTGGGCCTGCCGGTCCTGGGCGACGAAAACACGGTGCTGCTGGCCTGGACCACGACGCCGTGGACCTTGCCGTCCAACATGGCGCTGTGCGTGGGCGCAGCCATCACCTACGTCAAGGCCCAGCTCGAAGAGGGCGGCCCGGTGTACGTGGTGGCCGAGGCCCTCAAAGACGCCGTGCTCGGCGAAGACGCCACGGTGGTGGGCACCTGCACGGGCGCCGACCTCGTGGGCCTGGAGTATGTACCGTTGTGGGATACGTTCGCGGACGCCAAGGCCGAGGGCGCCTTTCGGGTCGTGGCCGACGACTACGTGAGCACCGAGTCCGGCACCGGAATCGTGCACCAAGCTCCCGCGTTTGGTGAAGACGACGCCCGGGTCTGCCAGCGCGAGGGCGTGCCCATGCGCGACGCCACCAACGACGAAGGCCGGTTCACCGATGCGTTTCCGCTGGTCGAAGGCCAGCTCGTCAAAGACGCCGACAAGGCCATCATTCGCGACCTGAAGGAGCGCGGCCGGCTGTTCAAGCAGGCCACCATCGACCACGACTACCCCTTCTGCTGGCGGTCGGGCACGCCGCTCATCTACAAGGCCATCTCGACCTGGTTTGTCGACGTGTCGAAGATTCGCGACCGCATGGTGGCCAACAACGAACAGACCAACTGGGTGCCCGACTACGTGGGCGAGCGCCGCTTTCACAACTGGCTGGGCGACGCCCGCGACTGGGCCATCAGCCGCAACCGGTTCTGGGGAACCCCCCTGCCCATCTGGCGCTGCGAAGACTGCGACACCCTCGAGGTGGTGGGCAGCATCGCGGACTTGGAAGCGAAGTGCGGCGAGAAGGTCGACGACCTGCACAAGCACTTTGTCGACAACCACACCTGGAGCTGCCCGGCCTGCGCCGGCCCCATGAAGCGGGTGCCCGAGGTGCTCGACTGCTGGTTCGAGTCGGGCTCGATGCCCTATGCCCAGAACCACTACCCCTTCGAGAACAAAGAACTCGTCGAGAACAACCTGCCGGCGGACTTCATCGCCGAGGGGCTCGACCAGACCCGCGGGTGGTTCTACACCCTGCTGGTGCTCTCGACGGCGCTGTTCGACCGCCCGGCCTTCAAGAACGTCATCGTGAACGGGCTGATTCTGGCCGAAGACGGCCGCAAGATGTCGAAGTCGCTCAAGAACTACCCCGACCCCAACGAGGTCATCAACACCCACGGCGCCGACGCCCTGCGGGCCTACCTGATCAACTCGCCGGTGGTGCGGGCCGAGCCCATGCGGTTCACCGAGTCCGGCGTGCGCGACGTGGTGCGCTCGGTGGTGCTGCCCCTGTGGAACGCCTACAGCTTCTTCGCGACCTACGCCGCCGTTGACAAATGGACCCCACCTGCGAACAGCACGCCCGTGTCGGAGCGGTCGCTGATGGACAAGTGGATCATCTCGATGGCCCAGAGCCTCGTGCGCGACGTGAACGTCGAGATGGAAGCCTACCGGCTGTACAACGTGATTCCCCGGGTGCTGGGCTTCATCGACCACCTGACCAACTGGTACATCCGCCGCAGCCGCCGCCGGTTCTGGCACAACGACGACGCGGCCGACAAGCAGCACGCGTTCGAGACCCTGTACGAGGTGCTCTGCATCTTCAGCCGCCTGCTGGCGCCCATTCTGCCGTTCATGGCCGACATCCTGTACCAGCGGCTCGAGGCCGGCAAGCGCGCCGGTGCGGAAGACTCGGTGCACCTGGAGTCCTTCCCCGAAGCCGATGAGTCGCTGGTCGACGCCGACCTGGAGGCGGCGATGGCGGTGATGCGCGAGGTCGTGACCCTGGGCCGCAACCTGCGCGAGCAGAACCGCATTCCCGTCAAGCAGCCCCTGCCCGCCATCAAAGTGGCGGCCACCGGCGGAAGCCCGGCCCTGCGCACGGCGCTCACCGACGTGGTGCAAGAAGAACTGAACGTCAAGGCCGTGACCTGGGTCGCCGACCCGGCGGAGCTTGTGAACCTGAGCGTCAAGGCCAACTTCAAGGTGCTGGGCCGGCTGCTCGGGCCCAAGATGAAGCCCGTGGCGGGCGCCATTGCCCAGCTGGGCGCCGGCGACATCGCGAAGCTTCAAGCCGGCGAGGCCCTCACCATCGAGGGCGAGTCGATTGCCCTCGAGCACGTGCTGATCGTGCAAGAGAGCAAGGGCGAAGGCGCCGTGGCGTCGAGCGGCGACGTGACCGTGGAGCTCGACACCACCATCACCCACGCGCTCAAGCTCGAGGGGCTGGCCCGCGAGATCATCTCCAAGGTGCAGGGCGCCCGCAAAGACGCCGGCCTGGAAGTGGAAGACCGCATCCACCTGAGCCTGCGCACCGAGTCGGCCGACCTCGCCGAGGCCATTGCGGCCCACGGCGACTTGATTGCCGGCGAGGTCCTGGCGACGGAGCTTGCGAACCTCGACGCCGAGCACACCGGCGTGAAGGCCGGCGGCGAGGCCTTGGGCATCGCGCTTCAGCGGGCCTGATGCCGACGGTCCGCACCGCGCTGCAGTCGCTGCCCCCCGCGATGCGGTGGGTGCTCGGCGTGTCGCTGCTGCTCAAGCTCGCCGTGGTGGCGCTCACCGCCCACGTGGAGCTGGTGCTCGACGAAGCAAACTACGTCGAGATCGCCCAGTACTTTTTGGCCAACGGTCACTTTGAAGGCGCGTTCCGACCGCCGGTCTACCCGCTGTTTGTGGCCCTGTGCCAAGCCATCGGCGGCGACACGGCCACCCCGGTGCGGGTGGGCCACGCGCTCGTGAGCACCGCCGCTGGGGTGGTGCTCTACACCTGGCTCAAGGGCTTCGTTGGCAATCGGGGTGCATCTGTGTCCACCGCCCTGTGGTGTCTGTACCCGGTGTTCATCGGGTTCACCCACCTGCTGTGGACCGAGACCGTGTTCTTGTCGCTGGTGATTGGGTTTTTGGCCGCCGTGTTTCCGGCCGGCACGCTCACCCTCAAGCGAACGGCGCTCGCGGCCGTGCTGTATGGCCTGGCCTCGCTCACCCGCTCGGTGCTGCTGCCGTTCACGCCCTTTGCCGCGCTGTTTGTGCTCTTGCAGTCGGGGGCGTGGCGGCTGCGGCCGCAGGCGTGGCTGAAGTTCGCGCTGTTTTTCGCCGTGGTGGGCACCACGGTGTTTCCGTGGTCGGTGCACAACCGGGTGATGGAAGGCCGCTGGGTCATCAACGAGACCACCCACGGCTACAACCTGTGGAAGGGCAACACCGACTGGGTGCACCCCCACCTCGAGACCGGCCCGCGCTACCCGGGGCCCTTCAAGTCCATCGCCATGTTTCCCTACGAGGGCAGCGGCGACAAGCTGACCGAGTCGTGCGCGGCCGAAGCGGCCGAGACCGGCGAAGACGCCCTCGACGACTACAGCTACTACGACGTCTCCGAGTGCGCCCAGCGCCGGGCCACCGAGCACATCCTGCGCTACCCCGTGGCGTTCTTGCTGCGCGGGCCCGAGAAGCTCGGCTACGCCTTTCACCCGGCCAACCTGCTGCAGCGGGGCCTGTGGCTCGGCAACTACGGCTCGGTGCCCCTGTGGGCCGGAAAGGGGCTCATCTGGGTCACCACCGGCAGCTACTTGGCGTTGCTGGTGGTGGTGCTCGTGGCCATCGTCCGCGCGCCGCGCACGCCCCTGTCGGCGGCCCTGGTGCTGATTGCGCTGTACCAGCTGGCGGTGATCTTCATCACCTTCGGAAACTCCCGCTTCCGCATGCCGGTGCTCGCCATGGGCATCGTCTTGGCGGCCTGGCTGCCGGCGCGCGCCGCAGACCGCACCGAAGAATAGCCACTGCCCGACTCAGAACGCCGCGTTCACCGTGCGGTCGCCGGCCGAGAGCTCGGCCACGGTGCGCCCGCCGGCCCCGTCGGTGACCGTGACCACCAAGGGCGTGCCGGGGGCCTCCAAGGTGAGCGACCGCGGCTCCTTGACCCGGGCGCTCGCCACCGTCGCGCCGTTCGACTGCACGGTGACCGCGTAGGGCGGCTCGCCGCCCGCGATGCGCACGGTGACGGCGGTGGATGCCGCCGGCGTTGGGCCCGATTGTCCAGGCGGGGGCGCCCCCGCGCCCGATTGGTCCGTGCCGGAGAACAGGTTTGCGATGGGCGAGCGGTCGCCGGTGGGCCGACCGGCCCGGCTCGCGGGCGTGGTGTCCACAAACGCATCCCAGTTCAGTTCAGCATCGGCCTTGCCAAGCAACGGGGATTCGGGCCAGCCCCGCGAGTCGAGGGTGCGGTCCACGAGCTTGGCCATCAGCCGCTGGCCGTTGGCCGTCGGGTGCAGGTCGTCCAAGAACCATGGTGCGAGCCCCTTCTCTGGAGCGAAGCCCACCGCGGCGGCAAAGGGGGCGGTGGCGTCGATGTGGGGAATGCCGTGGGCGGCGGCCACGGTCTGCTGGGCCAAGCGGTAGGGTTCCCACTGGTGCGGCGGCCGGACGGTGGCCTCGATCTCGACGGGGCTCGGCGGGGTGAACAACACCACCCCGATGCCGCGCGCGCGCGCTGCGCGAATCAGCGCGTCGAGGTTGCGGGCGTAGGCGTCGACCGGCACCCGGCGCTCGGTGGCGTCGGGCAGCGGCTTGCCGCGGGGCCAGGTCACGATCCGACCGCCCGCCCCCGGGCGGACGGCCGACACCGCAATGGCCAGCCACCGCACGAGCGCCGACCGGCCGATCCATCCGCTCCGCTGGGCGTCGGCGGTGCGCAGCAGATCGCGGTCGGAAAAGGGCTCAAAGTTGGTGTCGCTCCAGAAGTTGGCCACGACCAGCAGCGTGGGGTCGAGGGCCCAACCCACCTCGTCCATCAGCCGCATCGACTGCTCGGTCGAGTAGCCGGGGATGGCGCCGTTGATCACCGTGGCCCCGCCCAAGCGCCGCGCGAGGTGCGCCGCCATGGTCTGATCGTCGGCAACGCCAAAGCCAAAGAAGCTCGAGTCGCCCAGAATCATCACCCGCTGTTCATCGGCGCCGCGGGCCCCCGTGGGCACGGGCGCGCGCAGGCCAATCGCAGCCACTGTGGCCACGGTGTCGACGTTGCGCCGCTCGCCCGGGGCCAAGCCCCACAGCCGCGAGGGGTGGCCGGTCATCACCACCGAGGGCGTGTCGCGGGCCGACCACTGAGGCATTTCGCCGTCGGTGCTGCGGGCCGCCCACTCGCCAAGGCCGAGCGCAACGCCGGTCACGACGAGCGCGAACGCCGCCTTTCGCCGCGCAGCAATCGCCATGGGAGTGCCTCAGCCGCGCGGGGGTGCGGGGGTTGGGTCCGCTCCGATCATTCCGACGACCCGAACACGCAGGGACCGCCGCACGTGCTGGCGATCTCGCCGGAGTCCAGAAAGTGCATGATCATCTCGATGCCCTGTTCGGTCACCGCCGCCGAGTCGTGGCCGCCGTCGTCCACCTGGGGCGACTGGTTGCCCCGCGGGGTGTCGCGGTCGCCCATGTCGAAGCTGATGAAGGCCGAGTCGGTGGTGGGCCCGTCGATGATTTCGGCGCCGTAGGGGTAGTACGACGAGTCCGCCAGCACGGGCATGCCCGTGATGCGCACCGCCACGTCGCTCGCGAGGTTGGGCACCTGCGCGTCGTCTTGGGCCACCAGGTACAAGAAGCGCTTCGGCCCCGCGTCGTCAAAGCCGTCGCGGGCGTACTGAAGGAAGGCCGATGATTCGGCGTTGTCCCAGACGTGCTGGCTCATGGCCATCAGCTGGGCGGTGACCAACCGCGAGTCGTAGGCCGGCATCAAGATGGCGTCGTAGGTGTTGAAGTGGATGCTGCGCTCGATCATGAACGAGAACGTGGCGCCGCCCACAATCAGCGCGCCGCGCTCAATGTCGGGCGACTGGGCCAAGAAGGTCCCGCCGAGCACCGAGCCCTGCGACACGCCGATGAACTTCGCGTCGTTGGGGTTGGCCGCCCGGCCGCCGTCGGCCCGCAAGAAGGGCTCGTCGTCGCCGCAGACCCCCAAGATGCTCCGGGTCAGCGCGTTCTTGATGATCATGCCCTGCTGCAGGTTCTCGCCCAGCATGTAGAAGTTCGAGGCGTCGTTGAGCGCGCCGGCCAGAAACACCAGGTCCTTGCTGCTCATGCCGTGCCAATCGGTGGCGGCCATGACCAAGCCCTCGACTTCGGCGATGTCTTGCAGCCCCTCGTTGTCCATCATGGGCGGACCGCTCCCAAAGAGGCCGTGACCCCACAGCACAAAGGTGCCGGACTCGGGGTTGTCGATGAGGCTCTGGGGCACGTAGGCCTTGAACCGCACTTCTTCGGTGCCTTGGTAGACCGGCAGGCCCTTGGCGTCGCGCACCAGCTTGGCCGGTGCCGCGTCGCCGTCCATGTACCAGGGCACGGTCACCGTGGCGTCGATCAGCCGCCCGCCCATGATGCTCTCGGTGACCTCGTTGTAGGTGCAGCCGATGCCGGCGTCGTCCAACCACTCCATGGAGTCGGCGCGCATGGCGGTGAAGGCTTCGTGCATGCTGGGCTCGGAGGCCGTCTTGAACCACCACGCCTGCTGCAGGCTGCTGCGCTCCACGCCCGCTTCTTCAAGCGCGTCGAACACGGTGTTGTAGGACGCCCGGCGCGACTCCAGCTTGGTGTGGCTGGTCTCCACGCCGTCGCGCAGCGCGGCAAAGGCCGGCGAGGCGGTGAGTGGATCGCCGCTCAGGCCGTTCAGCCCGCGAATGGCCACCGCGTAACGGCGGTTGGATTCGAGGCGGGTGAGCGGCCGGACAAACAGGACGGTTTCGTCCGGGTCGGTGGCGCGCGCGTCGTTTTCCACCCAGTGCGGAAGCCGCTCGCCCGTGGTCAGGTCCAGCAACACCGTGGGGTGGTCGTCGGCTTCCGAGCGCTCGATGGAATCCCAAAACGCGGCGTCGGACAAATCGGCGGGTTCGTCGAACACGGTCAGCAGCTGGCTGCTCGGGCTGAACCCGTCGTTGCGGTTGAAGGGCCGCATCTCCACTTCGAAGCCGTACACGTTGGCCCAGGCCGCGTCTTGTTCGTACGCCAGCTGGTAGCCCGTGCGATTCGATGCTTTGCGCTTGAGATACCGGTCGCTCGGCCAGGGCAGCATGCACGCTCCTTCGGCCAAGGGATCGCACGCCTCGTCGCCCTCGATGGCGATGGGCTCTTCCTCGTCGTCCGAGCCATCGCCGCCGTCGCTGCCGCCGTCGCCGTCCGATCCGGCATCGCCGGTTCCCGGGGCGTTGTCCTCCGAGTCGGTCTTGTCTGCACAGCCAAACAGCAGCGCACCCAGCACAAATGCTCGCATCTCTACCTCCAGCCCCATCATACATCCAAAGACGCGATTCGCTTCAAATCGCACAAAGTCTGCAACTGACGCAGAATCCGTCGTACACTGTGCTCCGCTACGGGAATCCAAACGGGAGGAACCCCATGACACCGAGTTGGAGATTATTGCTGTTGGCGGCTCTTGTGGGCTGCAATGACGGAAGCGACACCGAAGAAGCGCTGAGCGGGAAGACGAGCATCGGCTTCTCGAAGTCGCTCGAGGAACGCATCATCACCCTGGAAGAAGAGCTGGCGGCCACCACCGCTGAGCTGGCCCAGGTGAAGGCCGATCATTCCGACGCCCTCGCGTTGTTGGACGAACGCGCCACGGCACTCGAGACCGAGGTCGACACCAACATCGCCTTGCTCGCTGAGCTCGACACCGACGTTGAGCTGGCCTTGAGCACCGCCGACCAGGTCACCTTGAACACCGCCGACATCGCCAGCAACACCGACGCGATCGCGGCGCTCGACGAGAGCGGCTTGGCCACCACGTTCTGGGTCACGAGCCAAGGATACGCCGACGCCGATGACGTCGCCGCCATCTCCACGGTGGTCGACGCCAACACCGCCCAAGTGGCGGTGAACACGACCGCCGTGGCCGCCAACACCACGGCCATCGCCGCCAACGCCGAAGACATCGCCGCCATCACCGGCGCCGTGGACCTGAGCGAGCTCGACAGTCGGGTGACCACCCTCGAGTCCATTGACTTTGTGACCGAGACGGCCCTCGGCGTCACGGTGGATGCCGTGAACGAGAGCTTGGGCACCCTCGAGACCACCGCCACGGCGCTCACCGCCTCGGTGGCCACCAACACCACGGCCATCGCCGACAACGCCGCCGCCATCGCGGTCAACATCGCGGCGATCGCCGACAACGTCACGGGCATCAGCGATGCGGTCGCGGCCGTGGCCGCCTTGACCACTACGGTCGAGACGAACACCACCGGCGTGGCGACCAACACCACGGCCATCGCAGACAACGCCACCGCCATCGAGTCCGCCGCGGCCTCGGTGACGTCGCTCGAGTCGTCCGTGGGCGACTCCAGCACCGGCCTTGTGGCGAGCGTGACCGCCCTCGAAGACGAAGTGGCGGACAACACGAGCGCCATCGCAAACAACGCCGATGAGATCGCAGACAACACGACGGCCATCGACAGCGCCGAGTCCTCCATCGCCGAAAACGCGACGGACATCGACTCCAACACGAGTGCCGTGAGCGCCGTGGTGACGGACATCGACTCCAACACGACCAACATCACCGCCAATGCGAGCGCCATTGACTCGGTCGAGTCCTCGGTTGCCGCCAACGCCACGGGCATCAGCTCCAACACATCGGACATCGCGACCAACACGACCAACATCGCGACCAACGAGACCAACATCGAGACCAACGAAGGCAACATCTCGACCAACTCGAGCGCCATCGACTCGGCCGAGGACTCGATCGCGGACAACACGACCGACATCGCATCGAACACGTCTTCCATCGACGACAACGCCGATGACATCGACGACAACACCGACGACATCAGCTCGAACGCGTCGAACATTCTCGAGAACCTGTCGGACATCAACGACAACTCGTCGAACATCGCCACGAACTCGACCAACATCGGCAGCAACGACACCGACATTGCGACGCTGCAGGCCGACGTCTCGACCAACACGACCTCCATCGCGAGCAACGCGTCGGAGATCGAAGACATCGACACCGACATCGATGGCGTGTCCGAGCTGATGAACTACGTCGACATCGACACCTCGACCGACGCCGTGTCGTTCATCGGTGCCAACGTGTTCGTGAAGAGCGGCTCCGGCAGCACCTCGGGAACCAGTGCGCCCGGGCTCGGAAACCTGATCGTTGGCTACAACGAGAAAGACTCCGATGACCTCGACAGCGGCTACCACAACCTGATTGTGGGCTCGAAGCACTCGTACAGCTCCCACAGCAGCATTGCCGTGGGGACCCAGAACAACATCCTCGCCAAGCAAACGGCCGTCGTCGGTGGAACGAAGAACATCGCCACCGAAGAAAACGCCGTGGTGATCGGCGGCGACACCAACGAGGCCTCGGCCAAGGGCGCGCTCATTCTCGGTGGGCAATCCAACGAAGCGTCCGGCCAGTACACGGTGACGGCGGGCGGAAAAGACAACACCGCCAACAACACGGGTGCTGCGGTGTTCGGCGGCCAAGACGGTGCGGCGACGGGCACGTACTCGTTGGCCCTCGGCGGCGACGAGAACACGGCGTCCGCCTCGTACAGCCTCGTGGCCGGCGGAAACGCCAACGAAGCCAGCGCCACCAAGGCCAGCACCTTTGGCGGCTCGGGCAACCTGGCTTCGGGCACGAACGCCAGCACCGTGGGCGGGAACACGCTCACGGCATCGGGCAGCAACAGCGCCACCTTCGGCGGCTACCTGGGCAGCGCAACCGCGAACTACGCCATGACGGTGGGCGGCAACAACAACGAGTCCAACTCGAGCTACTCCATCGTCTTTGGCGGGCTTGAGAACACGGCCACAAGCGGGTCCCACGCCATCGTGATTGGCGGCAAGACCAACTCCGCGAGCGCGGCGAACAGCCTTGCGGTCGGCGGCGAGAGCAACGGCGCCACCGAAGCCAACCACGTCACATACGGCGACGAGACCGGCGCCGATTGAGCCGGACAGGCAGCGGGCGATGGCTCCAACCGGGGCGCATCGCCCGCTCGCCAGCCGACGCCGCGCGCCGCGGGGAGGACACCCGATGCGGTCACTGTGGACCCTTGCAGCCTTGGGAATGGCCTGTTCTTCGAACCCGGGACCGGGCGCGGATGCCGCGCTTGGTGACCCCGTCGTTCCCGGTGACACCGCGGCCGACACCGGAGCCGCCGATGCACCCCCGGTCGAGATCGATGCGTGGTCCACCGCTGTGCGCGAGGGATGCGCCGTGTGCGTGGACGCATCGGTGTCCTTGACCGACTCGGCAGCCGTGACCGTGTGGCTCGGCCCGGAAGACGGCACCCTGACGCCGTGGGTCCGCTCCGAAGCGGCCCGCGAACACCGAATTCCCATCCTGCAGCTGCGCCCCGAAACCACCTACGCCGTGGCCCTGCAGGTGGGCGATGCCCCCCCCCCGACCGGAGGACCGGACGGTGTGTTCGCCACGGGGACGCTGCCCCCGGGGTTTCCACCCCTCCAGACCACCGTCAGCGCGGGCCCATCCAGCGAACCGGGCATCACCTTGGTGACCATCATCGCCACCCGCACCGACGCGACCGAGCACTTCCTCGCGGCGCTCGACGGCGAGGGCCACGTGGTCTGGTACGAGCAGCTTGCCGGCGGCGGGCTGGGCCTGAAGCTGGATGGCGACGGTCGAATCCTCTCCACCGAAGGCACCGATCGCGCGATCCGCATCGACCCGCTTGCCGGCACCAAGACCGTTTGGTTGGCCGAGGACTTGGGGGTCGACACGATCCACCACGAGGTGCGGCCCACCGACGGCGGCGGCTTCACCGCGTTTGCGAGCGAACACGTGGTGAGCCCCGGGTGGTGGGAAACCGATGAAGGCGACTCGCTCACCTTCAACATCATCAGCGACATCATCGCCTCGTTTGACGAGACCGGACAGATGACCTGGTCGTGGTCGCTGCTCGACCACGTGGACCCGCTGGCGCATCACACCGAAGCAATGCACTGGCCGTTTTGGAACATGCCGCCCTACGACCACCTCGATGCCCCCAAGGACTGGTCCCACGGCAACGCGCTGTTGCCCACCGAGACCGGCTGGCTCGCGTCGTTTCGCAACCTGGATTGGCTGATCCAGCTGGACGCGGGCACGGGTGACATCGACTACATCTTTGGGCCATACGGCGACTTTGCGTTGGCCCCGGGCGGTCTGTGGTTCAGCCGCCAACACGCCCCGCACGTGCTCGAGAACGGAAACATTCTGCTCTACGACAACGGCAACAACCGCACGGGCACGCTGTTGAGCCCCCAGGGCTACAGCCGCGTCGTTGAGTACAGCCTGGACTTTGACACCATGACCGCCACCGAAGAGTGGGCGTGGACCGGCGGCGGAGAGCAGTTCTTGAGCCCGGTGGTGGGCGATGTGGACCCCTTGCCCAACGGTCACCACTTGATCACCGATGGGGCCATCATCGAGACCGAAACCAACGCCCTCGGCATCCCGGTGAATCACTTCAGCGCCCGGATTCGCGAAGTGTCCGGCCT
>JAYZVA010000151.1:0-29029 GCA_036156175.1 Myxococcota bacterium
CTTCCCCGCTGCGGGTCATCTCCGTCCGATCCATGCAGAAGCCGTCCACGCGGACGAGGTGGACCGGCTGCTCGTCTCGTCCCGGTTCTGGACCGGACTGACCCATCACGAAGCGCCCACCGGGAACGGGGAGCGTGCCCGATGGGCAGTCGGCGGGCGCAGCAGAACGGTCGGAGGGACCCCGCGGTACCGCGGATTTTTCAGCAGCCGGAGCGGCCGCCTGTGGGGACGGCAAGGGCGGCGGCGGCGCCGATTCCGATGGCGTTGGTTCCGCGCCGGTGCAGGCCAACAAGAGCAGCGCAATCACGATGCACGCCACGGAGCGGGATCAAGACCCCAGTCGCGCGGACCCGCTCCCCGAGGATTGGCGCGAAAGCGACCGGACGCTCGCGCGCGGAGCCACCGTCGGATCCATTCGTGAAGCTCCGGAGGGTAGCGGGGTTGCCACTCGTCATTGACCCGGCACAGTGCCATGGTCATCCACTGCAAGTGGTCGGGATGTTGGTCCACCCGTTTTCCATCGAGCTCCCCTTCAGCGAAGTGCGGCACCCCACCCTCTCCCAAGACAATGTGTCCCGTTGACGGCGGTGGGCCGACCGCATCCGCCCAGATGATCATCTCGTGGGTCGACTGCGGCGCACCGTAGCGCCGGGCAAACTCCAGCAGCACGCGCCCGCACGCTTCCGCGTCGTCGGTTGCCCGGTGCGCATTGTCCAACGGGACCCCGAACAATCGGCAGATGTGTCCGAGGTTGTGTTTGTTCTGTTCGGTCATTTTGGCGCGAGAGATGTGCAGCGTGTCCACCTCGGCAACCGTCGACGGCCAATGCAGGCCGCATCGCTCGAATTCCAGTCGAAGAAAGTTGAGGTCAAACGCCAGGTTGTGGGCGACCACAATGGCGCCATCCAACACCGCATGGATGGCCTTCGCCACCTTGGAAAACACGGGCTTTCCGGCGACGTGTTCGTCGTTGATGCCGGTGACCCGGGTGACCTCCCGCGGGATGGGCTTCTCCGGATTGATCAGCCAGTCGTGGGTGGCCACCGCGGTGACCCGATAATCGGCATCCACGGTCAACTCGACCGCGCCAAATTCCATGACCCGGTCGCCATCGAACGGATTGAGACCCGTGGTTTCGGTATCAAACGCAACGATGCGATGGTCGGTCCAACTCATGGGGAGGACCTAACCGGCCTGTTTCGCCTGGCGACGCCGCCGCAGCAGAATCATGGGGGCCAGCAACAGCGCACTCAGCGGTACCGAACGGGGTCCGGCCGCGCAGCTGCACGAGGTCAATCGTCCTTCGCTGTCGATCTTTCCGACAGCGTCGCCGTCGGGGGCAGTGATTGTGCCGTCGTCGAGACCGGTATCGATGTCGCCGTCGATGCCCGTGTCGCTCCCATCAAGCCCCGTATCGGTGTCGGCATCGGCATCGGCATCCGCATCGGCATCAGCATCGGCATCAGCATCGGCATCGGCGTCTGTGTCCGCGTCGGCATCGGCATCGGCGTCCGCATCGGCATCGGCGTCCGCATCCGCGTCTCCATCACCGGTCGAATCGCCACTGGCTTGGCAGATGAACGGGAAGGTCCGCGTGCACGGGAAGTCGTTCCAGTTGGCGTCGGGACCAAGGTCGTCGCGACGCCAGATTGCGGCACAGTCCTCGCCACCCGAGTCGTGGGGCTCCCCCGGTGCCCAGGCGGTGTAGTCGACGGCGCTGCCGTCCGTCCAACGCCAGGTGCCTTCGGACTCTTCACCGCCCCGGTCGGTGAACCCAATGTACCAATCGGTGTCCTCCCTGTACTCCCCGGTTCGTTCATACAGCCACTCGTTTTCTTCTTCCGATTGGATGGACACCAGGGTGAGGTCGAGCTCGCGGCAGGTATCGCGGGCTTGGGGCCATACTTTTGCCTCCATGCAGAACAACGTCCGGACGCCTTCAAAGCTCTCTTCGTAACAGTCGACATCGGAATCCGAGTCGGAGTCGGAATCCGCATCGGCGTCGGCATCCGCGTCCGCATCGGCATCGGCGTCGGCGTCCGCGTCCGCATCGGCATCCGCATCGGCGTCGGCGTCGGCGTCCGCGTCCGCATCGGCGTCGGCGTCGGCGTCCGCATCGGCATCCGCATCGGCGTCAGCGTCCGCGTCGGCGTCCGCGTCCGCATCAGAGTCGGCGTCCGCATCGGCGTCCGCATCGGCGTCCGCATCGGCGTCGGCGTCCGCATCGGCGTCCGCATCGGGCGCATCGCCGGTGTCCACGTCCACGGAATCATCGCATTCATCGCCAATCCCGTCCTCGTCCAAGTCGACTTGGTCCGGATTCGCCACAAACTCGCAGTTGTCGTCGTCGTCCACGACACCGTCATCATCTTCATCGTACTGGAACACCGTCAACCCGCCGAAGTAGGTGTACGAACCAGACACGGTTCCACCGGCATCGTAGGCGTACATTCCCGCTGTACCGCGACCCAAACCGGCAACGCCATCTTCATCGAGGCTCCAATCCGGGTCCGACCAATCCACATCCGAGCCGTCACCCGCGTCGGACTGCCACAAATAGGCAAAGACCGACCCATCGTTGTGGCCTGCTTGAACGTAGATTCGGGTGTCGGCGGGGATGCGGCGGCTGACGGTGTCGAGCAACGTCGCCTCGCCGTCACGCACCTCCAGCAATCCCACCATCGTGCCAAGCCCATACGGATTCCCGGAGCCGCCCGAGGCACCAGAAGCCCCAATCGAGCCGATGGCCACGAGCGTGAAGTAGTTCTCCGCGTCCACCAAGTTGAACACAAAGCCCATCGTGTCGTCGTCTTGGGTCTGCATCCACCCCGAGGCGTACATGTCCTCGGCATCAATCGCCGAGTTGGTGAACCAGTTGTACTGCGCGTCCGGATCGTCGCCGGTGTTGTCATCGGTGGTGGACAGCACGTAGAATTCGTCGGCGTACCAGTCGTCGGCGTCGTAGCCCGTGGACCAGCCGTCCACGCCCACCATCTCCGTCTCCGACGGGTACTCCGGATAGGAGAAGGTCTCGACCCACGTGCCCGCAGTGGCCATTCCGGAAATCAGTACAAACGTCAGCATGCTCGCCTCCCGGCGCACAGTATAGGCGGAGCTACCCTCGTTTTGCTGGTGAAATCTTTGTTCGCCTCAGCTTTCGGCGGTTTTTGCCTTGGGCGCCATAAACTTGGACGCCAGCTGGCCCGTCAACCCCACGCCGAGCAATCCCACAATGGCCGCCGGCAACACCGCCAAACCCACGCCTTGGTAGGTGTCGAGCGGGGTGACACCGTCCCGCAAAAACACACCATACATGGTCAACAATCCCACGTTCCCAGCGAACTCTGTCACGCCGTATTTGCCCTCGATGATGATGCCAAGGAGCGAGATCAACAGGGCGGCCAACCACAGGTGCGATGCGGCAGGCGGGGCCTTGACCACCTCCAGAAACAGCACTTGGGCCGCAGCCCCTTTCCAGTTCGTCACCCGGCCTTGCAGCGTACCGCCGGCGCCTTTGATGTCGTGCCGATCCTGCAGGTCCTCTCCCAGCCCGCCGGAGCGCCGCTTGCCCAACTCGCGAACGGACGAGTTGCCCGCGTCGACGTCCACTTCCACTTCGTTCGACCCCGAGTCGCGCCGAATCGTTCCGGTCACCCGGTGCTCCGACCCCGAGAGTTCGTAGCGCATCGTGTACGCCGTGTTGTCGGTGTTTTGTTCTTCATCCTCCGGACCCAACAAAGCTGTCACCATGAGCGCATACGAGCCGTCTGCGGGAATTTCGAGGGTGAAGGTATCTTTTTGTGCCCGGACCTCGGCCTTGTCGAAGACTTCACCGGGATTGAGCACGGTGTAGGCCATGAAGCTGGGCATGGCGCTTGCCAACACAATGATGGGCCACACAATCCACGGAACGCGGGGCAAGTCGAGCAGCCGCCGAACGGTGGAGAAAAAGATCAGGATGATGATGGCCGCAACCACACCGGTGCTGAGCAAATCGTTGACTTCCATGAAGGCCTCGGGGCTGGGACGTTTCGAATAACCAGTCCCGCCGGCGCGGTCTCACGCGGGACGGGATTTCGGGCAGGTCCAACCGGGTCACCATCGACGAGTCAGCGCCGCACCTCGTACCCGAATCGGCTTCGCCCAATGGCGATCCGGTCGCCATCTTCCAGGGTGCAGGTGTGCACGGACTGGCCGTTGACCTTCACCGCTTTCGGCCCGATCCGCGTGAGCACGTGGTTGCGCCCATTCCAGGTCACGGTCGCGCACGGCGGCGCGCCGAACAGCATCTTGACGGGAATGTCGCCGTTTGGTCCGCCCAACACCCATCGCCGGTCCTCAAGATCAACGCCTTGGCCGTCGTCGGTGACCAACACCCCGCCCTCCAGATGAACCCGGGCCTTGAGCAAGCGCTTCATCACCGTCATGGAGACCTGGGCCGTGGCGTCGTCCATCACGTCGGCACCGACCGCGTACCACCGAGGAATGTTGTGGATGTCGAGCCGCTGAAATCGCTCGGGGACCGCCCCTTCGATGTAAATCAACTCAAAGTGGCCCAAGCGAATCGTGTCGCCGTTCGTGAGCCGCTGCTCACCGCTCACGCGCTCGCCGTTGATGTAGGTCCCGTTGTGGCTCGCGGCATCTCGGATGCTGTAGCCGCCGTTGCGCCACGACAAGTGGGCGTGCTCCCGACTGACAGATGCGTGGGCAAGCTGCATGTCTCGCCCACGCTCGCGACCAATCACGATGTCTTCGCCATACAACTCAAACACCCGGTGTTCACCGTCGGGCATCTGGACTATGAGCATCTGCATCGGATCCCCCACGGGTAGAGTACCGGAACCTGAACCCGTGCCCATCAAAATGTTGGCGGGACTCAGGACAATCGTGGTTCAATCCGATTCACCTTTCACGCGAGGCATCCATGAACCGTGCATCCCTGCTGTTGGCCGTGGCGATCGGGACCCTGACCCCCGTCGCCCTCGCTCAAGAGTCGACCGATGAACCCACCCCGCCATCGGAATCGAGTGACGACGAGACAGCGGAACCTCCCGGAGGCGCCGACTCAAACGCAACGCTGCCCGAGGATGCCAACCCCGAGCAGCTCCCCACGTTGTCGCGAGCACAGCACCGGTGGCTGGAGCAAAAGCGGAGCCGTCTGCCCAGCGTCGCGCACGGGCAGACGGATTTTTCGGCGTACACGCTCGAGTGGGGCGAGACCAAAATCGGCCTCGCGTCGGTGACCCTGGGCGCCCTGCCGCGAACGCAGATCGGCACCGTGCCGGCGCTGAACTTCATGGGCGTCTACAACGGACACTTGAAGGTCAATGCCCTGCGCCTGGGACCGTACGCCCTGGGAGTGGGCACGAACCTGCACCGACTCTACAGCGGAGAATTTGTGGGTGCCCACACCGGCGTGTCCGTGATTCAGTCGGTGCAGGTGCTGAAACCATGGGGACTTCACGTCGGCATGCGCTTTGCGGACCTGCAGTCGAGCGGCGTGCCCGATATCTCGAGTCTTCCACGCGTCCTGACCGGAAACACCGATACCGAGCAGATTCAGGCCAGCCTTGAAGGAACCGACGACTCGTGGCGGTTCCACGGCCAGACCTTCGCCATGAACGTTGCCACCGATGTCCGCTTCAATCGCCGGGATAGCCTGCTGCTTCAGGCCAGCGCGACCGTGTGGGCCCGAGTGGTCGAACGCGGTTTCGAGGCCCCTCCCATCTTGGGACTCGATGAAGCCTTCAACCTCAACTCGGGGACCACTTCGCCCATCGCCGAGACGTACACAGCCAGTGCTTCATGGCAGTTTTCGTGGCGGCGCGTGGACCTCCGAGTTGGTGCGGGCATCTCCAATGTCCCGGGGGCTTGGCTGCTTCAATCCACCGACCTCAGCTATCGATTTGGCGGCAAGACCCGGACAACGGAGCGTCGAATGAAGCGGACCTGGAAGCGGAACAAATCCGACACCCGCGAGCCCTAAGGGGCATCAATGACCAGCGTGACGGGACCGTCGTTGAGCAAGTCCACCGCCATGTCTGCGCCAAAGACGCCGTAGGCCACCCGCTCCACGCCCGCGGCACCCAACTGCGCGCCAAACCGTTCGTACATCGGTTCGGCAAGACTGGGGGGTGCAGCCCCAACAAAGCTGGGTCGGCGGCCCTTTCGGCAGTCCCCATAGAGCGTGAATTGGGACACCAGAAGCACCGCGCCGCCCGCTTCGAGCACCGAGCGGTTCATCTTCCCTTGCTCATCGGCAAAGATGCGCAGGTTGACGATCTTGTTCACCAGCCACCTGGACTCGCGGTCCGTATCACCGTGCCCCACGCCGAGAAACACCAACAGACCCGGCCCAATGGCGCCCACCACCGCCCCATCGACGGTCACCGACGCACGCTTCACCCGCTGAATCACCGCCCGCACATCACCACCCTCTCGCGACAAACCCAACCCACGACCACAGCAACATTGCCGCGGTCGCGAGCAACGCAAGGCCGCAGGCGAGTCCCATCGCGAGGCGCGGCCCAATGCCATTGGGAGCGGCGGGGATCACCCGATTGGACACCACCATGGCCATGGCGGCGCCGCCAATCAGGCCCCCCACGTGGCCCAGGTTGTCGATGAATGGAATCACCACGCCAATGGCCAGGTTCAGCCCCACCCAGGGCAAGAGCTTTCGGCGAAACATGTCGCCGATGTGGGGGGGAAGCACAAGCCGGTACCGGTACCCGAACACAATGCACGCCCCCATGAGGCCGAAAATGCTGCCGCTGGCACCCACGCTCGCGGCATTTCCGCCGAGCCACGACAAGGTCGAGCCGCACACGCCCGCCACCAAGAACAGCCACAGAAAACGCACCGGACCGTAGACCGACTCGCACAGCCGACCCAGTCCATACAGGGCGATCCCATTGAGAAGAATGTGGGTGCCGTCGCCGTGCAAGAACAAACAAGAAATCAAGCGCCACAGCTCGCCGTCGCTGACGCGCTCCCCCACCATCGCGCCCAGCACAACCAAGACCCCGGTGGATCGCTGAGAAACCAACACGCCGGCCAGGTTGACCAAGCCCTGGGAAAATGCGAGCGATCCGGCAAGCAGGTGTGCGAGGCCGATCACGACCAGCAGCGCGATGGTCATCCAAGGCCGTCTGAGCCCGTTCACCAGGTTCATCCACACCCGGCGCTGGGCCTTGATCACCGCGAGGTGACGCGGGTCGACACCGTCTACGGGCGGGTGATCCGGCGGTTCGGAGTCTATGGGACCCGCCATACGACCACCTCCTCCAACGGCTCGCTCGTCCAACCCACGGGCAACACACCCAACGTTTCCGCGTACATGCCGACCTGCCCCTGCTCCGCCACCACCCGAAGCCCGCTGGATTCCTCCGCCGCGATGCGCCCCACCTCGACCAACCCCGAGGGGAGTGCGCCCGGGGAACTGTGGGTGGGCGCCGCAATGATGCTGCCCGATGCGGCCTCGCCCGCGAAGAAAACCACACCCGCGGAGTCCATCTCGTGTCGGAATGACCACTCGCCCGTAAAGTGCGTGGGCTGAAATTGAACAATGGCCGCTCGAGCCATGTCGGCGCTGGCCTCAAAAAAGCGGTGCTCTGCCATGGTCAGTGCGGCGGCGAAGATCACCTGCACACCGGCCCCAAGCCACATCAATCCGCGCCCGCCCCGGCGCTCGCCCACATCCATGACCAACAGAATCGCAAGGGGCAACATCGCGGCCAACAAGTACCGCGGCGCGGCGAAATTGTGCACCCCCCACACACCGCCCACGACCGACAACGCCCACAGCGCCATCAACAGCGCGTCCGAGTCGGCCGCGCGGGCCTTTACGCCCCGCCAACACTGACGCAACGCCGGCATCAACACCGCCGCACCCAAGATGGCGCTCACCACAAGCAACAGGCGCTGGCCGCCGTCCAGGTCGGGCGGCCACGCCCACAGGCACACCGCACCCCCCACCAAAATTCCCGGAGCCCAGACCCACCGGGCTCCGCGGGCGAACAGACCGATCACCGACACGCCCAAGACCATTCGGGCCAAGACAGCCATTGCTCGCCCATCGCCGGTTCCGCGAGAGATCTCCGACGCCCGCCCCAAGACCTCCACCAAATGAAGACGGCCATACACCACCGCCAGCCACGCCTCGCCCGCCATCCACGGCAGGGCGGCCGCGATCCAGAAACGCCATCGGCCCCGGAGCGTCCCCGTGACCCATCCATGGACAAGAAAAACGGGAACCAGGGCCATTGCTGGGTACTTGGTGAACGCCGCCATGGACAATGCCAGGCCCCCGATCCACTGCAGCGCAGCGTGGTCCCGTTCTCGCCACCCGACCACCGCGGTGGTGCACAATGCGGTCACCATCAGGTCCGGCATCAACCCCCGCTGAAGCCCGAGCAACGCGATGGGGCTCGAGAGCCACACCGCGAGCGCCAAACGAGGGTAGCGGGTGACGCCCTCGATCAGCCGCCCGCCCGACCACCCGAGCAACGCGGCGAACGGGAGACCGGCAGCCCACCGGGCGCCCAAGAGGCCATCGGCCCACTCCTGAACGAAGCCCACCCAAGTCAGAAACAGCGGCGGGTGCGCGTAGACAAACGCATCGGGCTCCGAGCCGCCATACCAGGGCGGCCATGGCCGCCACCAATGATACGGCCGGAGCGGGTCCAAATTCGCCGTGATCGCCAAGTAGGATTCTTCGTCCAACACGGGTGCCATCGCCACGCACAGCGCAGCGACGGTCAGACACGCGGCCATGGACACCCGAGTCACGGGGCCCACCATCGGGGCCCCCGCGTCAGACTGCGATGGCGAAGTCACGCAACACTTGGTTGAGCGATGTCTTCCGGTCGGTCGACTCTTTGCGAGTTCCGATGATCAGCGCGCACGGGGTGGCGTATTCTCCGGCTGGAAACGCCTTCGGTCGCATTCCCGGGATCACCACCGACCGCGGCGGCACGTACCCCTTGGTCACCACCTCCTGGGGGCCGGTGACGTCGATGATGGGGGTCGAAGAGGTCAGCACCACGTTCGCCCCCAATACCGCCTCGCGCCCCACATGGACCCCTTCCACAACGATGCATCGCGACCCAATGAAGGCCCCGTCTTCCACGATGACCGGCCGAGCACCGGGCGGCTCGAGCACACCCCCGATTCCGACGCCACCCGACAAGTGGACGTTGCGCCCAATCTGCGCACACGAGCCCACGGTGGCCCACGTGTCGACCATCGTTCCGGCGCCGACATGGGCCCCAATGTTCACGTACCCGGGCATCACAACCGCTCCGGCCTCGACATGGGCCCCGAATCGAATGAATCCGGGGGGCACCAGCCGAACGCCTTGTTCCGCCAGGTTGGTCTTGAGCGGGATTTTGTCGTGAAACGCGTAGGGTCCCATTTCGTGAACCGCCATTTCGGCGACGCGAAAATACAACAGGATGGCCTGGCGCACCCACTCATGAATTGCCCACTCGCCATCGATGCACTCGGCCACGCGCAGTTCACCGGCGTCCAGCAGCGCAATGACGGCGTGAACCGCTTCGGGGTCCGGTGGGCCGCCTCCGGCAAACGCTTCGATTCGATCTTTCAGTTCCGGCATCCTTCCTTCTCCATTTGGGTCCACAGCGCGATCGCCGATTTGCATTCGTCCACAGTGGGGACCATGGCCAAGCGGATGTAGCCAACCCCTGCGCCGTCCACACCAAAGATCCGTCCCGGACTCACAACAATGCCCGCGTCGAGCAACCGCTTGGCGTACGCCTCGTCGTCGCCGCCGGGGACGGCAACCCACAGGTACAGGCTGGCCTCTCGACCAATCACGGTCATGTTCAGGCGGTCGAAGAGCTCCAAAAACAGCGCTTTTTTCTCGCGGAACACCGCGCGCCGCTCTTCGGTGTGGTCGTCGTCTGCCCACGCGGCAGCCGCGGCTGCATTCACAAAGTCGGTGGGCACGATGCCCGGATTGGTCCGAAGCGTGGCGAAGGCCTTCATCAGCTCGGGATCGCCCGCCACAAAACCGGAACGGTAGCCGGTCATGCCCGACCGTTTGGACAGGCTGTGCAGCACCAGGATCCCCTCGGTACCGCACTCCAACAGCGAGTGAGGCGGGTCGGCATGGTACACGTCCGCGTAGGTTTCGTCCGAAGCCAGCAGGATGTCGTGGGCTCGGCAAAAGTCGGCCGCTCGCTTGAGATCGTCCAGCGCCATCACCGCTCCCGATGGGTTGTGAGGCGTATTGAGCCACACCATGCGCGTGCGCTCCACGATGGCCGGATCGAGCCGTTCGGGTCGAAGAATGTGGTCGCCACTCAGCCGGACTGCGATGGCCTCGCCGCCCGCGAACAACGCGCCGCGCTGGTAGGCTGGGTAGCCCGGATCGGGAAACACCACGCCCCGGTCTGGCGCATCCCGATCGATCACCAACAGCGGCAGGTGAAACACGGCTTCCTTGCTCCCCGAGGTCGGGACAATCTGAGTCGCCGGGTCGAGCGAGACCCCGAAGCGGCGCGCCAAGTAGTCGGCGATGCTCTGACGCACGGCATGGGAACCCATCACCCGAGGGTAGGGCAGCCGCGGCTCCACCGCGTCAAACAACGCATCGCGGACAAAGCTCGGCGGCGGTTCAGCCGGATCCCCCTTGCCAAAATCGTACACCCGCCGCCCCGTGGCTTCCAGACGGGCTTTGGCTTCATCCACTGCAATCGCGGGGTACGTGCGCAGTTGAGAGAGCAACGGATTGAAACGGGGCATGCGGTCCTCTAAGGTCTGCGATACGCGAAAGCACGATGTTGTGGATCTTCTTCTTAAGTTGTTCGTTCGTCAATGGGTTCAGCGGCCGTCCGGCGGACCCATCCGACCAATCTGAAATCGTGGTCACGGTGCCCGAAGGCGCCACTGCGCGCTCGATGGCGCCGGTGCTCGAAGCCGCGGGAGCCATCGACAATGCGGATGGGTTTCGATGGTACGTGCGCATCAACAAAGAAGGCGGGTGCATCAAGGCGGGCGACCACGCGGTTCGGCGGTCGATGAGCCATGCGGAGTTGATCACCGCCTTGTGCGGCGCGCCCATCGTCACGGCGGAACCGTTCACCGTATTGGAGGGCTGGCGCATCCGCGAAATCGACGCGGCGTTGGCCGAAAAGGGGCTGATCGAAGCGGGGGAATACGCCGCCTTGGCCAGAACACCCAGCGCTTTTCGCGCGCCCTACCCGCTTCCTCCCGAAAGCCTTGAGGGCTACTTGTTTCCCGAGACGTACATGATTGAGCGGGACCGCTTTGAGCCCCGAACGTTCATCCAACGTCAACTCAACCTCTTCAACGAACGCTTCATGGCGCAACATCAAGACGGGTTCGGCAAACGCAGCCTCGAAGACATCGTGATCATGGCATCGATGATCGTCCGCGAAGAGCCCACGGAACGGCAGCGCCCCCTCGTCGCTGGAATCTTGTGGAAGCGCATCGACAGCCGGTGGAACCTGGGCGTCGATGCCACCAGTCGGTACGAGCTTCCCAAATGGAACGATCGCCGTGCCTTCTTGAAGAAGCTGCGTGACCCGAACGACCGGTACAACACCCGACTGCGGCCCGGCCTGCCGCCCACCGCCATCGGAAACCCCGACCTCAGCTCGCTCGAGGCGGCTGCCGCACCCGTGGACAGCCCGTATTGGTACTACCTCCACGACTCCGATGGGGTCTTGCACCCCAGCCGGTCGGTGAACGAACACGAGCGGTACCGCAAACAGTACAACGTCTATTGACATGCAGAACGACCCGGCCATCGCTCGGATCCAGCGCATTCGCTTGGTGGGCCTCGCCGCCTTGATCTTCGTGATCTTGGCGAGCTACGCCGTGGCGCGCCCGGCAACCGAGTCGCTCTTCCTTGACGCAAATGGGGCCGAAGCCTTGCCCCTCGCCTGGATTGGTGTCGGGGCGGGCAGCCTGGCGGTCGTCGCACTGTACAACCGGTGGTCCGCCTCGATCGATTTGGTTCGAATGTTTGGGATTGTCAGCGCGCTCAGCGCAGGGCTGCTCGCCGCAATCTTGGTCGCCATGGGCATCGATCTTCCCGGCACAACCTGGGCGCTGTATCTGTGGAAGGACCTCTACATCGTGGTCTTGATCGAAATTTTCTGGTCGTTCGCAAACAGCACGGTGCCGAAAGAGCGGGCCAAGTGGTGGTATGGATTGTTCTGCGTGATCGGCAGCCTCGGCGGCATGGCGGGAAACCTCGGCGTCGGATGGATTGCGGCCGAATGGTCGACCGCGCAGTCGCTGTGGGCGGTCGTGCCCCTCTTGGGGATTGGAGGCATCGGGGGCTTTGTTCTGGCTCAGCAGACCGGCATCGCAGCCGAGGCCAAGCAGGCCGCGTCCAGCCTCCGGGCCGGGTTTTCGGTCCTTCGAACCAGCCGGTTTCTGTGGCTCTTGATGGCGTTGATCGCCATCACCCAGGTCGTCATCACGCTGATCGACTACCAGTTCAATGTGGCGCTTGAGCAGTTCTATCCCGACGTCGATGAACGAACCGCCGCCATCGGCCGCATGTACGCGAGCATCGATGCAATCGCCATCGCACTGCAGCTGGGCACGGGGCCCATCATCCGATTGCTTGGCGTCCCGCTGGTGCTGCTGGCCATCCCCGGCGTGTTGGGTGCAGCGGTTGCCGGCTACGCCCTCGTGCCGCGGTACGGTGCGATCGCAGCAGCCAAGATCGCGTCCAAAGCATTCGATTATTCCTTGTTCCGAGCCGCCAAGGAGATCCTGTACATCCCGTTGAGTCGCGCAGAGAAAACGCAGGGGAAGGCCTTTGTCGACATGATGTCGTACCGAATGGCCAAAGGCGCAACCAGCCTCATGTTGCTGGCCCTCGTGGCCGCGCAGCAGCCGCGAGCAGCGCTGTGGGCGACCCTTGGGTGCGTCATGCTGTGGACGGTCATCACGGTGTACTTGAACCGGAGCACCCCGAACCAACCGTGATAGCATCTACGCCTGCTGGAGTTCCCCATGGTCAAACTGCTCGCATTCATCGGCGTCGTCATCGGATTGTTGGACCTCGCCCCCACCGAACCCGTCTCGACGATGATGGCGGCCGACACCGCTGAGGCGACGGCGGACACCGACCCCGAAGGCAGCGACTCCGGCGCCGCGGATACGGGTGAACTGCCCGACGAAAGCGACACCGGATCGGCGGGCGGCGACACCGGATCGGAGAGCAACGACACCGGATCGGAGAGCAGCGACACGGGCCAGCCCGACACCGGGAGCGCCGGCGATGCAGACGCCGCGCCGAAATACAGTGCGGCGGAACTCGCCGGGGAGAAAGGCGGCTGCGCCACCGCGGCGGCCCCCACAACGGGACCAGCGGCATGGTTGATTGCCGTCCTCGGGCTGGTGGTGACGGGCCGCCGCCGGCAGTGACCCGGCCCCGCGCTGCGCGGATCAGTCGTCTTCGCCGCCTTGCTCCACGTCGGTCGACTCCCAGCCGTCGTTGTCATCGTACTTGAGGTACCACGGAAGGTCCTCGACACCGTCGCGCAGATTGCCCCCGCCCGAGTCTTCCGAAATGGACACCGCGTGCTTGGATGGCGGTGTCGGCTCTGGCTGAGGCGCGGCCGCTGGCTTCGCGGTCCCACCCAACGCAGACTTCAACCGGCCCTTGATTTTCGAACGAATGCCCATCGGAGTCCCGCTCAGCGGCCTACTGGCTGATCATCTTTGTGATGTCACCGTATTGGCGGATCTTGAACCACGTCAACTCGCCGTTCTTGAAGTACCGCGCCCCAACGTAGGCCATCTTTGCCAAGTTGGTGGCCTTGGCGAGTTGGTACACGGGCTCCACGTTCTGCTTCCAATACTCCCGTTCGTCCAAGAACTTCTGAATGAGGGCCTTGGGGATGAACGACTTTGACGCCATCGAGAACAACGCCAGATAGAATCGGTCCTCGTCCGAGCGCGGCCAGTCCATCGACACGCGAAACTGGTACCACGACTTGTTGGCGCGGCCTTCCACCTCGTTGGGGTCGAGCATGCCGTCGGCCAACGCTTGGCGGGTGAGCGCGGTGCCGGGGAAGTAGTTCAGGCTGTAGAAAAAGATGTCGTAGGGCCGCGGCAAGTCCAGGAGGAACTCGACGGTCTCGATCTTCATCTCCTCGGTCGCGTGGGGGTTGTCCACGATCACGTCGTACACGACGTTGAGCTTGAGCTCCTTGTTGAACTCCGCGAACTTCATGATGGCGCGATTGCCCGGACTCCGGTTGTGAATCTCCTTCGACTCTTTGGCCGACCCACTCTCGATGCCGGTCTGGACGCGAACCAAGCCGGCGTCGACCAGCTTCGAGAGCATCTTGGGGCGGAGCATCGGTGGGATCAACAAGCACTCAAACGGCTTGCCCACCCGCTTCGGGTATTTCTCGAGGAACTCCTCCATCCAGGCGTCGCCGAACGCGAACGACGTGTCGTCGTCGATCTTGATGCGAGCCACCTTTGGAAACGTCTTCTGCATGTGCTCGAGTTCGCCGAGGATGTGCTCCACCGAGCGTGCGCGATAGAACTTTCGGCCCTTTTCTTCGTAGACGTCACGCAAGATGGAGACGTAGCAGTAGCTGCAATTGTAGGGACAACCCCGCGAAAAGTAGATTCGGTATTCTGCGCCCCGCTTCCACGGTTCTTCGATGGTGAGGCGCCCCCGCTCGATGTAGAACTTGTTGTCGTCGGCGGTGTCGGGGTAGGGCAGCCAATCGAGATCCTGGATCAGCGGGCGTGGCTTGTTGCGGTACACCTGCCCGTCGATCTTGGCCCAGATGTTGGGGATGCTGGTCAGGTCTGTTCCGTCTCGCAGCGCCTCGCACAAATCGATTGCGGCCTGCTCGCCCTCGCCCACGCACACGAAGTCGCAGTGCGGAATGCACTCTTCAGGGACGCTGGTGGGGTGGATGCCGCCCCACATGATGGGCAGGTCGGGAAACGCTTCTTGAATGTCGACCGTGACCTTCTTCGCCATGGAGAACAGGCTCGACATGAACCCCATTCCAACCACATCCGCTTCTTTCTCGCGAATGATGTCGAGCGCCATTCCAATGTCGGTCTCGGAAGGCATCTCCAGCCGGTTGTGAACCCAATCGCGCAAGAAAATGATGTGGGTCTCGAAGCCCGCCCGCTGCAGGGCCGCTGACACGTACCGGATCCCCGCATTTTCCACGCTGTAGATGGTCAACAGGACCACCGTAAACTTCTTGCCGTTGGCCTTGGTCACGGGTGCGTCAGCGGTGGGAGCGTCTTCAGACATGTTCAACCTTATCCCGTCAAAAGGCGAAGGCCAGCCGTGGCCTTCCGTTTAAAGTCGGTGGAGTTCCGGATCTGTGTGATGTTTCGAAGCACGAACTTGGGGCGCCAATAAAACTTCCGATACGCCCCTTCCAGCAGCTCGCGGAGCTCTTCACGGGTGAAGTGCTCGTCCCAAACCTGGGCCTTGAAGGATTCGTCGGGGTGTCGCATGAACTGGGTCCACGGCTCCAGATCCAGCACCCCATCCCGCAGCCCCTCGTCGAACAAGGTCGTGCCGGGGAACGGGGTCAGCAGATTGAACATCACAAAATCAGGGTCGAGCTGAATCGAATACCGGATGGTGTCCGCGACGTCGGCTCGGGTCCGCTCCACGGGCGTTCCGATCATGAAGTACGCGACCGTATTGATGCCCACTTCGCGGCACAGCCGGAACGCGTTTTCGATCTCGATGCTGGTCACATCCTTCTTGAGGCGAAGCAGCCCCTCTTCCGTCCCCTGTTCAACACCAAACTGAATCCGCTGACAGCCGGCCGCTTTCATCTTCTCGAGGAGCGGCCGATCCACGCCTTTCACGCGGAACCGCACGGTCCAGCTGATCTCAATGCCCCGCCGCAGGATCTCGTCGCACAGTTCATGGACCCGTTTGTTGGTGATGTTGAACGTGTCATCGACAAAATAAATTTCGCGAATTCCCAGGTCGAGGCAGGCTTGGAGCTCGTCGCACACCCGGGTGGGGCTCATGACCCGGTACCGGTGGCGCGGCGTGTTGCAGAAGGTGCATCGATACGGGCATCCCCGACTCGTGATCACGGTCGTGAAGATGCCGCCCTCACCCATCACGTCGTAGTACCGCGTGTAGTCCACGAGGGTGCGGTCGATGATGGGGTACTCGTCCAAGTCGTTCGAGAAGTAGACGTCGTTTTCCGGGATCGGATCGTCGGGGTGCGCCATGATGCCGGGCAGCCCCCGAACCTCCTCGCCCGCTTCCCACGCCGTCAGCAAGTCCAGCATTGGCTGCTGGCCCTCGCCCTTCACAACGGCGTCCACATCCTTCAGCCCCACACTCTCGTGCGGGAAGTCGCTGATGTGCGGTCCGCCCAGGACGATGCGCTCGGTGCCCGCCCGCTTTGCTGCCGCGATCGTGTTGTGCACATCGACGAGTTGGACAGTGAAGCACGTGATCCCAACGACATCGGGTTTGAACCGGCGGATCTGACGTTCCACTTCGTCGTATTCGAGGTGATCCAGTTGGGCATCCAACAGTTCAACGGTGTGGTGCGAATGTTCGCGTAGAAACGACACAATCGCCATCAGCGCCAACGGCGGATAGCTGAGATTTTCAGCTTCAACCGCTTCTGGAACCTCGCTCTCGACGGTGTGTCGAGCCGGTGGTCGAATCAATAAAACCCGCATGGTTGCCCGTCCCTACATTCGATCGTGCCCTTGTGGGGCACCGCTGTCAATCGAACTGGCGCGCTCTTGGCCAGATATTTCATCCCACCGCGATCGTTCACGGGCAGTTCATTTGCCCAACGTACTCAACCGGGCCGCGCAAGATGAGCGAGTAGTCCCGTCCGACGGTGACCTCGAGTTCACCCCCAGGCATCCGCACCGCGACCGTTCCTTCGCAGTGCTCCAACCGAACTGCGGCAGCCGCAATCGCGCAGGCGCTCGAACCACTCGCGAGCGTCTCGCCGGCCCCGCGCTCCCACACCCGTGCTTCGATGGTGTGGGCATCCACGACGCGGGCGAACTGCACATTTGTTCGGTTCGGAAACAACGGACTGCGTTCCAATGCAGCGCCCCAGTCCCTCCACGGCAACGCGTCGAGGTCGGTGCCCAAGAACACCACGCAGTGGGGGTTGCCCAAGCCCACCGCTGTGAGCGGCAGCATGACGTCACCGACCGGTTTCGGAGCGAAGACCAACGCCTCCGTCACGGGAACACGGTCCGGTGAAAAGGTGGCCTGTCCCATCTGCACGGTGACCATGGCGCCGTCGACTTGGCAGCGCACCACTCCGCAGGTCAGCTCCACCGTGATGTCGTCGGGCGCTTGTTGGTGCTCGACCATCCAACGCGCAAAAATTCGAAGCCCGTTTCCACTCTTCTCGGCGATGGACCCATCGGGGTTCCAGATGCGCAGCCCCGCATCGGCGCGTTCGCTGGGGAGCCGCTGCAAGATCCCGTCCGCGCCAAGCCCCCGGTGCCGGTCGCACAGCGCAGCGACGCGGTCTGGGGTGAGCAGTCCGTCTTCGAGCACAAGGTAGTCGTTGCCCAAGCCGTGGTACTTCCGGAACATCATCTCGCAGGGCTAACCCCCGCATCGGTCGCCCGCCCCTGATAGGCTGCTGTCATGATCTGCCTCGACCCCCAAAACCAGACCGCTCAAGCACTGCATGCTCGGCTCAAGGATCGGATCGACCCGACCGCCTTGCCCGAGGACATCTGCCTGGTTCTGGGCGGCGACGGCTTCATGCTGGAGACCATTCGAACCCAAGGTCCGGAGCGGGTCTTCCTGGGGATCAACGCGGGAAGGGTTGGGTTCTTGTTGAACGATCCCGAGGACTTCGAAGCCACCGTCGAGGCCATCGAAGCCCGGGCATGGACGGTCCATACCTTTCCGCGGCTCGCCATGACGGCCCGACCGGCGGACGGCGGAGACCCCGTGTCCGCGCTCGCCGTCAACGACGTGTACCTGGAACGAATGAGCGGCCAGACCGCGCACCTGCGCATCACCATCGACCAAGTGGACGTGGTGGACCGATTGGTGTGCGACGGCATCATCGCATCCACAGCACTCGGCTCGACGGCCTACCATTTCAGTGCCAGCGGCCATGCATGTCACCCGGGCGTGCGGGCGATTCACCTGACCCCCATCTGCCCCCACAGCCCCCGCCTCACCCCATTGACGCTCCCGGCCGAGGCCCGCATCGCCTTCGACGTCATCTCACCGGACAAACGGCCGGTTCGCGCGGTGGCGGATGGGGTCGGCTATGCCCACGTTGAGCGGATCGAGATTCAACGTTCGGACATGGACGTGCGGCTGGCGTTTCTGAACGGCCACAACTTCACAGCCACGTTGGTCGAAAAGATCCTCAGCGTGTAGCGACCCAGTCGCCTACCCGGCATCGCTGGCTTCGGGCGCACGGGGCACCTGCTTTCGCACTTTCCACGTGGTCATCCACCCCAGCGGAATCGCAATGAAGGCCGCCATCGTGACCAGACTGAGCCCCAGCACGATCATCAGTCCAAGCGACCGAATGCCTTGGTTTCCTGCCGCCGACAACGATGCGAACGACAAAATCGTGGTGGCGGACGACAACGCCGCTGCGGTTCCCGTGGTGGTGAGCGCGCGGATCACTTTTCCAGGGCCCTCCTCGCTCAGCCGATGAAGCAAGTGAATGACCACGTCGATCCCGATGCCCATCAGGATGGGAATCCCCACAAAGTTGATCATCGACACTTTGACGCGAAAGAGCGCCAGCCCCGCCCCCGCCCAGCACAACCCGGCGACGAGTGCTGCGGTGGCCCCCAGCGCGCGGCGCGGACTGCGCATGTGCACCCACGTGATGATGAACACCATGCACAACGCGGTTCCGATGATGCGAGGCGCATCGTCGCGGACCAAGTTGTAGAGCACACTCAACGCCAAGTACTGGCCCGCGACGGGCCGCTCGGGCAGCCACCGTTGAACGGCTTCGTACACCGTGCTGGTCTCGCGCAGGTCCCACATGTTGCCGTTCGGAAACAGCATCAACCAATGACGGTCACCGCGAGCGCCGAGCATGTGCTGCATCCCAATCGGCAACTCGTCAACGGACAGCGGACGGATGTCTTCCGGGCTCAGTCGCGCGAGGTTCGCTCGGACCGGAGGGGGCAAGTAAGCCATGTTCTCGTGACGGGTCAGCTCGGAGAGTTCCCCCAGCAATGCGAGCCGACCGGTTTGGTCGCGCGGCACAACCGAATGCACGGAAAGCACGCGGGCAATCTCGGGGAGCAGCCCCGCATCGATTGCCTGCGAGACGCGAACGTAGTCCGCGTGCAGTTCATCCTTGTCGTCGTATGTGACGACCGACGGGGGGTAGCTGGATTCCACCAGCTTCTGCTGTTTCTCGGTCAGGTCGGCGTAGGCAAGGCCCGAGGGACGCAACTCGGACAGGTCATACTCAAACTCAACCTTGGCCAACGTGGAGGCCGCCGCCACGCTGATGATTCCCACCAAGATCAAGACCATGGGCGCCAACCGGTAGGTGGGAAATTCCGGTCCCCGTATGCCCAGGAACGAACTGGCATCGCCCGAGCGCCGGCTGTGGGGAATCGTCGCGGGTTGGCGCTCGCGCCACAAGATGAGCAGCGGAAGCACCGTGAGCACGCTCAACAGGCACAACACAACACCACCGGCCAAGAGGGTCCCAAGCTGCTGAAAGGCGATGAAGTCGGCCATCCAGAGGGCGCAGAATCCCGCGCCGGAGGTGATGGCCGCGGCCAGACACGGTGGGCCGGTCTTGTCCCAGGCCCCAACAATGGCCGCCTCCACCGATGAGCCGTCCTCTCGCAGTTCGCCGTACCGGCTGTACAGGTGAATGGAGAAGTCGACCCCCAGCCCGACCAAGATCGCGGGAAAGAACGCCGTGAAGTTGTTCAGTGTTCCCACCGACAGCGCTGCAAACCCGAAGGTCCACAAGTTGCTGATGAAGAGCGGAACGAAGATCATGACGATCGCACGCACGTCCCGAAACGCCACCCAAATCAACCCAAACACCAGCACCATGCTGACGCCAGCGGTCCATCGAAGATCGTAGGCCACGCTCTCCACATCCTCCACGGTGTGGCGAAAGGCGCCGCCGATCCACTGGACTTTGACGCCCTTGGACTCCGGGGCAGAGCGGGCCATGATGCCGTTCATTTCGTCCATGAACGACTTCGCGAACTCCACCTTGAAGGCCGATCCTTTGGGTCGCACGATCATTCGCGCCGTCCCCTCCGCGCCCTGCAGCGCGGTCGGTCCGTCCCCCCTCACCTTGGCGGTGATTGGACCCAGGTCCATCCACTGCGCGGCAATGAAGGGATTCAACATCGCCGGGCCAAAATTCAGCGCACCCTGGACCCGGTCGCGGATCGCGCTCAATTCCTCCTCGGACAACTGCATCAAGCCGATGCGGTAGGCCAGATCGGGATCGATGTCGTACAGCACGTATTCCACGGAATCGAGGGCGCGAATCTCCGAAGCGAGGTCCTTCATGTAGGCGTCGACGGCCTCGGGCGATGTGCCGTCAACCGAAATGGTGTGAACCTCGACGCCGCCCTCGGCCCGTTGAAGGTCCACGACGGCTTGGGTTGAGGGGTGGTCCGGTGGCAACAATCGCAGCATGTTGGGGTCGATGCGGATTCCCAGCGCCAACACCAGCGCGCACAAGCTCACCAAGCCCACGGCCGTCCACGACCGTCCGGGCCGCGAGATCACGAGGGCAGCGAACCGTCCGAACGGGGTTTTGGCAGAAAAAGGCATTCGTCCTCGGGAGCTTCAGCCCGCGCAATCGGGCACCGTCTCCGCATCCCCCGTAGCACGGTGGGGGAATTTATGAAGGGCGCTAAAGAGTATACATCTGGATACGGTGTATCTTTTTATATACGTATCTAAATGGATACGACTTCTCGAAAACCAAGGTTTAACCTCGGTTCAAAAAGTTGGCACAGCGGTTGCACTACTGAGCGGCGACCCACAACTTGAACCCGAGAGGTGTGAAATGACTGCTCTTTTGACCCCAATCAACGCTGAATACAACCGCGAACAACTCATTCTCGACTACTACCCGCTGGTCCGAACCATCGCATGCCGGATGGCGCGTCGCCTGCCCCCAAGCGTGGAAGTGGACGAGCTCATCAACATCGGAACGCTCGGGCTCATCGACGCCGTCGACCGTTACGATGCCTCTCGCGGTGTGCCCTTCAAGGCCTACGCCGAGATTCGAATCCAGGGCGCGATGTTCGACGCCCTCCGCGGAGACGACTGGGTGCCGCGCAGCGTCCGCCGCAAGGTCAACCGAATCGAGCACGCCAAGAAGACCCTCTCGTTCAACCTGGGGCGCGACCCATCCCGAGACGAGATGGCTGCGGCCATGGACATGAGCACCGATGAGTACGACAACCTGGTGCGCGACGCACGCATCAAGAAGCTCATCAGCCTCGACATCCCCACAACGGAAGACGGAAACACGCCCCTGGTCGAGATCATCCCCAACAACGACGACTCCGTGGAGTCCACGCTCTGCCGCGAGGAACTCAAGAGCGAAGTGGCCCACGCGGTCTCGTGCCTGCCCGAGAAGGAACGCGTCGCCGTTACGCTGTACTACATGCAGGGCGTGACCCTCAAAGAAATTGGCGAGATCCTGAGCGTGACCGAGAGCCGGGCGTGCCAACTGCGCAGCCAAGGCGTCAAGCGACTCAAGTTCCGCCTTCGCAACAACATGCTGTAAACCCCTGGGCCGGTCACCGCGCCGGCCCCATTTTCACCTCAAGTTTGGGTCTTTGGGTGAGCCCCTCCGGATGAGAATCCGGGGGGGCTTTTGTTTGGTTTGGTTCACCGGGAAGCGGCAAACAAAACCGAAATAAAAATCCTCAAGATGATGCGGGGTCGACCGTATTGTTCTTGCCGCAGGGTGGACCGAACCCACCACCCCCAAAAGGAGTGACCAAGATGCAGACTGACTTCAGCCAAGAACCCCGCACCCCCACCCACGACGATGGGGCCTGTCTGATGGAACTGAAGAAGGCGTACAACGCCGGTTTGCTGGTCACCACCGTGACTGCCGACATGATCAACGAGCATATTTTAACTGCGGTCTTCGAAGACGCGCAGCCCGCGAACAACCTTGTGCATTAGCGGGGCCCGAACAACCGGACCTGCAAACCAAGCATCAAGCCAGCCCCCACGGGAGACACCCCAGGGGGCTGATTGCTTTCCGTGTCCAAGCACCGCTGCGAGACACCATTTTGCTCTTCGGTGCACCCACGACCGGTGTGCGCGACTGCGGTATCGGTGCCCGCGATCACCGCGGTGAACGGCACGTGCGCAAAGAGGTCCACCGTCTTTGACAGGCGCATCTCCACACCCGTCTTGCCTTGAAAAACCACGAGGGCGGGTCCCGGAAAGGTCTCGAGTTCTTCGGGCAGCGATTCGTTGTCATCGACGCCCTCCCCGACCCAGTACATCACACCGCCACCCAGCACGGGCCGAACCCGCGCACCGGGCGCAAATGCGGCCAACACTGTGGGGCCAACGTACAGATTGCTGTTTGCAAAATCGTTTTCTTTGGGCGGTGCCGCGGTGTTGTTCATCACCTTGCTCAGCACATTCACGTAGTAACGCCCCGACGCGAGGCCACCTTGGACGCCCACCTCGAGAACGGGACTCACACCTACGGCGATGGCGGCTTCGGTGAACGAGCCAATGCCCCCTTCTTGCGACTGCCATGCGTACATCTCGGCCAAGGTGAACTGGGTGTCCACCACCTCGCGGACGTAGGATCCGTCGTACCGTCCGTGAACCGGACCGTAGCCAAACCCGCCCGACCCGCGCAGAATGACCTGACCGCGCCGACCGGCGTTCCGAAGCTTCCACTCGTCGAGGGACTCGTTCGAGTTTTTCCACTGCATGTACTGCTGCGGGGTGAGGCCAACCCGCTCCCACGGCTTCGTGCCCTCGCGGTCCATGCGTTCGGACAGATCTTCCTCGGTCATCGCAGGCCGGTCGATCATCAGACTCGACCGGGTCGTGGACGTCCGCACATCCCCCAACTCTTCAGCCAGCTCAGCCAGCTGGGCCGCCGCGGCCGAGTAATCCACCTCGGGGGTCTCCGACAGATCGCGAATGTCTTCAACCCGACCGGCTTCGCCCCGAACCACGGCCACCAAGACCGAGGCGACGCCTTCGGCAAACCGTTCGTCTTCGCCCAGACCCAGTTGGGCCACAAAACTCATCGCTTCTCGGGACATGCGGACGTCGATGATGGACACTTCCACCATCGTGCCATCCGTGTCCGACTGAATCGCCCCGGTCACCGCGTACCGCGCGCCGGCGACCTCACCAACGACGAAGGCACACCCGACGGCTTGCCCGGGCGGGCAACTCTCCAAGTAGACCTCGGCGCTCATGTCGTGCACCGAAGGGGCATCGTATGCGGGGATGACGGTCAACTCTGGAATGGCCTCCAGCTGCGACTCCAGGAAGGCCGACATCATGCCCGCAAGACCGGCTGCAGCGGGATTGCGCGGCTGGAACGGAGAGACAAAGACGGTCGCCGCTTCCGCGGAATCCAGGTCTTCCATCGGATCTTCGAGGGTCTGTGCTGCAGCAGTGCTGGACACAAAGAGGGGGAGCAGCCATCGGGTGAGATTCATGATTCGTCCTATCGAACTATCCGCCGCCGCGGTCCCCCAGACTTAGCCACTGGCGCCGTCGGCGGCGACAACACCGCCAACATTTCAAGGTGAGCCGTTTGGGGGAACATGTCGTAGGCGCGAACTTCGCCGACCGACCACCCCCGGCGAACCCATTCCGCCAGATCCCGAGCCAGCGCTGCAGGGTTGCAGCTGATGTACACCATTCGCGCGGGCTGCAGGGAGGCAATGGGGTCGAACGCCTCGGGCTCAAGGCCCTTTCGAGCCGGATCCAGCACGACCACCGGTGCGGCGTCTCGAACCCGTCCGACCCACTGGGGAATCGTCTCAGCGACCGAACCCGCCAGGAACTCTGCGGGAAGCTTCAGCAGCCGCGCATTCGCTTGGGCGCGGGCAATTGCGCCCACAGAGAACTCGATCCCGCCGACCCACGGATGGCGCTTTGCAAAGGGCAGCGCAAACGTGCCCACGCCGCAGTACAAGTCGACAACGGGACGGTCCGCAAGATCGGCAGTCAACGCCATGGCATCGGCGACGATCCGTTCCGCGGTCGATGGATTCACTTGAAAAAAGTCGGTGGGGCCAAAGCGGAGCCGCGTGCCCGCGATCTCGTCGTCCAAGGTCGCACGTCCCGTGAGGCTGACCGAACCGATCTCGCCGTCTTCCACATGAAAGATTGCGTTGCCGGGATGCGAGTTGATGTGGAGGTGGACCCCAGCCACGGTCGCGACGTTCTGCGCAATTGCATCGGCGAGATCCTTGGCGTCTCGGGGTCGGCGCGCGCACACCAGGGTGACCAAGATCTCACCGGTGAGCCGGCTTTGACGCATCAGCACGTGCCGCAACACCCCGCGGTCGGTGGCCTCTTCATACGGCGGGACACCGTGCTCGATGATGTGGTGGGTGACCGAGCCCATGGCGCGGCGCAACCCCGACGTGGCCACCCTGCAATTGGGAATCGGCAGCACGTAATGAGAGTCTCGCTGGTAAGCTCCGAGACGAAGCCGACCGTGGTCGGTTTTCGTGCAGGCCATCTTCACGGAGTGCCGATAGTTTTCCGGCCCGTCCGGACAGGGAACCACCGCCGATGGCACGGGAACATCGAGACCATGGGTCGCAAACAGGTCCCGAACCATGGACAACCGAACGTCGTCTTGTGCGCCAGACTCCAGGTGCATCAGCGGGCACCCGCCGCACCGATCGTACTTGTCGCAAGGGGGTACCCTGCGGCGGGGATCGGGTTCGTCCGCCCCCAGCCAGCGGGCGCGGTCTTGGTTTTGACCGCGGTTGTAGATCACCACCCGACCGGCTTCACCCGGAATGCCGCCCCAGACCACAAGCGGCTTTCCGCGCCCCTCGACCACCGTTTCGCCGCGGCCGATCCATCGGGTGGGAACCACGACCCGCTCCACGCCCGTTGGTGGACCGGGTCGTTTCTTCCGAGGCGGCCGTGCGTCGGCACGCCGTCGGGGCCCGCCATCATCCGTGGGCGGGCGTTTGTCGCGGACGCGTTTCCCTGGGGGACGACGCCCCCGCTTCGGTTCGCGGTGGTCACTCATGGTTCCCGCCTAACGCTCCCCGTCGCTCGGCGCGCGCTTCAGTGCCGTTTCGCAGATCTTTCAACACCACCGCATCGGTGCCAAACACCCATCCAACTCGGGGGTGCCCCATCGGTGGACCGAGTCCGCCCGGGTTCAAACACAGGCATTCATTGATTTGGCCCACGCCATGGGCTTCGTGAATGTGGCCGAACAACCCCACACCGCGGAGCGCATCGACCCGTTCTCGAACCGCCTGACTGCCCACATGGTTGCCGTTCGGGAGCCGGTCAAACGGGGTGCCGGCCGGTGGACAATGGCTCACCAACACATCCACATCCAACGGCGGGCGGCCGCGCACGTCGCGTTCATCCCATTCGTAGGCAAAGCCCATCCGGTCGGGTCCAGCCCCACCAATCCCGCCGATTCGAAGGTCACCGACGACCACCGATTTCCCATCCACGTTGCCCCACCCCGACAGCTCCGGCCGATCGTGATTTCCGGGAACATAGACCACATCGACGCCCAGCCCCTTCGCCATCGCCAAGGCCCGATCCACCGCAAGCAGGTACTCCACCTTGCGCTGCGCCCTCTGGTGTTCACCGCGCCCCGCGCACGCAAAATCACCGACCAAAACGACGCCGTTCAGCCGCGGTCCGCGCGCGAGCGCATTCAGCACCTCATCCAACAACGCCCACCTCGCGTGGATGTCACCCACCACCCCAAGGACGGTGCTCAAAACGTGGGCTTCACGTACATCAAGCCGTAGATGACGACGATCACGAGGAGCTGGATGCCGGCGCCAAGGGCCACCCTCGACGACCCCACCGTGCCGTCCGAAACCGTGGCCAACTCTGCCGAGACCAACCGCTTTCCAGCCACTTCGACGGCGCCCCACAACAGGAGTCCGCCCAAGATCCAGGGCTGCGCAAACGAGTGCCCCGTCACCATGGCCAGCCCCAACCCGGCGACGTAAATCAGTCGCCCAAGCATCATTACGCCGTAGGCATGCACCTTGGTCATGACCGAAGCCAGTGACGGCTTTCGACCCGCACCAAGCACCGCCAGCACCGTGTTGGTGAGGGCAAACAACACCAACAAGTGCGCCAGATTGGTGTGCAGATGGTTCAGTCCAGTGGCCATGATCTCACCCCCCTTAGCCCGTCAGCGCGTCAGGCGCCGGTAGATGGCGGGCAAGCGGGCCGGGAGCGACTCGACCGAGTCGATGATGGTGTAGCCACCGTCGCCATACATCCGGCGCAAATACGTTCGGGCATGGGGGTCGACGGTGATGCAAAATGGGTGCACCCCCGCGGCCCGCGCTTCAATGAGTGCCGCCCGCGTATCCTCGTGGGCGTAGGCGTCGCTGTATTGAGTGCAGCCGCAGTCGAGGGGCTTGCCATCGCTCAGCAAGAGCAGCAGCTTGACCGCAGCCGGGGCGCGCTTGAGCTTGGTCGTGGCGTGCCGAATCGCGGCCCCATCGCGGTTCTCCATTTTCCAGCCGATCGACCCGATCCGATGCCGCACCTTCGGTCCGTAGGGTTCATCGAACTCCTTGGCAACGTAGAAGGCCACTTGGTCGCGACCAAACCCCGAGAAGCCATAGATGGCCATCGGATCACCGAGCGCAGCGATCGCTTCGGCGGCCACCACCAGCGCCTCGCGCTCGACATCGATGATGCGTTTGTTGGCGGTGTTGATGTGCTCGTTGGTCGATGACGACATGTCGACCAAGAACGCCACAGCGACGTCCCGGTCCGCCCGATGCCGCGCCCGATACAACCCTTCCACCGGACTGACCCCGGCGCGCGATGCGATGCGGGCCGCGATCACGGCGTCAAAGTCCAGTTCATCGCCGTCGGACAGGCCCCGCTTGGGACGGCTCGCCTCCGGCCGGAGGCCCTCGAATGCGCGGCGCACTGCGCCAATCATCGCACCGTGTTCCGCCAACACCGTGTCGACAAAATCCGGGTTTCCGTCGTCGAGGCGGTATTCCGTCAACGCCACCCAACCGGTCTTGTACTCGCCAAGTTCGTGGTCCCACTCTGGATAGCGGTGCGCCGTGGCCGAGGCGGTGCGGTCGACATCCCGATGGAGAACGCCCGCTTCAGCGTCGGCATCGCCCCCCCCTTGCAGCGGGCCTCCCGGCGCCTCCATTCGATCGAGAAACGCCGACATCTCCGCAAAACTCAAGCCGTCCTCGTCCGTCGGTCGCGCCGCGTCTCTCGCGGCATCGAACGCACCAGGGGCCTCCATTGAACGAAGCAACGATGCCGCCTTGGCTTCCACCGCCTTGTCATCGTCGCTCATCGATTCGGGCGAAAACCCCATCCCTTTGGCCAGTTCTCCGGACACATCCGCCGCCTGCAAGAGGTCCTGAACCAACGGCACCGCATGCACGACCGACGCAACGACATCATTGACGGAGCTCCAGGTCGCCCGCTCGACGTGAGCCACAACCGCGCGGGCCGTCACCGCAGCGGGGTCAGCGCCCTCGATCGGATCCCCGCGCAATCCACGCGCCATCAGATGGAGGGCCCGATCGGCCGGCGCCTCGCTGCGCAGCGGCGGCACTTCGGGGCGCAGATCCAGCGCTCGCATGCGCCGGCCCACGCCGGGGTAGGCCGCCACCACGCACCGGTCCACGCGCACCCGCTCGAACATCAGGAACAACGTGCTGGCCACCACGGGGTTTTGAAAACTTCGGACCATGCGGTCGTAAGGCATCTCGTCATCCCGAGGATGGCTCCACGGCCCCGCGACGGCATCCAAGTCGATGTCCAGCGACCCAAACTCAATGTACCCGGCCGCACGGGCCGTCTCGACCCAGAAGACGTCCCGATCCCGGGCGTCATCGAACCGATTGATGCGGTCGGGGAGGTAGAGGTGCCGACCATCGGTGAAGGAGCGCTCGCCACCGGGCCGGACCTGCACGGCCTCGCCGCAGTGGGCCCGGGCATACATCGTCAGCGAGCGGTGCATGGAGCGCAGCGTTGTCCCCCCTTGGGCGGCATCGGCGGCTTCCCGCCCAGACCGCGACTCCATTCGCAAAAACCCCTCTGCCCGCGCGCGGTCTTGATCGTGCATTTGAAGGGCAGTGGCGATGAAACTGGCCAGTCCGGCATCGTCCATCTCGGCCAACAGCGGGGGCAAGGTCCGTGCAACCGCCAATGCGGCAGCGGGGTTGTCCTTTAGAACAGCGGCCATCATCCGGTGAAATCGGTCCCGATCGGCCGGCGGCACCGCAGCCACGACATCGGGCAAGACCGGCACCAGCGCGTCCAACAGCTCGGCGGACGGCACCGCCATCAACAGGCGGGTGTAGGCCGTTGCTTCGGTGCGACCCAATGCTTGCTCGATGGCCCGAACGTTCTGAACCCACGCGCGAATGGTCGCCGGCCTCGCCCGAAGCATGGCCCGCAAGCCAATCACCGACCGGGCGGCCCTCCACCACTTCGGTTTCAAAAGAAATCCGCGACAATCTGGTCGATGGTGGCGGCCATGTCCGCGTCATCGGTGAGCGCGCGGGACAACGCCGCGGCGCACGCCTCCCGGGGTTCGCTTCCCGCCGCAATCAACCGGGCCGCATAAATCAGCAGCCGCGTGGAGACGCCCTCTTCCAGCCCCCGATCGGTGAGGTTCCGAACTTTTCCCCCAATCTGGACCAAGGCCGCCGCGGCATCGTCTTGAACGCCGCTCTCGGTGGCAACCACCTCCCGTTCGACCGCGGGCGGCGGGTACCCAAAGTCGAAAAACACAAAGCGCTGCCGCGTGGACGGCTTCAGGTCTTTGAG